>WGOB01000059.1 GCA_016124255.1 Alphaproteobacteria bacterium | reverse complement strand
TCACCAATCCGCTGCTCGACATCGTCTCGATGCGCGGCGCCAAGGGCGTGCTGATCAACATCACCGGCGGTTTCGACATGACCTTGTACGAGGTCGACGCCGCCGCGAACGAAATCCGCGCCGAGGTTGATCCCAACGCCAACATCATCCTTGGCTCGACGTTCGATCAATCGCTTGAGGGCCGCATGCGCGTGAGCGTGGTGGCCACCGGCATCGACGATGAAGCCATCGTCACGCAGCAGACGATCGTCCAGCCCGCCCGCCGCGCCGTCGAAGCGCCCGCGCGCCGTTACGGATTCGAGGATCGCGCCGCCGCGTATGACGGCGTCGGCGATCCCTATGAGGACGAGCGCCCGACCTTTGCGATCCAGGAAGATGCGCCTGCGGAGCGCAAAGGCGGCGGCTTCTCGCTGTTCGGCTGGATGAAGGGTGGCGACGAGCCGCGCCGTCCTCCCCCGGCCGCGCGCCGCGAACCGGCGCCGCCGTCGGAGCCGCCGCTCGACACTGATCCCGCGCTGGATGAGGAACTCGAAATCCCGGCGTTCCTGCGCCGCCAGATGACGCCGCGCTGAGCGCGCATGCGCGCGCTTCTCGCGTCGCTGCTTCTGATCGGCTTGACGCCGCTTGCGGTTGCACAGGCGCCGACGCCAGCGGAGACGCGCGCAGACGCGAATGCGCTCCGCGCCTGCATCGCCGAGACGATGGACGCTGGCCCGCTGGAGGGATGCATCGGCGCGATCGCGGGCCCGTGCATGGCGCACGATGGCGGCGAGACGACCGTCGGGCTCGTCGCCTGCCGGATGCGTGAACACGCAGCGTGGGATGGCGAATTGAACGCTGTCTATCGGCGCCTCAACGGCCCCTCGGCCTCTGGCGAAGTCAGCCCGCTGCAACGCGCGCAGCGCGCATGGATCGTGTTCCGCGACGCCAATTGCGACGCGATGGCCGCGCCGTTCGAAGGCGGCTCGATCGCCCGCGTGATCGTTGCATCCTGCATGGCCGAGACCACCGCCCGTCGCGCGATCGAGCTTCTGGCGTTCGAACGCGCGATGGAAGTCTAAAGCCGACTTCTCACCCGCCCCAGAGGCGGGTGCGCAAGGCGATGTCCTGTTCAGTGAGCGCGCCCTGCCGCGCCAGGTCGTCGAGAAGTGCGAGGCCGCGTTTTCTGTGCGCCGTCGCGTCAGGTGAGGCGAGGCCCGCAAGCAGGCCATGAACGATCGCGGCGAAACGCATCGCCGCTGAATCGCCGATCGCATCAAGCATGATTTCCGCGATCCGCGCTTCGTCTTCCCACGCTGCGTGCGCCGCGGCGATGTCTCCAGCTTCGTGCGCAAGCACGCCCAGCCGTTCGAGCGCGACCGCCAGTTCGCGCGCCAGCGCCATGTCTTGCGGCGCCGCGTCGACGAGATCGAGGCGGATCGCACAGCTTTGCTGGAAGAGCGCGCGCGCCGCGATCTTGTCGCCTGCGCCGAGCGCGGCTTCGCCCTCCTTCAGCAGGAGGCGCGCCGCCAACCGCGGATTGGAGGCGTCGCTGAGCGCGCGCATCCGGGCGAAGGAATCGCGAGCTTGCGCGAAATGATGCGCCTGCAGCGCGGTCTCGCCGAGCCGCCCCCAGACTTGCGACAAGGCCGTGCGCCACGCGTTGTCGTCATAGGCGCGGGGCTGGGCGTGTTCGCATGCACGCGAGAAGAGGATGCGCGCGCCCTCGTAGTCGCGCGCCTTGAGCGCCAGATCGCCTTCAAGGATCAGCGCATCGTGCAGCGCCTGGGCGCCGAGCGAATCCGTATCGGCTTCCCGGAGGCCGCGTGCGTGCGCCGCGGCGCTGCGCGCGCCGTGCAGATCGCCGCTCTGTGCGAGGATTTCGGCATGGCGCGCCCAGCGCTTTGCTTGCGCGCGGCGGCGTTTGGCGTCGCCCGGCGCGGCGGCGGCCAGCGCCACCCGCAGATGCAGCGCCTGGCTCGACGCCTCCTGCGCGGGGTGGATGTCATGAGCCTCGAGCGCCAGGCGCGCGCAGAGCTCCCAGGCGTCCGCAAGATCGACGCGCCATGCTTCGTTGTCAGGCTCGTCGTCGGCGAGGCGCATGAGCCAGCCGACCCGCGCCTCCGCACACGCGCGCGCCCCGTCGTGGTCGCCAAGCTCGAGGCACAGATGCGCCAGACGGGCGCACCCGAACGCGAGATCCTCCGCGAGATCGACGAGCGCGTCGTCGCGCTGCGCCAGCGTCTCCAGCAGGGTCAGCGCTTCGCCGTGCGCGATCCGCGCCGCCGCCGCGCCGTCGTCGCTGGCGGTGAAATCCGCCAGCCGCTGGCACGCGCGCGCATAATGCCGCAGCGCTTCGTAGTCGCCGGGCTCGTGGCGCAGGATGTCGGCCTGCAGCGATTTGGCGGCCTGGAACGCGTCGCGCGCCTGCGCCGCGTCCCCCCGCGCAAGCGCGATCTCGCCGAGCGCAAACGCGGCGAGCGCCCGGGCGCTTTCATCGATGGCGTCGGAGAAGGCCTGGGCCGCGCCGACGCGCGCAGCGTCGAGATCGCCCCGGTCGGCGCGCAGCTGCGCCAGCGCCAGCGTCGAGACCGCATCGAGCGGGTCGAGCGCGCTGGCGTGCGCGAGCGCCTCTTCGGCCCGCCTTGGATCGCGCGCCAGCGCCATCGCGGCGGCCCGGCGCGCCGCCTGCGCGGCATCGGGGCCCCCGGCCTGCGCCTCGGCCATCAGGGCGGCGAAGCGCCGCTCGAAGGCGCCGCGGGGCGAGGGAGACGAGGAGGTCATGGGCGGTGCTATAGCGGTTGAATCGGAGCGTTTGGAGGGCTGGACGGAAGCCGCCAACGAGCGTCTCCCGACGGCGGAAACAAACCGTAACTGAACGTGTGTTGAGCCCCCCGCGCCCCTTCCATACATCCTGCAGACAGGGGACGGCCGAGAACGGCCCAAGTGCTTTGAACCAAGTGCTTTTGACCAATGCTTTTCAAGCGGCTGGGCGGCTTTCGGCGGGATCAGTGACAATGCGCGAACAGCGAACCATAGCGGGTCCGGCGATGTGCGCCGGGATCGGCGTCCACACCGGCGCCCGGATGCGGCTGGTGGTGTCGCCCGCGCCGGCGGATGCGGGCGTCGTCTTCGTTCGCACCGATCTATCCGGCGACAACCGGATCGAGGCGCACGCGGCGTTCGTCACCGACACCGTGCTGGGCACGACGCTGGAGAACGGCGCCGGCGCCAGCATCGCCACGGTCGAGCATCTGCTCTCGGCCTGTTCCGGCCTCGGGCTGGACAATCTTCTGATCGAGATCGACGGCCCGGAAGTGCCCATCCTTGACGGCTCGGCCGGCCCGTTTGTGCGGCTCCTGGAGCAGGCCGGCGCGAAGACGCTGCCAGCGCCGCGTCGCGTGATCCGTATCCTTGAGCCGATCGTGGTCGAGGAGGGGGCCAAACGCGCCGCGCTTCTGCCCGACCCCCAAAGCGAGACGCTGACGCTCGACGTCACCATCCGCTTCACCGATCCCGCGATTGGCGTCCAGCGCCGCGTGGCGCGCCTGACGCGGGAAGACTTCCTGTCCGACATCGCCGACGCCCGCACCTTCGGCTTCATGGCCGACGTGGAGCGCCTGCGCGCCCACGGCCGCGGCCTCGGCGCCTCGCTCGACAACGCGGTTGTTGTGGAGAACGGCAGGGTCGTGAATCCGGAGGGGCTGCGTTTCGAGGATGAGTTCGTCCGACACAAAATGCTGGACGCGATCGGCGATCTGGCGCTCGCCGGCGGGCGGATCGCCGGGCGCTTCGAGGCCGATCAGCCCGGCCATGCCATGAACGCCCGCCTGATCCGCGAAGTGCTGCGCGCGCGCAACGCCTGGTGCTGGGAATCGCTGGGCCAGCCGGTGTACGCCGCCGCCGGCGCCTGAGCGCGCCGCAGCGCCTTCTTTCGGCCCCGGACTCCGGCTCATTGGCCTGCGGCTGCGGCCTCCGCGAGGCGGCGCCGCGCGCGCTTCCCCCCACCGGAGCGGGCGTGTATGCCAAGACCAGCGATTTGGCCGGCAGCGGTCCCGCACGCGTCGGGCGCCGCGCCGGCGATGGATGTCGAAGGCGCGACTGAATGATCCGAAAAAACTCCATTCTCATGGCGATCGGCGCAGCCGCGATCGCGCTCTCGGCGACGTCATGCGCCTCCAATCGCGAGCGCGAGGCGCGCCAGTATCGCGAAGAGCCGGTGGCCGACCTCTACAATTTCGCGGTCGATCGCCTGGAGCAGCGCCGCTGGAGCGAAGCGGCCGCCGCGTTCGAGGAGGTCGAGCGTCAGCACCCGTATTCGTCCTGGGCCCGCCGCGCGGTGCTGATGGGCGCCTACGCCAATTACATGGCGCGCAAGTACGACAAGGCGATCGAAGGCGCGCAGCGTTTCGCCGCGCTGCATCCCGGCAATGAGAGCGCCCCCTACGCCTACTACCTCGTGGCCATCTGCTATTTCGAACAGATCCTCGACGTCGGCCGCGATCAGGGCATCACGCAACAGGCGCTCGCTGCGTTGCAGGAAGTCGTCCGCCGCTTCCCCGACAGCGACTACGCGCGCGACGCGCGGCTGAAGATCGACATGACCTACGACCAGCTCGCCGGCAAGGAGATGGAAGTCGGCCGCTTCTATCTGCGCCAGGGCCAGACGCTGGCGGCGATGAACCGCTTCCGCCGCGTGGTCGAGGACGAGCATTTCCAGCGCACCACGCACGCGCCGGAGGCGCTGCACCGCCTCGTGGAGGCTTATCTGACTGTCGGCATGACCGAAGAGGCGCAGCGCGCCGCGGCGGTTCTGGGGCACAATTATCCCGGCAACGCATGGTACGAGCGCACCTACGCGCTGATGTCGGATCGCGGCGTGCAAATGGTGGAGGAGCCGGAAGCGCGCCGTCGCGGGTGGTTCGCCCGCACGCTGGGCCGGCTGTTCTGATCGTGCTGGCGCTGCGTCCGAATTGCGAATGCTGTGATGCGGACTTGGCGCCGGACAGCGAAGACGCGCGCATTTGCAGTTTCGAGTGCACGTTCTGCGCGGCGTGCGCAGGGGGCCGACTTGGCGGCTGCTGCCCGAACTGCGGCGGCGCGCTGGTAAAGCGTCCGATCCGCCCGGCCGCCGCCCTCGCGCGCTTCCCGGCGCAGACCGAGCGCGTGGTGAAGCCGCACAAGGCCTGCGCCTGAGGACGAACGCGGGGCGAACGGCGCGTAGGGGTCGTGAGTGGCGACGAAGGCTGCAGCAAAACCCGTCGAGGCGCTGAGCCCCAAGGAGGCCGAAGCGGAGCTTGCGCGCCTGGCCGCAGAGATCGCCGAGAACGACGCGCTCTACTTCCAGGACGATGCGCCGCGCATCACCGACGCGGACTATGATCAGCTGCGCGTCCGCAACGCGGCGATCGAGGCGCGCTTCCCCGATCTCATCCGCGCAGACAGTCCCTCCATGCGCGTCGGCGCCAAGGCCGGCGAAGGCTTCCGCAAGGTGCGCCACGCCGCGCCGATGCTGTCGCTCGACAACGCCTTTGCGGAAGAAGATGTCGCCGATTTTCTCGCGCGCATCCGCCGCTTCCTGGCGCTCGCCGAGTCTGACGCGCCCGAGATTCTGGCTGAACCGAAGATCGACGGCCTCTCCGCCAGCCTGCGCTACGAGAACGGCCGCTTCGTGCAGGGCGCGACGCGCGGCGACGGCCGCGAAGGCGAGGACGTCACCGCCAATCTGCGCACGATTGCAGACATCCCGGCGACGCTGAAGGGCAAGTGGCCCGACGTCATCGAGGTGCGCGGCGAAGTCTATATGGAGAAGGCCGCCTTCGCGGCGATGAACGCGCGCGCCGCTGAAGAGGGCGGCCAGATCTATGTGAACCCGCGCAACAGCGCCGCTGGCGCGCTGCGCCAGCTCGATCCGAAGATCACCGCAAAACGACCGCTGCGCTTCTTCGCGTGGGGCTGGGGTTTCGCCAGCGCGGCGTTTGCGCAGACGCAGAGCGAAGCCGTTGCAAAGCTCGTCGACGGCGGCCTCAAGGTGAGCCCGCTTCGTCAGGCGGGCCGCACCAGCGCCGATCTGATGCGCGTCTACGCCGAGATCGCCGCGGCGCGCCCGGACCTGCCGTTCGAGATCGACGGCGTCGTCTACAAAGTGGATTCCCTCGCCTTGCAGGAGCGACTGGGCTTCGTCTCGCGCAGTCCGCGCTGGGCCGTCGCACACAAGTTTCCCGCAGAACAAGCCGAGACGGTGCTGGAAGGGATCGACATCCAGGTCGGCCGCACGGGCGCGCTGACGCCGGTGGCGCGCCTCAAGCCGGTGTTCGTCGGCGGCGTGACCGTGACGAACGCAACCCTGCACAACGAAGACGAGATCGAGCGCAAGGACGTGCGCATCGGCGACACGGTGATCATCCAGCGCGCGGGCGACGTGATCCCGCAGATCGTGGCCGTCGTGCTCCCCAAACGTCCCAAGGGCGCCAAGAAGTACAAATTCCCGGACGTTTGCCCGGTCTGCGGCTCCAATGCGGTGCGCGAAATCGATCCAGACACCGGCGAGGCCGATGTCGTCAAGCGCTGCACCGGCGGGCTCATCTGTCCCGCGCAGATCAAGGAGCGGCTCAAGCATTTCGTCTCGCGCCGCGCGCTCGATATCGAGGGCCTGGGCGAAAAGCAGATCGAAGAATTCTACGAACGCGGCTTCGTGCGCGCGCCGGGGGACATCTTCCGCCTTCATCAGCACAAGGATGAAATCCTCGCGCTCGACGGCTATGGCGAAACCTCCGTCGCCAATCTCCTGAAGAGCATCGAGGCGCGCAAGACGCCGGCGTTGGAGCGCTTCATCACGGCGCTGGGCGTACGCCATATCGGCGAGACCATCGCCGGCATCCTCGCACGCCACTACGGATCGTGGGGCGCGTTCGCCGAAGCCGCGATCGCCGCCGCCGACGGCGACGCCGCCGCGCTTGCGGATCTGAGCAATGTCGAAAAGATCGGCCCGATCAAGGCGCAGGCCGTCGCCACGTTCTTCGCCGAACCGCACAATCGCGAAATGCTGGCCGGCCTTATCTATGAACCCAAGCGCAATCCCGACGGCGTCGCGCCGGTGGATGCGGAGAAGCCTGCCTCATCAAGCCCCGTCTCCGGGATGACGATCGTATTCACCGGCACGCTGGAAAAGATGACGCGCGACGAGGCCAAGGCCCGCGCGATCGCGCTCGGCGCAAAGGTGGCGGGGAGCGTATCGAAGAAGACGGACCTCGTCGTCGCCGGCCCCGGCGCCGGATCAAAATTGAAGAACGCCGCCGATCTTGGCGTAAAGGTGATCGACGAAGACGGCTGGCTCGCACTCATCGCCGCGAGTTGAATGCGCGGACGACGCAGCAGCCCAGTCTGGAACGCCGGGCGCTTTGGCGGCATTGTCCCAGGATGGAGGTTTGCTCATGCGTGCGTTCATCGTCGCCGCCGCACTGGCCCTGATCGCCTGCGGGCCGACCGAGGAGGCCCCGTCTCCCGCGCCGGCGCCGGCGGAACCTGAAACGGCGCCGCTGTCGTCGCTGGAGTCGTTGTCGCCGCGTGCGCTGCTGCTGGAATGCGCAGGCGCGCTTGTGGCGGAGAACCGCCTCGATCCGATGGCCGATCCGCGCACGGATTCAGCGGCCGAGCGCGCGTTTTTCACCGTGCTTGCGCTGATGGACAAGGAACCGGGGCTGGCGGGAACGGCAGGTCGCGAAGCCGCGCGCGCAGAGGGCGTCGCCTGGACGAGCCGCCCCACCGCCGATCGTGCGGCGCGCAACGCGCAGTGCCTGGAGCGCTTCCCAGGCTGAGCCGCTTCAGATCGGCGTCACGGTGCGCGCCATGTCAAAGCGGCGCCGTTGCGTCCATGAGCCAGGCCTTCGCTTCACCCGACAATTTGGGCCCGACCACTTGCGCAACGCGTGCGTGATAGGCGTTGAGCCAAGCGCGCTCGTCCTTCGAGAGCAGCGTCTTCACCACCAGGCGCACATCGATCGGCGCCAGCGTCAGCGTCTCAAAGCCGAGCATCGGGCGTTCGCCGCCGTCGATGTCCGCAGGCGGTGTCACAACTTGCAGGTTCTCCACGCGGATGCCGTAGGCGCCGGTCTTGTAATAGCCCGGCTCGTTGGAGACGATCATACCCGGCTCCAGCGGCACCGCGTTCACCGCCTTGGCGATGCGGTGCGGCCCCTCGTGCACACCGAGATAAGCGCCGACGCCGTGGCCGGTGCCGTGATCATAATCGAGCCCCGCTTCCCAGAGCGCCATGCGCGCCAGCGCATCGAGCTGGTGGCCGGTCGTGCCCTTGGGAAAGCGCACGCGCGCCAGCGCGATGTGGCCTTTGAGCACGCGCGTGAAACGGTCGCGCATCTCCGGCGAGGGGCGCCCGATCGCGATCGTGCGTGTGACGTCGGTTGTCCCGTCGAGATATTGCCCGCCGGAATCGATCAGGAAGAGCGAGCCGCGCTTGAGCTTGCGGTTGGTCTTTACGCTCGCGCGATAATGCACGATCGCGCCGTTCGGCCCCGCCCCGGAGATGGAATCGAAGGAGAGATCCTTGAGCGCGCCGGTCTCAGCGCGGAAATTCTCCAGCACGCCGCAGGCGGTGATTTCGTCGGCCTTGCCGCTTTGACCTTCGGTGGCCAGCCAATGCAGGAAGCGGGAGAGCGCCGCGCCGTCGCGTGCATGCGCCTTGCGCGAGCCTTCGATCTCGACCTCGTTCTTGGTCGCGCGCGGCGCAATCACCGGGTCTTGTCCGCGCTTCGTCTGTGCGCCGGCGGACTCAAGCGTGCGGAAGTGCCAAGCCGAGGCGCTCGCCGGGTCAAGCCGCACGCGCTGGCCCTTGAGATCGGCGAGCGCTTCGGCGAACTCTTCCGGCCGCCGCAACGCGACTTCGTTGCCGAGCCATTGGCGCAGCGCCGGGTTCACTTTCTCCGGGTCGAGGAAGAGATCCGCGCGTCCGTCCGCGCGCAATATTGCCTCGCCGAGCGGCAGCGGCGTGCGCGCCACATCGCCGCCGCGCACATTGAAGAGCCATGCGATCGAGGCCGGCGATGTGATCACCGCCGCATCCGCGCCGTCCGCCGCGATCGCCTCGCCCAGGCGCTTGCGCTTGGCGGCGGCGCTCTCGCCGGCATATTCGTCCTTATACGGAACGACCTCGGCCTTCGGGATCGCCGGCCGGTCGGTCCAGGCCGCATCGATGGGATTGTCGATGAGCGGCTCAAGCGTCGCGCCGCCGTCGCGCGCCGCCGCCTCCAGCCGCTCAAGCGCATCGGGGCTGTGCAGTTTCGGGTCATACCCGATCGTCTTGCCGCGGCCTTTTTCCCGCAGATACGCCGCCACGCCGCCTTCGATCAGGTCGCGATAGGCGAAGAGCTTCTCGTCCACCTGGTCGCGGACCTGCAGCGTGTAGCGCCCATCCACGAAGATCGCGGCCTCGTCCATCAGCACGACGGCGGCGCCGGCCGAGCCGGTGAACCCCGTCAGCCACGCGAGGCGGTCATAGGCGGGCGGCACGTACTCGTTCTGCCACTCGTCCTCGTGCGGCACGATCATCCCGTCGAGGCCGAGCCGCGCGAGCGCCTTTCTGAGTTGGGGCAGGTGCTTTCGCGCGATGCTCGGTCCGCCGAGCACTTCGAAGGTCTGGATCATGGCGAAAAGCTAGGCGCGCCCGCGACGCCGCGCAATCGCGTCCGGAGGCGGGGGAACATCAGCCGGCCTCATTGCCGCCGGGTTCCCGCCGAGCATGTGGGGCACGAGAGTCGCGAGGGCCGCAGCGGGTCGGGCTGACGATGGCGAAAATGGTGAAGACGTGGGCTGCAGCGGCGCTCGCCGCCGCAACGCTCTGGGCGCCGTCGGGCGCTGCGCAGGTGCCCGATCCATACGCCACGCAATTGGCGCAGGGTCTCGCGCGCCAGGAACAGCTTTGGGCGCAGGAGGGCTATCAGCGTGTCGAGGGTCCCCATGCGGGCGGCTTGCCCGGCGGCGGCGCGCAGCGGTTCAGCTTCCTGTTCCACAGCGGCGGCGAATATCGCGTAGTGGCCGTCTGCGACATCGATTGCCGCAACATCGATCTGCGTCTCTACGATCAGATGGGCAATCCCATCACGGCCGACGGCGCGGTCGGTCGCGCCGCCTCAATCACCTCGCAGCCGCGCTGGACGGGTCCGTTCGTGGTCGAGGTCCGCATCACTCATTGCCGCGCCGCGCCCTGCTATTTCGCGCTCAACGTCTACGAACGTTAGGGCGCGCCATAGACGAGCGTGGACCAGGACTCGCGGCGGATGCGGCGCGCCAGCACCATGCCGCGGTTTTCATAGGCCGCGCGCACGAGCGGTTCCTGCTTGGTAAGGAGGCCGGAGAGAACGACGCTCCCGCCAGGCGCAACCGCGCGGGTGATCAGCGGCGCAAGCCGTATAAGCGGCCGCATCAGGATATTGGCGAACACCAGATCGTAGCGCCGCGCCGACGCGTGGCGCGCGCCGTCGCCCGCGATCACGCGCACGCGTCTCGCCAGCGCATTCTGCCGCACATTGATCGCCGCGATCGCGGCGGCGCGATGATCGATCTCGATCGCCGTGGCGCGCGCGCCCATCTTCGCCGCAGCGATCGCGAGCACGCCCGAGCCCGCGCCGACGTCGACCACGGTGCACACGCGGCGCTGACGCAGGAGCGCATCGAGTGCGAGCAGGCAGCCGCGCGTGGTGCCGTGGTGCCCGGTGCCGAACGCCTCGCTGGCTTCGATCCAGATCCGCGTGCGCCCGCCGCTGACGCGCGAGAGCGCATGGGCGCCCGCAACGACAAACCGGCCCGCCTCCACCGCAGGCAGCCCGTCGAGCGCCATCGCCACCCAGTCCGCATCGCGCACGGTCTCGCAGACGACATGAAGGTCGGGCGCGGCGTGCCCGATCACCGCCCGCGCCGAGTCTTCGTCTTGGTCGCAATGCACATAGACTTCGATGCGGAAACGCCCTGGCGCCGTCTCGAACCAGGAGACGGCGTCCGCCGGCGATGGATCGAGGCCGTCGAACGCCTGCGCCGCAGCTTTGACGGCGGCGAGGGTCCCGGAGGCGGCGAGAATGCGCATGCGCGAGCCATAATCGCGGCGCGCGCGGAAGTCGACGGCAGTCATGAACGCGATGTCATGCGCGGTCGCGTCGGCTGTTCAGGCGCAATTCAGCTTGCCTTTGATGCAAGGCGCGGCGGAGGTCCGCGCACGGAGCAGTCTCGCGCAGTCAAGAGGGAGGTCACGGTGAAGCAGGCCCACACAATTGCCGCCGTCGCGCTCTGCGCGGGCGCCGCCGTGGCGCTGAGCGCGGCGATGGGCGTCATCGGCGCAGCCGGCCCTCGGCCGGCGCCCGATCCAGTCTCGCCGGCTTCGGCGGGGACCGGGGCCTCGATTGGCGCGGACGCGGCCACAGAAGCCGCCGCCGTCGCGATCGGCGTGGCCAAGCCGACTGACAAGGCGGCGCCTGCACGATCCCCCTCTTCGCGCCAGCGTTGGCGCGACGACGATGACGATGACGATGACGACGATTGAGCGCGTTAGCGCAGCGGCTCGGGAAAGCGCGGCATCGCCTCGAAATCCTCGGGCACGTGCTGACGCACGACGCGCGCGCCGGTTGCGGCCGCGAGCGCCTCGATCCGGTCCATGCTTTCCAGCGTCTGCGCACGATCGACGTTGAAGCGCGGCACGCGCCGCGCCTCGCGGCTCTCGGCGATGTGATACATGTCCCCTGTCAGCAGCACCGGCCCGGCGTCCGCAAGCGTCGCCATCAGCACGGTGTGGCCGGGCGTATGTCCCGGCGTCGGGATGATCTGCACGCTGCCGTCCCCGAACACGTCAAACGGCGCATCGCCCTCGATCAGCCGCGTCTGCGCGTTCTCCAGCGCCGCGTAGAGCGGGAACACCTGCGCATCCGCGCGCGCTTCGTCGCGGAAGGCGTACGCGCGCTCATCGGGATCGACGATCCAGATCGACCCGGCGAACAACCCGCCATTGCCGATATGGTCGAAGTGCGAATGCGACACCGAGAAATACTCGATGTCCGCGGGTGTAAGACTGAGCTGCGCCAGCTGGTCGGTGAGCTTCATCGGAACGCGCAGCTGGAACGGGCCGCTCGTCATGCCGTCGGGCAGATCGGCCAGCATCTGCGGCAACCCTGCGTCCCACAGGAGATCGCCGTCGGGATGGCGGATGAGATAGCACGGATCGACAAGGTCCCGCGTCACGCCCGCATAGGCGCCGTCGTCAGCGAACATGTCGGCGTCGGAGACGGTCAATCGCCCGCAATCCATCGCATAGAGCAGGACGGCCGGCGCTTCCGGCGCGGCTGCGGCCTCGGGCGCTGCGGCCTCCATGTCCGGCGCGGACGCGCAGGCGCAGAGCAAGAGAGCGGCTGCGGCCGCGCTGGCGAGAAATTTCATGGACGTCCCTCCGATCGCGGCGGTTTAGCCGAGGCGGCGTCGCTTGCCCAGGCTTCTTCTAAGCAACGTTCGCGGTTCCGGGCGCCGCGCGACGGGGCTTGAGCGCGTGCAGGATGTAGCCGGCGATGTAGCCCATGAGAAACAGCGCCGCGAACACGATCGCGCGCGGCGCGGAGAACGACCAGGTCAGGAAGGCGGCCTCGGTTGTCGCGAGGTTCTGCACCAGGAAAATCGCCAGCGTCGCGCTGATCAGGAAGAGGGCGATGGTGCGGATAAGACCGGTCATGGGATCCTCCTGTCCAGGCGCCGTGCGCCGCCGACCGGCTTGCTTTCACGCCCGCCCTTCGCTCTAACGCGCCGCGGCCATGCTGGAAATCACCGATCTGACCCACCGCGTCGCAGGGCGCGTGCTGTTCGACGCCGCCTCCGCGACGATTGCGGAAGGCTGGAAGGTCGGCCTCATCGGTCGCAACGGCTCGGGCAAGACGACGCTGCTTCGCCTCATACGCGAAGAGGCGGGCGACCCCAACGGCGCGATCCGCATCCGCCGCGGCGCGCGGATGGGCTTCGTGGCGCAGGAGGTCCCGCAGATCGACGAGCCGCTCCTTGACATCGTACTCGCCGCCGACGCCGAGCTTGCGGCGCTGACGGCGGAGGCGACGACCGCGGAGGACCCTCACCGCATCGCCGACATCCATATGCGCCTCGCCGAGATCGAGGCGTACAGCGCCGAAGCCCGCGCGAGCGCCATCCTCGTAGGCCTGGGCTTCGCGCAGAGCGATTTGCGCCGCCCGTGCCGTGAATTTTCCGGCGGTTGGCGCATGCGCGCCGCGCTCGCGGGCGTGCTGTTCTCCGCGCCGGACCTGCTCGTGCTCGACGAGCCGACGAACTATCTCGATCTGGAAGGCGCCGCCTGGCTTGAGGAATACCTCGCCCGCTATCCGCACACGGTCGTCGTCGTCAGCCACGATCGCGAGATGCTCAATCGATCGGTCACGCACGTGCTGGCGCTCGAAGAGAAGAAGCTGGAGATTTATGTTGGCGGGTATGACGCCTATCTGAGGCGGCGCGCCGAGCGCGTTGCGCTGCAATCGGCGCTGAAGGCGAAGCAGGATGCGCAGCGCGCGCATCTGCAGAAATTCGTCGATCGCTTCCGCGCCAAGGCCTCGAAGGCGCGCCAGGCGCAGAGCCGCATCAAGATGATCGAGAAGATGCAGGAGATCCCGATCCCGTTGGAGGAGCGCACGACGCCGTTCCAGTTCGAGGATCCGACCGAGCTCGCCTCGCCGCTCGTGGTGCTGGACGCATGTGATCTCGGTTATGTCGCCGGCCGCCCTGTGCTGAACAAGGTGTCGCTGCGTCTCGATCACGACGATCGCATCGTCGTGATCGGCCCCAACGGGCAGGGCAAGACGACGCTGGTGAAATCGATTGGCGCGCGTCTGGCGCTGCTGTCCGGGCGCCGCACGGCGTCGTCGAAAGCCCAGATCGGCTACTTCAGCCAGGACCAGCTTGACGAATTGCGCGCCGGCGAAACCGTGCTGCAGCACGTCCGCGACCTCGAGCCGGATTGGACCCCGCCGAAGCATCGCGCGCTGGCGGCGCGGATCGGCTTCGGGCCCGAGAAAGTCGACACGCGGGTGGAGAATCTGTCCGGCGGTGAAAAAGTGCGCCTGCTGCTCGGGCTCATGGCGCACGCCAAGCCGCACGTCCTGATCCTCGACGAGCCGACCTCGCACCTCGACATCGATAGCCGCGAAGCCCTCATCCACGCGATCAACGGCTACGCCGGCGCGGTGCTGCTGATCACGCACGACATCTATCTGGCTGAGGCGTGCGCCGATCGTTTGTGGCTCGTGCACGGCGGGCGGGTGCAGCCGTATGACGGGGATCTGGAGGATTATCGCGCGCTGGTGCTGAGCGCGGATCGTCCGGATGCGGAGAGACTCGAGCCGCCCGCGCCGCCCGCCGCTGTGAAGCCGAAGACATCGAAGTTCACCCTCCAGCAGCGCCTGGCCGCGGCGGAGAAGGGGCTCGAACAGGCGCAAGCCGCGCTCGCCGCGCTCGACGCCCAACTCGCCGCCCCCGACCTCTTCGCCCGCGACCACGAACGCGCAGCGTCCATCGCCCGCGACCGCGCCTCGGCCGCCGATGAACTCGCCGCTGCGGAGGAGGCGTGGCTCGAAGCGAGCGAAGCGCTGGAAGGGCAAGACTAGCCGACCGAACTGCGACTCAGCTTGAAGAGAATGCCCTCTAGGACGTTTCGAGCGGCGTCTCGAACCACGTCATCGTCTTCGCCGCGAGCCCGAGCGAACGGTAGAACGCGAGGCCCTCGGCGTTGTCGGGCTCCGTCGACACCCAGACGAGCGCACAGTCTTGCGACCGGCCCCACGCCATCAGCGCGCGCACCAGACCGGTTGCGATCCCGCGGCGCTTATGCGCCGGCGCGACACCGAGATTGTCGATATAGAGTTGCGGCGGCCCGTCCGGCTGCAGGTGCACACACCCTCGCGCCTGCCCGACGACCACGCCGTCCTCGAGGGCGACGAAGAGCGCATGCCCCGGCGCGTCGAGAAAGGTCGCGAGCGCATCCGCGTCCATGTCATCGTCAAATACATCATCTGCGATGGACCCGGACAGGAGCACGCGCCGCTCCGGCGTGACCAGGACGATCTCTGCGACGTACACCTCGATGCCCCTACGGTCCGAGCAGGTCCGACAGCACCAGCGGCTCCGATACGCCCGGCGCCGTGAGAGCCGCATCGAATGGAATGATGGCCGGCTCGCCGTAGACCCCCGAATCGAGCGTATGCACGAACGTCACCCGATTGATCACATCGACAATCCAGTAAAGCCGGACGCCATACACGCTGTAGAGCGGCGCCTTCACCGCACGGTCTTTGGCAAGACTGGAATCGGCGATCTCGCAAACCAGCAGCACATCCCCGCCACGCACATCGTTCACGGGAGTGGCGGTTGCAAACAAAAAGAAATCAGGTTCCGGTTCCTGATCTTCGTCGAGCCGCAGGGGACCGTCGGGCGCAAGATCAACATCGGGAGGCAGCCGTCTAAGCAGCCACGAAATGATCGCTTGCTTCGCCCGCCAATGCGTCTCCCCTTCGAACGCCATCTCAATCAGCTCTCCGCCGATGAGCTCAAGCCGTTCCTTGTCCTGCAGGACGCCGGCCTTGACCATCCGCCGCACGTCGGCGCTGGTGAAGCGTCTGCGTTTGAGCCGGGGGGCTTGGGGGCCTGAAGTTCCGTCCATATCCAAAATTACCACGATCTGCGCGCGAAAGGGAGCGCGCTCACGCCGCGCTCGCGGGCACGACATACGCGTCGATCACGCGTTTCTCGCCGGCCTTTTCGAAATCGATCGTGAGCTTGTTGCCTTCCACGGCGCGGACGCGGCCATAGCCGAATTTCTGATGAAACACGCGCTCGCCGATGCCGAAGCGCTGATCGCTTTCGCCGCTCTTCACCACCAGGCGCGCTTCGCCCTCGATCGCGGGCGCGCGGCCGTGCGCGAAATTGCCCGCAGAGCGCTCCTGCGCGCGCCGCCATCCGGGACTGGAATAGCCTGAGTTGAAGCCCGCGCCCGGCGCATAGGCGTCGAACCGCGCGCGCCCCTCGGCGACGCCGGCGCCGTAGCCGGTCTCGCTCACGGCGTCGACGTGGGCATGCGGCAGCTCATCGACGAAGCGCGACGGCAGCACGTTCTGCCAGCGCCCGTAGATCTGCCGGTTCGCAGCGAACGAGATGCGCGCAGATTCACGTGCGCGCGTGATGCCGACATAGGCGAGGCGGCGCTCTTCCTCGAGGCCCTTTTCCCCGCTCTCGTCGATCGCGCGCTGCGAGGGAAATACCTGCTCCTCCCAGCCGGGCAGAAACACCAGCGGCCATTCGAGCCCCTTGGCCGCGTGCAGCGTGGAGAGCGTGACGTCATCCCCGCCGCCTTCTGTTTCGATGTCGAGCACCAGAGCCACGTGTTCCAGATACGCCTCCAGCGTATCGAACTGGCCCATCGAATTGACGAGCTCCTTGAGGTTTTCCAGCTTGGTCTGCGCCTGGGGCGATTTGTCCGCCTTCAGCATGTCGGTGTAGCCGGACTCGTCGAGCACCGTCTCCATCAATTCGATGTGCGAGATGTGTGCGGCGCGCGCGGTCCAGCGGTCCAGATCGGCGAGGAAGCCGCGGATCGCGGTGCGCGCCTTTAAAGACAAATCGTCGGTCGTCGCCAACGCGCGCGCGGCGGCGACGAGGCTGCGGTAGCGGCCCGAGATCGGGGCGTCTTCGGGAGCGTCGGGGATCTCGCCGGTGTCGGCGTCGAACAGGGGCCCGTCATCGGTGATGAAGCGCACCGGCGCGCGCGCCGCATAGGCGTGCAGCTTCTGCACCGTGCCGTCGCCGATGCCGCGCTTGGGCTGATTGATGATGCGCTCGAAGGCAAGGTCGTCGTCCTGCGAGCGGATGAGGCGAAGATAGGCGTGCGCGTCGCGGATTTCGGCGCGCTCGAAGAAGCGCGGACCGCCGATCACTTTGTAGGGAATGCGCAGCATCAGGAAGCGTTCTTCGAACGCGCGCATCTGCCAGGCCGCGCGGACGAGGACCGCGCACTGGGAATAGCGCCCCCTCCCCCCTTGCGGGGGAGGGGTAAGGGAGGAGGGGCGATCGGAATTGAACGGATCGGTCGAGGACACGCGCGACGGCGGCGCTCTTTCCTGCACGCCCCCCACCCCCTGCCCCCTCCCCGCGAGGGGGAGGGGCGCGCTGATCCACGCTTCGATGTCGTCCGCCACGAGCCGCGCTTCGGCGTCGCCGTCCCAGACGCCGCGCACCCGGACGCGATCGCCCAGTTCGTCATCGGTGAACAGCGTCTTGCCGAGCCGCGCGCGGTTGTTCGCGATCAGATGCGATGCGGCCGCGAGGATGTGCCCCGTGGAGCGGTAATTGCGTTCGAGACGCACCACCTTTGCGCCGGGAAAATCGTGCTCGAAGCGCAGGATGTTATCCACCTCCGCGCCGCGCCAGCCATAGATCGATTGATCGTCGTCGCCGACGACGCAGAGATTCTTGGAGCCCTGCGCCAACAGGCGCAGCCACAGATATTGCGCGACGTTCGTATCCTGATATTCGTCGACCATCAGATAGGTCAGCTTGCGGTGATAGTCGCCGAGCAGATCAGGATGCGCCTGGAAGATCGCGATCATGTGCATCAGGAGATCGCCGAAATCGCAGCAATTGAGGATCTGC
Organism: Alphaproteobacteria bacterium; assembly: GCA_016124255.1. Classification (GTDB taxonomy): domain Bacteria; phylum Pseudomonadota; class Alphaproteobacteria; order Caulobacterales; family Aquidulcibacteraceae; genus CADEEL01. Next base: position 10,873 of record WGOB01000059.1, on the reverse strand, counting down.
AGCCGCGCCTGATACGCCGCGTAGAGCGTGATGCCGTGGCCCTCCGCGAATTGGTACGCGTCCTGCTTGGGCACGCGATCCGGCGCCAGCGCCTTGTTTTTCCAGCCGTCGATCAGCCCGGCGAGCTGGCGCGCCGGCCATCGTTTCTCGTCGATGCCCGCCGCTTCGATGAGCTGCTTCAGGAGGCGGATCTGATCGTCCATGTCGAGGATTGTGAAGTTGGACTTCAGATCGACGAGTTCGGCGTGGCGGCGCAGCATCTGCACGCTGATCGAGTGGAAGGTGCCGAGCCACGGAATGCCCCCGGCGCCGGGGCCGAGCAGGCGCTCCACGCGGTCGCGCATTTCGCGCGCGGCCTTGTTGGTGAAGGTGACGGAGAGAATCTGCCACGGCTTGGCGCGGCCCGTGTGCAGGAGATGGGCGAGCCGTGTGGTCAGCACGCGCGTCTTGCCAGTGCCCGCGCCGGAGAGCACCAGCACCGGCCCGTCGAGCGCCTCCACGGCGGCGCGCTGCTCCGGGTTCAGCCCTTCAAGATAGGGCGCCGCCGCCATGGCGCGCTGGGAGATTGGCAGATCCTGGGTCAAGGCCTTCGGCTTGTCGCGATTCTTCAGATGGGGGTGTTAGCACGAAAAGCGAACGCCCGTCCCGCAGGCCAACGGCGCCGCGGCGCCCAGGAATCGCCGCGCATGGCCTCTTGGATGGGCTGATGCGCTGGCTGCTTCTCATGTCCGCCTGCGCGCTGACGGCGTGCGGCGCATCCGACCCGGAGCCAACCGGGCCCCCGCCGGCCGCGGCGGAGGCGGCGATGCCGACTGATCCCCCGGCGTACGTGGGCGGCTGGGCGATGGCCGCCGCCGATTGCGCTGATCCGCCGTGGCGGTTCACCGACCGCGGCGTCGTCACGCGCGGGGAAATCGCCTGCACGTTCAATGCAGTGCTTCCCACCGAGGATGGGTACGAGATCGCCGCCATGTGCACGGCCGAGGCCCCGCCGGCGCCGTACGCGATCACGCTGCGCTTCCCGGAGGGAGATGACGGCGTCCGCCGCATGCACGCTGTTGGCGCGCCCTGGGCGGCCGAGGATCTGGTCGCCTGCGATGTGAGTCAGCGCTGAGCGCCCCGCGGCGGCGCCGCGGCGAGCCCTGAAAACGCCGTTCCCACGGCTGCGGGCCGGCGATAGGGTTGCGGGCTGAGGTAGCGGGAACGGAGCGCATGAACCCGATCGCAATCGTGATGAGCGCGCTGGCTCTCGCAGCCTGCGGCCAAGCCAGCCAGCCTGCGCCAGGCGCTGAGCAGGGAGGCGTCCGCGCCGATGGTCCCCAACTCGCCGGCAATTGGGCGGCCGGCGCCGATCTGTGCCCGACGCCCTGGGTCGTCTCGGAAACCGGCCTCACGACGCCGGGCGGCGTGTCCTGCACCTTCAGCGACATCGAACCAATGCCCAATGCTTATGTGATCCAGGCGTCCTGCACCGAGAATGGCGGCGCCCCCGCGCCGTACGAGATGATCGCCGTTTTCGAAGGCGCCGATCAGATGGACATTCAGGGCGGCCCGATGGGCGGCCCGCCGCTGGGCCGGTGCCCGTAGCGCCCTCCGCTGCGCAAGGCGGTTCAGAGTGAGCATCCCGCCTCGCATCAGCGGAAGAGGGTTGCTAAACCAAGGCGCTTGACTGGAAGGGGCGCCCGCATGGCCGATCTGTTCATTTCCTATTCCCGCGAAGACAGCGCCCGCGCAGGCCAGATCGCGCAGGGCATGATCGCCGCCGGGTTCGACGTCTTCTGGGACACCGACGTGCCTCCCGGCCAGACCTGGGCCGACTATATCGAGGATAAGCTCACCAATTGCGCGGCCGTGATCGTGCTGTGGAGCCAGAACTCGACGAAATCGAACTGGGTGAAGGAAGAGGCCCGCATGGGTCGTGAGCGCGGCAAGCTGATCCCCGCCAGCCTCGACAGCTCGATCCCGCCGTTCGGCTTTGGCGAGGTGCAGGCCGCCAATCTCTCCACCTGGAACGGCGAGATGCAGGGCCACGCCGATTGGGACCGCCTCGTCGGCGCCGTGCAGAACGCGGTGGCGCGCGCGCACGGCGGCGAGGTGTCGCCGCCCAAGCCGCCCACGCCCAGGCCGGCGATGATGCAGCCCCCGCCGGCGCCGCCCCCGTTGCGCCCGGCGATGCACGCCGCGTCTTCACCCCCGCCGAACGCGCCTGCCGCGCCCCCGTCGCGCCCGTTTCCGATGCCCGTCGTGATCGGCGTCGCGGTCGCTGTCCTGGCCGGCGTCGGCGCGTTCTTTTTCATGAACAGCCGCAACGAGCCGCAGGTGGCCGCTGCGCCGCCGGCGATCACGCAGCCTGCGGGCCCGCAAACGGCGTCGCAGGCGCAGCAGCAGATCCAGTCGATGGCGCAGTTCGCACCGCCCCAGCAGCAGATCCAGCCGCCGAGCGGCGTCTCGATGCAGCAATACACCCAGCACGTTCAGGCGCGGCTCGCGCAGGTGCAGCAGACGATGCTGTCGCAAGGCTGGCAGCAGGTCGGCGCGCCCCACAACAGCCAGCTCGGCAATGGCGAGACCGAGACTGTGCCGGCTCAGCTGATGCAGGGCGTGCGCTATCAGATCGTCGGCGTGTGCGACCAGGATTGCGGTGACATGGACCTGCGTTTGCGCGATGCAGCAAACAACGCCCTCGCCGAGGACGTCGCCACCGACAACATCCCGGTGCTCAATGTGACGCCGGCGATGAGCGGGAACTACACGCTCGATGTGATCATGTACGCCTGCTCGAACCAGCCGTGCTTCTACTCGGTGGCGTTGTTCGGGCGGATGGACGGCCAATAGGCCCGCAGCGCGTACACCCGCAGCGCAGACGCGAGCCCGCGCGCATCGCCGTCGCGCGCGGCGTCGATTCGCGCGGCGAGCGCAGCGAGCGCGACGCCTTCGCGCGCCGCGATTTCCTCCAGGGCCGCCCAAAATTCAGGCTCTAGAGCAAGAGAGGTCCGATGCCCCGCGATGCTCAGGGAGCGTTTAACTAGGCTCTGCATAGAAGGGGATGATACAGGTCTTTTATCGGCCGCGGAGAGCTAGGCGATGCGGCGAAGGAACAGGATTGGCGCGGCCGTTGCGGCGGCCGCCCTGGGGGTTGCGCTGGCGTTCGGCGCCGCGGCCCAAACGGGCGTCAGCGAAGAGCCGACGCTCGATTTCCGCGCGCGCCCGTCGGAGGATGATGTCGCGGCGTTTTTTCCGCGTGACGCCTACCGCAGCGGCCAGGCCGGCAAGGCGATGCTGTGCTGCCTGGTGACCGGGAACGACCGTCTGCAGTGCGCGGTCGTGGCCGAGGCGCCGGCGGGCCTTGGCTTCGGCGAAGCGGCGCGGCGCGTTTCGCTCGAAGTGCGCCTCACACGCGAATCGGCGGAGGCGTGGCGGACGTTTGGCGAGCCGGTCCGGCTGCCGATCATGTTCTCCAATCCGCGCTTCGCGCCGCCGCCGGCCTATGACCCCGCGCCGCGATGCGGCACGCGGACTTATGATCCCGAGGATGAGCAACGAGGCGGCGAGGAGGTCCTGAGCGCGGAGCGCTAGGAATCGTCCTTCGAGTCGCGCGCGCGTTTGTGTGCATCGAGCTTTGACGCGGCCAACGCATCTTCCGCATCGCGCAGCGCGCGCTCTTCCTTGGTGCGTCCGAATGCAACGCGGTTCTCCGCCGCGGCTTTCTCGGCTTCCGCGCGCGCCCGCGCTTTGCGCGCGCCACGGAGATTCACAACCTTGCCCATGGCGCCGCCATCGCGCAGGCGCGAGCCGCCGTCAAGATGAGGTAGTTTCAAGCGCCCTTGGGCTGTCGGCGCCGCGCATCCGCCCACGCGCGGCGCCGCAGCGTCAGGGCTGCGCGTCGCCTTGGGCGACGCCGCCGCCCGGCATGCGGTCTTCGTAGAGCGCGGTGACGAGCGGCGCGTTGAGCGCGCCGATGGCGCTGGCCATCGTTTCCTCAACGCACGCGCGGCCGTTGTTGAACGTCGCCAGATCGACGCGCGCCGTGGTGACCCCGCACGCGCGCTCGGCGGCGCGCTCGATGCGGTTCAGCATCGCGTCGGCGCCGGCTTCCGATTGCAGGTTGAGATCGGCGCGTTGCACGCGGATGGAGCGCGCCTCTTCGGCGAGGGCGGGCGCGACGAGCGCGCACGCCATCGCAGCGGCGAGAAGCATTGGGCGGTTCATGAGACTTCTCCTTTGGTCCGCGGATCGGACCATCGGAGTCTCAACGAAATCGCCGCTTCACCCAACGTGAGCGGTCGCGAAGGCGCCCGCCCTCATCGCTTTAGGCAATGCGACAAGCCGCGTTCGTCGCAGACCGGCGAAAAGCCCATCTTGCGCCAGAATTTGTCCGCTTTCGTGCGCCCCACGGTGAGCGTTGAAACGTTTTGAAATGCTTCCTGCACGATGGCGCCGACGAGGCTCGCGCCTACCCCGCGCCCGCGATGGTGCGGCAGCACATAAAGCCGCCGCGCCCGCAGCACGTCGCCGTTTGGATCAGTCGGTTCACGCGTGACCCCGCCGATGCCGACGAGATCGCCGTCGGCGTAAACGCCGAAGAGCGCGCAGCCATCCTTGTCGAAACGCTCCGCGCCGCTCTCCCAGTCGCGCACGAGCGTCTCCATGTGCGCGTAGCCTTCCGCCGCCGCCGCCGCGCGCAGCAGCGCGATGTCGGGAAGTTCGGTGAGCCGAACCGTTTGAACCATGTCTCCAATAAGGACCGCGGGCTTCCAGCCCGCAATCCTCGCCGAAGAAAAATGCGGGCTGGAAGCCCGCGGTCCAACGCTGCGGAAGACGCGCCCTCGCGCCCCGGTCACTCCAATCGGCGCGCCTCAACGATCGGGTCTGCGTTACGGCGCAGGCGCGCCAAGACTACAGAAGAGCATGCCCGCTGCGCGGGACGGAGAATTGGTCCCACGCGTCGGCGCGGCCGACGGTGAGGCTCCAGCGCGCGTCCGGCAGTTCTTCGAGCGCATGCCACGGGCAGAGCCGTTTCGTCTGCGGGACATGATCGAGGCTCGGCGCCACGAGCAACACCAAGTGTTCGTGCGTGCCCGCGCAATCGCCTTCGAACAGCGCGACTTCGGACCGCCACGGCGACCGCATGAATTCGGAAAAGAACACGCTCTCGATCGGCCGCGCCGCGATCGCGCGCGCTGTGGGATCCTCAGGCAGGCTGTAAGCGTAATACATGACTGCTCCCCCACATGACAGGGAAGCACGCAATCCCTAATGTGCGCTTAACCAAGGCGACGGACTTGCGACTCTCCTTCTCCCGCAAGCGGAGAGGGAGAACACGAGGAGAAGACGCACCCTCGCGCGCCGGTTACGCCAATCGGCGCGCCATCAACGATGGGGTCCACGTCGCGGCGCAGGCGCGCCACTAAGAAGGCGCGATCATGATCTCGGGCCGCACGATGGCGTCGAACTCCTCCGCCGTGACGTAACCGCCGCCGACGGCTTCTTCGCGCAGCGGGGTGCCCTTCTGGTGCGCGGGCGTGGCGATCGCGGCCGCCTTGTCGTAGCCGATCTTGGGCGCGAGCGCCGTCACCAGCATGAGCGAGCGCTCCATCGCGGCGCGGATGTTCTCGGTGCGCGCCTCGATCCCGTCGACGCAATGCGCCGCGAACGAGACGCTGGCGTCCCCGATCAGCCGCGCCGATTGCAGGAACGCGTTGATCACCACGGGCTTGTAGACGTTGAGCTCGAAATGCCCCTGGCTCGCGGCGAATTGGATCGTGGTCTGATTGCCCATGATCTGCGCGCACACCATCGTGAGCGCTTCCGCCTGCGTCGGGTTCACCTTGCCCGGCATGATCGATGAGCCCGGCTCGTTCTCCGGCAGCATCAATTCGCCCAAACCTGAGCGCGGGCCGGAGCCCAGCAAACGGATGTCGTTGGCGATCTTGAACAGATCCGCCGCGCACGCCGCGAGCGCGCCGTGCACGAACGCGAGCGCGCCATGGCTCGCGAGCGCCTCGAACTTGTTCGGCGCGGTGACGAACGGCAGCGCCGTGATCTTCGCGGCCTTCGCGGCGAACATCTCCGCGAACCCGACCGGCGCATTGAGCCCGGTGCCGACGGCCGTGCCGCCCTGCGCCAGCTCGTAGAGATCCACCATGCTCTCTTCGATGCGCCGGATCGAATTCTCCACCGCCTGGGCGTAGCCGGAGAATTCCTGGCCGAGCGTGAGCGGCGTGGCGTCCTGCGTGTGCGTGCGCCCGATCTTGATGATGTCCGCGAACGCCTCCGCCTGCGCCGAAAGCGCAGCGGAAAGCCGCGTCAGCCCCGGAAGCGTGACCCGCACCAGCGTCTCCGCTGCAGCGATGTGCATCGCAGTGGGGAAGACGTCGTTCGACGACTGGCTCATGTTGACGTGATCGTTGGGATGCACGGGCTTCTTGGAGCCCATCTCCCCGCCGAGCATCTCGATCGCGCGGTTCGAGATCACCTCGTTGGCGTTCATGTTCGATTGCGTGCCGGAGCCTGTCTGCCAGACGACAAGCGGGAAGTGCGCATCGAGCCTGCCGTCGATCACTTCCTGCGCCGCATCGATAATCGCTTTGGCGAGCGCGGGATCGAGCTTGCCGAGCTCCTGGTTCGCTTCCGCCGCCGCGCGCTTGACGATGCCCAGCGCACGCACCAGCGACAGCGGCATCTTCTCCGTCCCGATCTTGAAATTGCCGATGCTGCGCTGCGCCTGCGCGCCCCAATAGGCGTCGGCCGGGACTTCGATCGGGCCGAACGTATCGGTTTCGGTGCGGGTCTTGGTCATGCGCGGAACCTCTAGCCTGTCGCCGCGCTCCTAACATGGGGGGAGAGGGGGCGAAATGCGGCGCCCGCGCGCGTCGTCGGTGCGCGCCGGCGCCGCCTGTGTCATGCTCACGCGCAATGACGGATGAAGCGCCCTGGATCGGCCGCGGCAAGGTGCGCGCCCGCGCTGTGCCCGGCGGCGTGGAGATCGCTATCGACGGGATCACCACGCAGGCGCGGTACTACAAGCCGCTGGTGTATGAGTTCTTCCGTCTTGAATTCGCGCATCGCCCGCGCTGGGGCGATTTCGCGGTTGAGATTCGCATGGTTCACGCCGGCGCGGCGCCGCGGCTCGACCTCGACAACCTCGCCAAGGCGCTGCTCGACGCGCTCAAGGGCTTCGTCTTCCATGACGATCATCAGATCGCCGAACTCCATTGTGTGCGCGAGGCAGGCGAGCGCGACCGCATCTTCGTCAGGGCGCTCAAGCGAGATGATGCGCCGACGGCGTTTGCGTGACGCGCCGCCTGTCAAGCGCAGCACGCGTCTGGTCAGCGCTTAGGCCTTGAACTTGGCGTAGGGCGCGGGCATCGCCGTGCCGCTCGCCTTTGCGAGCAGTTTTCCGTCCGGACCGAAGATTTCGCCTTCGGTGAACGCGATCGTGCGGCCCCATTTCACCACGCGCCCGACCGCGCGCAGCTTCTGGTTCGGCATCGCGGGGCGCAGAAAGCTCGTCTTCATCTCGAGCGTCGGCATCACCGCGGTCATGCCTGACGTGACCACGCCCGCGAGGCTCATCACGTCGTCGAGCATGGCGCAGACGAATCCGCCCTGGACTTGCCCCATCGGATTGGTGAACTTGTCGTCGACCTGGAAATGCGCCTCCACGCGCATCTCGCTCTGGTTGACCGAGACGATCTCGAACCCGAGCGTATCGGAGCCCTTTGGACGGTTCCTCGATTTCTGGAAACGCGCGAGCAGATCCTCGTCGCTCACCCGCGGCGCGGCCTCGTCGCTCACTTTTTGCGGAACGCGTCGAGGCTGACGACGGCGCCGGGCTGCGGCGGCGTCTCATCGTCGCTGGCGGGCGCGGCAGGACGCGGCGCATCCCCGACGGCGCGTTGGGCGGCCTCGGCCGTCGCGTGCTCGAACTGCAGCCCAAACTTCACCGACGGATCGAAGAAGCGCGAGATCGCCTGATAGGGGATCACGATCGGATGCGGATGGCCGTTGAACTTCAGGATCACGCGAAATCTGTCGGGATGCACTTCCAGATCCCAGAACTGGTGTTCAAGCACGATCGTCATCTCGTCGGGATAGCGCGTCGAGAGATGTTCGGGGATCACGACGCCCGCCCCGTGGGTGCGGAACGTGATGTAGAAATGATGTTTGCCCGGAAGGCCCCGCGGCGAGGCCGCTTGCGTCAACGCCGCGCGCACGACGCCGCGCATGGCGTCCTGCATCAATTGCTCGTACCCGATCAGATCGTCGGCCATCGGCCGCCCCTCTCCACACAAAGCTGCAGACGCGATCCCTGCCTTGTCCCTTAGCGTCTCGTCGCGCGCAGTCAACGCATGATCCAGATCGCGGGAACGGCCTCGCGCGCATTCGCGCGCGTCCGTTCCCGCGATCCGCTTTTTTGTGGCGCGCCGGCGCCGTGACGTAGACCCCAGCGTCGCGGCGCGCCGGGGTCGGCGGCCGGCCGCGCTCGCCGAAGCGCTTTGATGCCGCACCGAATGTCGCGCCGGTTCATAACTCGGTTCAGGGGATCGCAATCTGCATCTCGCGGGGGCCGGGCCCGTTCGCAAGCGATGGTCGGTTCCGGCCACGGCGCGCCGCGACTGACGGGGTCTGCGTCACCGCGCCCGCGCGCCAAAAAAGCAAATCCCCGGCTTCTGTTGCCGGGGACGCGGTTGTTACGGGGGCGGGGCGAGGCTTGATTTTGCAGGAGATCAACGGGCGCGCGCGGGCGCGTTCCGAAAACGCTAGGCGGGCGTTTTCCGGAATTTCGCCGCCATCGCGGCGCGGCCCTTCTGGCGGGCCTCGTGCACATTCCTCGCCGCGGAGAGCGCGTAGGTGGATTGCAGCGCCTGATCGGCGCCCAGATTGTTCGCCGCCGCGGCGCCCAGGTCGTCGAGCGTCGCCCCGCCCATGCGGCCCTCCGTGATCGCCGAGCGGCGCACGTCGAGCAGCTGGCGCCGGTCGCCGGGGAAGGCCGCTTCGCGAACGCGGCGGAAGTCGCGCTCGAAATATTTCTTGGCGTGGGGCCCGGCGTAAGGGGCGCCCTGACGGTTGCGGATGAGCGGCTCGTCGGGGCCGGGCGGCGGGTCGAAGCGGGCGAGATAGGCCGCGACCGCCGCGACCGTCTCCTCGGTGACGGCGGCGAAGACGGCGCGGCTCGATTTCTTGCGCCGGGTGCGGATCTCGGCCGCGGCCGCGATGAAGCCGCCGGCGGGGAGGGTGAGCGCATCGATCGGCGAGAGCATCGCGTCCCAGGCGAGGCGGATGGCGATCGCGACGCCGTGCAGGCCGATCTCGTCGGCCGCGGCGATCAGCCGCTCGATCTCGTCGGCCAGCCAGATCGCGGCGCGCGGGGGCGGGGCGGGATTGGTGACGCGGCCGATCGGCGCCTTGTCGCGGATCTCGTAATCCTCGAGCGCGGTGAGGAGCGCGCGCCAGACCTTCAGCGTCCGGTGCGCCGTGTTCCAGGGCAGCTTCTTCAGGCCTGCCTTGTCGCGCGGGTTCGCGTGCGCGGGATGGATTTCGACGTGAAAGCGCTCGCTCTGGTCGGCGGTGATGCGCGAGACGAGCGCGTCGCCGAAGCGCTTCTCGATGTGCGGCCAGGCGCGCTCGTAATCTTCGCGGGTGCGCTTCTCCATCTGGCCCCAGGCCTCGCCGCGCTGGAAGGCCTCGTAAAACGCGCCGAGCGAGCCCGGCTTGTAGCGCGCGGGCGCCGTCTCGCCGGCGCGGTGGGCGCGGCGCGCGGCGTCGAGCTTTTCGTTGAGCTTGATCGCGGCGGCCTTGGCGTCGGCGCCGGCGGGGCCGAGCGGCTGCGATTTCGCGAACCCGAATTGGGCGGCGAACGCGCCCGGCGCCCAGAAGGCGTTGGCGCCTTTCTCGCGATAATAGCGGGGGCGGTCCTGATCGCGCTTGCGCGCGCGCGCGGCGTTCATTGAACCTTTTTAGCGCCGGCGCTGCGGTCGCGCGGAGCGCCGATCGCCCCAACGCCCAGCGCTTCGTCGATTTTGGCTTGCAGCGCTTCGCCTTCTTCGCTCGCGGCGCGGGTCTCGCCGTCGAACACGATCTCGATGGCGCCGTCGGGGCCGATCGTCAGGCGCCCGCCGTGCGCGGCCGCAGCGGCGGCGGCGTTGTCGATGCGGGCGCGGGTGAGGCGGCGGCGGGCGGTCATTTTATCAACTCGTCGAATGTTTCGCGGGCTTCGATCAGCGCCTGCGCGGCGCTCTGAAATTTCGGCCCCGCTCCGCCGGTCTCATGGGCTGCTTCGTTGAAGGCCTTCTCCGCTGCGCGGTACTGGCGCGCCGCGCCGAGCAGCAATACGAGGCGCGACCGCAGCGCGCGGTTCTGAGCCAGAACGGATACGGTCATTTGAAAAGGTCCATTTGCTCCGCCTTCGGACGCAGTCGCTTCGCGGCCTCTTCGTGAAACCCTTCGACGAAGATCTCGTCGTCGTTCATGAAGCCGAGGATGCGCCGGCCGATTGCGAGGTACTCGTTGAGCCAGGAGGTGGCGCGCGGCCAGCGCGGGCCGTCGCGGTCAAGCCGGTCGCACGAGAAGCGCCAAAACTCGTAGCGCCGGCCGCGATGAAGCCAGCCTTCCAGATCCATCGAGACGACGACGTAGGGGCCGGTGCTGTAGTTCGTTCGCACGATCGATCCGGGCCGGATCAGGCGGCGAGCGCGGCGCCGCCGCCGCTTAAGATGATGGCGACAATCACCAGAGCCGCGACCGTGGTGAGGTTCAGATCGATCTCGATCTTGTGGCGGACTTCGTATTCTTCCTTCATGTGACCCAGTCCTGCAGCGCGACGTCGCCGTCGATGTAGTGAATGACCTCAAGCGCGCTGAGCGGCGCGAGG
>WGOB01000093.1 GCA_016124255.1 Alphaproteobacteria bacterium | reverse complement strand
GGCGTTCAACGCCCCCCCGATCGCGGCCAGAGGATGATCGAGCGCCAGGAGCGCGGGGCGCACATGCAGGGCTGCGCCCGCGCCGATGCGCTCAGCCTTGGCGATCAGCTTGATCCGGTAGCCGAGCTTGAACGCCAGGCGGATGTCACTCAGCGAGACATCCTCCACGCCCTCGATCCGGCAATGCTCGTAGTCCGGCTGCGCGCCGAACGCGATGGCGGCGAGGATGGTGATCTTGTGCGCGGCGTCGAAGCCGCCGACGTCAGTGGTGGGATCGGCCTCGGCGAAGCCCAGGCGCTGGGCTTCGGCCAGAACCTCCGCATACGGAAGGCCGCTCGCCTCCATTTCCGTCAGCAGGAAATTGCAGGTGCCGTTCAGGATCCCGGAGATGGCGTTGACGCGGCTGCCGGTCAGGCTCTCGCGCAGCGCCTTCACGATCGGCACCCCGCCCGCGACGGCGGCTTCAAACTTGAGCGCGCCGCCGTGGGCTTCGGAGAGCGCGGCGAGTTCGGCGCCGTGCATCGCGATCAGCGCCTTGTTCGCCGTCACCACGTGCGCGCCGCGCTTGAGCGCCGTCTCCACCGCCTTCTTCGCGGGGCCGTCCGAGCCGCCGATCAACTCCACCAACACGTCGATCTCAGGACTTCCCGCGAGTTCGACGGGATCGTCATACCAGCGATACGGCTCGATCGAGACGTCGCGCTTGCGCGTGCGGTTGCGCGCGGACACGCCGGCGATCTGCAACGCGCCTGCGCCCGCCTTCGGCGCGGGTCCCTCAAGCAGCCGGATCAGGCCGCCGCCGACAACGCCCAGGCCCGCCAAGCCGATCCTCATAGCCCCCTCTCCCTTGCGGAGAGGGGGTTGGGGGTGAGGGGCGCGCAAGAGGGATCGTCGGCATTCATTCCTGCGCGACCCTCCACCCCTACCCCTCCTCCGCAAGGGAGGAGGGGGAGCATCATCGGATAAACGCCCGCCCTCACTCCGCCGCCACCGCGGAATTGCTGCCAAAGAATTTCTTCAAATTGCGCGCCGCCTGGCGGATGCGCTGCTCGTTCTCGACGAGGCCGATGCGGATGAAGCCGTCGCCGTATTCGCCGAACCCCGCGCCGGGCGCCACCGCGATCGCGGCCTGCTCCACCAGACGCTTGGAGAATTCGACGCTGCCGAGATGGCGGAACGCCTCCGGCAGCGGCGCCCACGCGAACATCGACGCGCTGGGCGACGGGATCGGCCAGCCCGCTTTGGTGAACGTCTCCACCAGCACGTCACGGCGGTGCTTGTAGATGGCGCGCATCTCCTCCACGCAGTCCTGCGGGCCGTTGAGCGCTGCGGCTGCGGCCACTTGGATGGGCGTATAGGCGCCGTAATCGAGATAGGATTTTACTCGCGCGAGCGCGGCGATCAGACGTTCGTTGCCGAGCGCGAAGCCGACGCGGAAGCCGGCCATCGAATACGTCTTCGACAGCGTGTTCACTTCCACGCAGACGTCGGTTGCGCCCTCCACCTGCAGCGCCGAAGGCGGCGGCTCATCGAAATACACTTCCGAGTACGCCATGTCCGACAGCACGAACATCTCGTGCTTGCGGGCGAAGGCGATTGCATCCTTGTAGAAATCGAGCGAGGCCACCTGCGCGGTCGGGTTCGCGGGATAACACAGGATCATCGCGATCGGCGGGGGCACGCTGTGGCGCACCGCGCGCCCGAGACCGGAGAGATATTGCTCCGGCGAATGCGCCTCGATGTGGCGGATGACGCCGCCGGCCATGATGAAACCGAACGCGTGAATGGGATAGGACGGGTTCGGCGCAATCACGACGTCGCCGGGCGCGGTGATCGCCTGGGCGAGGTTGGCGAAGCCTTCCTTGGAGCCCAGCGTCGCCACCACCTGGGTATCAGGATTGAGCTTCACGCCGAAGCGCCGGTCGTAATAGCTCGCCATCGCCTTGCGGAGACCCGGGATTCCGCGCGAGGCGGAATAGCGATTGGTGCGCGGCTTCTTCGCGGTCTCAACGAGCTTGTCGATGATGTGCGGGGGGACCGGGAGATCGGGATTGCCCATGCCGAAATCGATGATGTCCACGCCCTGCGCGCGCAGGCGCGCCTTCACCCGGTTCACTTCCTCGAACACGTAAGGCGGGAGGCGGCGCGTCTTGTAGAAATCAGCGGTCATGACGGGTTGTTAAGGCGGTGCGCGGCGCGCGTCACTCGGGCGCAGCCGGCGGCGCGGCAGGCGCGGCCTCGGCGGGCGTCTCAAGCGGCAGGGTGGGGGGGACCGTGGCGGCCGGCGCAGCGGGCGCTGCGCCGCGCGTCGTCTGCAGCTCCTCCATCGCCTGTTCGGAAAACTGCACGGCCTCGGCGTCTTCCTGGGCCGCGGCCGACGCCGGTTCGCTGCGCGGATCAGCCATCATGTCGGTCGCGGCTGCATCAAGCTCTCGCGTCACCGTGTCCCAATGGCCATCGTCCACGGTGGCGTCGACCCGGTCGGGCACGTTCTCCAGGCGCGGATAGCCTTCCTGCTCAAGCGCCGCCTGTTGCTCCACGAACCACGCCGGCAATGGCCGCGCCGACTCCGCCGTGCTGGCGCAGGCGCCTGCGCTTGCCGCCAAAACCGCGGCCGCCGACCAGAGGACGGCGCGCTTCAAACCGGGCGATGGGGATTGGCGATGAGCGGACTGGCGATCGATCGGCACGCCGGACCTCCTTTGGCCGCGTCCTATACCAGCCTTTCCGCTTATGCCACCATCGGACTCAATACAGATAGGGAGATCGCAGTCATGACGCCGCCGGAAGACGGGTCACCGCGGAACGCGGCCGATGGCGCCCCCGCCAAACCCCGGCGGAAGCGCGCGGCGGCCAAGAAGACGACCACCAAGACCGCCGGCGCGCCGGCCAGCCAGGAGCCGCAGAGCGCCGTGTCCGCAAACCCCTCCCCTCGCCCCGCCGCGCCGCCCGACACGGCGCGCGAGCCGGCGCCCGCGCCGGTCTCGCTGCCGGAGGTTTTCGCCGCGCAGACGCCGGAAAGCCTCGCCGATCTCTCGCGCAATATGGCCGAGGCGATGAACCGGGCGAACGCTGTGTTCGCCGACGCCTTCCTCCGCCAAACGAGGCAGGGGGCGGCGCCGCAGCGCCTTGATCCGTTCGGGGTCGGTCCTGCGATGACGGAGATGTGGACCCACCTCATGCTCCAGCCGGAGACGGTGCGCGACGCGTTCGCCGATCTATGGAAGCGCTACGCCGACATCTGGGAGCGCCACGCCACGGCCATGCTCCTGGGGCGCGGCGGCGGCGGCGAGACGATCCGCGACAAGCGCTTCAAGGATCCCGAATGGAGCACGCATCCAGGCTTTGCGTTGATGCGCGATTCCTATCTCGCGACCGCGCAATTCTTCATCGATCTGGTGGACCGCACGGAAGGGCTGGGCGACGACGCCAAGCGCAAGGCCAGCTTCTTCATGCGCCAGGCGGTCGATGCGGCCTCGCCGTCGAACTTCCTGTTGACCAATCCCGCGGCGCTGCGCGCGCTCATCCAGTCGCGCGGCGAGAGCCTCAAGCAGGGCATGGAGAACCTCGCGCGCGATCTGAAACGGGGCGACGGCGCGCTCGCGATCACGCAGACCGACATGTCCGCGTTCAAGCTCGGCGAAAACGTCGCGACCGCGCCAGGCAAGGTCGTGTTCCGCAATGCGGTGATCGAGCTGCTGCAATATGAGCCGACGACGGAGAAGGTTCATGCGGTCCCGCTGCTGATCTTTCCGCCCTGGATCAACAAATTCTACATCCTCGACTTGCAGCCGAAGAACTCGATGATCCGCTGGCTCGTCGGCCAGGGGCATACCGTGTTCGTCGCCTCCTGGGTGAACCCGGATGCGAAGATGGCGGAAGCCACGTTCGAGGATTACATGCGCGACGGCGTGTTCGAGGCGGTGAAGGCCGTGCTCGACGCGGCCGGCGTCGATCGCATCAACACCGTCGGATATTGCATCGGCGGGACGCTGCTTGCGGCGTGCCTCGGCTATATGGCCAACAAGGGCGACAGGCGCATCCAGAGCGCGACGTTCTTCGCTTCGCAGAGCGATTTCGAACTCGCGGGCGATCTCAAAGTGTTCGCCGACAAATCCGCGATCGAGTATCTGTCGGACCGCATCGACCAGCACGGCGGCTTCCTCGACGCGCAGGCGATGGCCGATACGTTCAACGCGCTGCGCGCCAACGATCTGATCTGGAACTACATCGTCGACAATTACTACATGGGGAACAAACCCCCGCCGTTCGATCTGCTGTTTTGGAACAGCGATCAGACGCGCATGCCGCGGGCGCTCCATCTGTTCTATCTCAATCGCTTCTACCACGAGAATGCGATGGCGAAGAACGAGATGACGCTCTTGGGCGAGCCGATCCGGCTCGCGAAAGTGAAGGTCCCGATCTACATGCAATCTTCCAAGGAAGATCACATCGCGCCGGCGGCGAGCGTTTATCGTAGCGCGCAACTCTTCGGCGGGCCTGTCACGTTCACGATGGCGGGCTCGGGACACATCGCCGGCGTCATCAATCCGCCGTCCGCGAACAAGTATCAGCACTGGGTCAACCCGGCGCTGCCCGAAACGCTTGAAGACTGGCTCGGCGACGCGGAGGAGCGGCCGGGATCGTGGTGGCCGCACTGGGATGCATGGCTCTCGAAGATCTCCGGACCGGACGTGCCGGCGCGTCATCCTGGCGACGGCGAACTGGCCGTGTTAGGCGATGCGCCAGGCGAATACGTCAAGGTGCGCTCCGTCGACTGACGCGCGCATTGCACCAGATAACGAGGTAAGAGCGATGGGTGTTTCACTTTACGACGCGACCGTGCCGGGGTTTCGTCAGGTGCTCGGCGGATTGGCCGGCGTGCTCGACAAAGGCGCGCGGTTCTGCAGCGAGCAGAACATCCACCCCAACGATTTCGCCGAGACCCGGCTCTTCGAGGACATGCTGCCGCTGAAGCATCAGGTCCTCTTCACCTATGTGCACTCGTACGGCGCGATCGAGGCGGCGAAAAATGGCGTGTTCATCCCGCCGCGTGAAACGCCCCCGCCGCAGGATTATGCCGGGATGCAGAAGTGCGTCGCCGATGCGCTTGAGGGGCTCGCTGCACTCACGCCGGACGACGTCAACGCGCTGCAGGGACGCGACATGGTCTTTCAGCTGGGGGAGAACAAGCTGCCGTTCATCGCGGAGAACTTCCTCTTCTCCTTCTCGACGCCGAACTTCCATTTCCACGCCACCACCGCCTACGACATCCTGCGCATGCGCGGCGTGCCGCTCGGCAAGCGCGACTATCTCGGGCAGCTGCGGATGAAGGCCTAAGCGGGCGCCTCATCGCGCCGCGCGCGGTGACGCACCACCAGCGCCAGCACGATCACCGCGCCCACAGGCAGCGTGAAATTGAGCATCCAGGGCGCGAGCGGCGAGGCCGCGCGCATGAAGCCGAAGCCGACCAGATTGATCGACAACGGAAAGAACGCGGCTTCGCCCGTCGTCCAATTGAGCTGCGCTGCGCCAATCCCGAAGAACGCGAGGATGGCGAACAGCCATTTCACCGGAAAGCCGCGCGTGCGCACCACGGCGACGGCGGCAAACAGCATCAGGCCAAGCGAGGCGAGCGCCGCAAGCGCCATGGCGACGTGCACGGAGCCCACCCGATCCAGCCGCAGCGCATGCGCCTCGATCGCGGCGGCGTCGATCGGGGTCACCAGGAACGCCTGCAATTCCGCCGCACCCGCCCCGTCCGGCTGCACCATCAGCGTGCGCACTTCGAGCGCGCGGTCGGGATATTCGTATATGCTGAGCGCCTCGATCGCGCGCGCCCGATCCATCGTCCTCACGCGCCATGAGACGATGCGCACGCGCGTCGGCGCGGCCTGGGGAACCATCGCCATCATCGTCTCGAGCGTTGCGCGCGTTTCCTGATTGCGCAGTTCGGGCGACAGCATGTCGTAGAGCGCTGTCATGTCGCGCGCCTGCATCGCCGCCATCGGCGCGTGCGTGCGCGCTTCGTCCGCGTCGCTGAGCGAACATGCGCTCAGGAGAAGAAGCGCCAGCGCGCACGCCAACGCGATCGCGCCGCGGATCGCCGTCATCAGGCCAGCCCCGCCGCTTCCTCCAGCCCGAGCATGATGTTGAGGTTCTGCACCGCCGCGCCCGAGGCGCCCTTGCCGAGGTTGTCGAGCCGCGCCACGAGGCGGGCCTGATCGTCATGGCCGAACACGAAGAGCTGCATCGTGTTCGTGCCGTTCAGCGCTTCGGGGTTCAGCGTCTTCACTTCGCGCGCTTCTTCAAGCGAGGCCACCTCGATGAAATATTCGTTGAGGTAGGCGGCCGCCAAAACGCCGTGCACGTCCGCCAGCGTGGGCCTCGCCGGCAGCGCCCAGAGCGGCAGCGGGACCTCCACGATCATGCCCTGCGCATAGCGCCCGACCGCGGGCGAAAACAGCGGCGCGTGCGCCAGGCCCGCGTGCGTCTGCATTTCCGGCACGTGCTTATGAGCGAGGCCGGTCGCGTAGATGCGGTAGCGCGCTTCGGTATAGTGCGGGGCGCCCGCGTCCTCGAACTCCGCGATCATGCTCTTGCCGCCGCCGGTGTAGCCGGACACGGCGTTGACGCTGAACGGGAACGCGGCGGGCGCAAGCCCCGCATGAACGAGCGGCCGCACCAGCGCGATGAAGCCCGTCGGGTAGCAGCCCGGATTGGAAACGCGCCGCGCCGCCGCGATGTCGGCGCGCGGGGGCGTGGTCATTTCCGGGAAGCCATAGGTCCAGCCGGGCGCGGTGCGGTGCGCGGTCGAGGCGTCGATCACCTTCACCGCGTCGCGCTCGATGAGGCGCACCGCTTCGCGCGCGGCGTCGTCCGGCAGGCACAGGATCACCGCGTCCGCGCTGTTGAGGAGGTCGCGGCGCGCGTTCACGTCCTTGCGCAGCGCCGGATCGATCGAGGTCAGTTCCAGATCGCGGCGCGCGGCCAGGCGCTCGCGGATCTGCAAGCCTGTCGTTCCCGCTTCGCCGTCGATGAACACCCGGTGCGCCATGGCCGTCTCCTTACGCCCTTTTCCCACGCCGTTCGCGGGGCGCGACGCATGCCTGGCGCCTCACCCCTCCTCGCGCCGGCTTCGTCGCCACGCGTCGAGGCTTTCAAACATCACCGCTTTCGGCCAGGGCGGCCGCTCGGGACGGTTGGCGAACGTCAGGTGCACTTCCGCCACGCGGCCATCCTCCGCCGCGAAGAGATAATCGTCGCTGCCGTCGCGGCGGGCGACGGCGTCGAGCGCCAGGCCCTTGAGCAGGTGCCCCGCCCCCACCTCGGCCTCGAGCTCCTCGCGGAACGCGCGCCGGTGATCCGGATTTTCAATCGGCTGCCATCCATGCGGCCACGCCTGCGGCATCGTCGTTCACCTGACATGCGAACGGGCGCTCCGTTGCCGAAGCGCCCGCCCGAACTCCAACCTGTTCGGCGGTCTAGCGCTTCGAGAACTGGAAGCTGCGGCGCGCCTTGGCGCGGCCGTACTTCTTCCGCTCGACGACGCGGCTGTCGCGGGTGAGGAAGCCAGCGTGCTTCAGCGTCGGGCGCAGGCCCGGCTCGTAATCGGCGAGCGCCTTGGAGATGCCGTGGCGCACCGCGCCGGCCTGGCCCGAAAGCCCGGACCCCGACAACGTCACGTAAACGTCGAACTGGCCGTCACGATCGGTGATGCGGAAGGGCTGGGCGATCATCATGCGCAGCACGGGACGCGCGAAATAGGCGTCGCTTTCCTTGCCATTGATGGTGATCTTGCCTTTGCCCGGCTTCACCCAGACGCGCGCGATCGCGTTCTTGCGCTTTCCGGTGGCGTAGGCGCGGCCAAGCTGATCGAGCTTCTGTTCCCGCAGCGGCGGGGGCGCCTGCGTCGGCGGGGGGGCGCCTTCAAGCTCACGCAGCGCCTCGAAACCTTGAACGTCGCTCATCCGATCCTCGAGTTCTTGCGGTTCATGCCCTTGAAATCGATCGTCTCAGGGCTCTGGGCCGTATGCGGATGATCGGGGCCGGCATAGACGCGCAGCTTGCCGAGCTGCTTGCGCGCGAGCGGGCTTTCCTTGGGCATCATCCGCTCGACCGCCTTCTCCATCACACGTTCAGGATGCTTGCCAGCGAGCACCTTGCCGGCGACCGCCTCCTTGATCCCGCCCGGATAGCCGGTGTGGCGATAGTATTTCTTGTCGGTCAGCTTCTTGCCGGTGAACGCCACTTTCTCCGCGTTGATCACGACGACATGATCGCCGACGTCGCAATGCGGGGTGAAGTCGGCCCGGTGCTTGCCGCGGAGGCGGAGCGCGATGAACGAAGCGAGCCGGCCCACGACCGCCCCCTCCGCGTCCACGACGATCCATTTGTGCGTGACCTCGGCGGGCTTGGCCGAGCGCGTCACTTGCGTGCGCATGGTGGTTCGATCCCAAAAGTGAAGCGCGGGCTCATACGCAAACGCCCCGATCGCGTCAACAAGTTCAGGAATATCGTTCTACAACAGATATTTGGCCATGTGGTATTATATTACCGTATCATCGCCGCCCGCACCAGAGCGATCGCGGCCAGCCACAGGCAGGCGGCGCCGATCTGGTGCGTGAGGCTCACATGGAGGTGGGCGCCGGTCATCACAGCGGCGATCCCGAGCCCCGCCTGCACGAGCGCCAGCGCGCCGATCGCAAGGGCGATCCCGCGCGCGGGTCCGCGCCCGGACAGCGCGCCGCCTGCTGCGATCGCCAGCGCCAGCGCCGCCACAAGGTAGCCCGCGGTCCGGTGGTAGAATTGCAGCGTCGCATGCGCGGTGAGATCGCCGGCGAGCACCTCCTCCGGAATCCATCGCCCGCCGATCGTCGGCCAATCCGGATAGGCCGCGCCCGCATCCACGCCCGCCATCAGCGCCCCCAGGATCACCTGCCCGAAGAGCGCAGCGACCAGCAGCCACGCAGCGCCGGTCGGCAGGCCGAGCCGGCTCGCGCCGCGCGGCCAGCCGAATGCGCCCAGCGCCAAATGAAAGGACAGCCCAAGGATCAGGAAGGCGACCCCGAGATGCGTCGCCAGCCGCAGCGGACTGACGTCCAGCCGGTCGGCGAGCCCGCTTTGGACCATCCACCAGCCGATCGCGCCTTGCACGCCGCCCAGCACGCCCAGCCCCAGCACGGGCCAGAACCGCCCCTCCAGGCCGCCCACGCGCCAAAACAGCAGAAACGGCGCTATAAAGACGACGCCCACCACTTTGCCCAGGAAGCGATGGCCCCACTCCCACCAATAGATCGCCTGGAATTCGGCCAGGCTCATGCCGCGGTTCTGGACCTGGTATTCGGTCGTCTGGCGGTAAAGGGCGAATTCCTCGGCCCAGCGGGCGTCCGTCAGCGGCGGGGTGAGGCCCTTGTCGAGGCGCCATTCGGTGATCGAGAGCCCGCTGTCGGTCAGCCGCGTCAGGCCGCCGACCACGATCATGGCCAGCGTCAGCCCGCACAGCGCCAGGAGCCACCAGCCGACCACCGGCGCCCTCGGCGCCGCGCGCGCGATCCTCAGCGAAGCCGTCATCCAACCCTCTCAGCGTCCCGCATGGTAGCGGTCCGCGCGCTTGTCGCGCATGGCGCCAAACGGCGCATGGCGGTACCTGCAGCCCCGCGCGCGCCACGGCGCCGGCGCCGGGAGAAGTCATGTCCGCACGTCTCCGCAAGGCGCTCGGCGCCATCGCGCTCCTGATTTACCTTTGCGCCTATATCGCCGCCGCGGCATGGGCGTTCGAGGCGCTCGTGGCGCCGGCCCCGCTCTGGGCGCAGATGCTCTATTTCGCCGCCGCCGGGCTCGTCTGGGTGGCGCCGCTGCGACCGCTGTTCCGCTGGATGAACAACTCTGAGTAGTCTTTCAGGCGGAATCGCGCGAGAGATGCAGGCGGCCGCCTGGCGAATACTTGTTGGCCCGAAGCAACGAGCGCGCAATGGCCTTGAAAAGCGTTAATATTCAAGTTGAGACAGTGATTTCGTGTCGGCGCCTATGGCGCGTGGCCTCGCCTTTGCAAAGCATTGGCTCGGCTTCAAGGTCTCGCGGAGCGTGTTTTTTTCGTCCCATTCAGGAAATAATTGCCGGCCGAGGGCGCCAAGCGTCTCGCGGATATGCGAAGCTTCAGCCTTCGCCGACATGTTTCATGGGACCTTAACCGCGAACATTTATGATTAGGGGTTAGGCAGAAGGTCGAGGGGCGGGAATGTTTCGAGCGGGATTGAAGATCTCCACCATGGTCGTGGCTGGCTTGGCGGCCGTGACCCAGGCGCCGATCGCCAGCGCGCAAGACACTGACGAGCTGGAGCGCGGCAACAACGAAAGCATCCGAACGCGGTCAAATCCCGACTATGACGCGGTCGGCATCCCCGCAGGCGGGTTCCGCTTCTATCCGCGCGTCGGCGTCAGCGCGGAATGGAACGACAACGTCTTCGCCGCGACCGTCAACGAGGTTGACGACGTCGCCTACACGCTGTCCGCCGACGGCCGGCTGGTGTCGGACTGGAACACCCATTTCCTCGCCTTCGAAGCGTCGGTTCAAGACACCACCTACCAGGATTCAAGCGAAGAGCTGGAGACAGTTTGGTCGGTCGGCGCGGAAGGGCGCATCGACGTCCAGCGCGGCTTCACCATCAACGGCGACGCGACCTATTCCGACACCTACGAGCCGCGCGGATCGAACGATCCCAACGGCCTCGCCGAGCCGATCCAGTACACCGAGCAGCGCGCCGGCGTGGAGGTCGCGCGCGAGTTCAACCGCCTTCGCGTAGCCGGGCGCGTGCGCTACAACATGCAGGATTTCGAGGACGGCTTCCTCGTCAACCTGACCCCGGTCGATCAGGACTTCCGCGACCGCACGGTGATGGATTACGGCGCCCGCGCCGATTACGCGGTCTCGCCGGACACGGCCGTGTTCGTCTCCTATTCCTACCGGACGCACGATTACGACACCGAGACGCTCGGCAACCGGGACTTCCAGCGCCAGCGCGCCCTCGTCGGCGCCGCGTTCGACCTCACCAACATCGTCCGCGGCGAGATCGGCGCGGGCTACACCTGGGCGGAATACGACGTCTTCACCGGCGCCGACGACCCGAACGGGCTCACCTATTCCGGCTCGATCGATTGGTTCGTGACCCAGCTGACGACCGTCAATTTCGCTGTCGAGCGCGACATCGGCGATTCCGGCGATCCGGGCGCGCCGAGCCGAATCCTCACCGATCTGGGCGTGCGCGTCGATCACGAGCTCTTCCGCAATGTGATCGTGTTCGCGCGCGGCGGCTGGGCCGAGGATGATTATAACGGCGCCCCGCCGTTCGACCGCGTGGACGAAACCGTCTCCGGCGCCGTCGGCTGCGACTGGCTGCTGAACCGCTCCGCCGCGATCCAGGCGCGCTTCACGCACACCGAGCGCGATTCCGAAGGCGTCAGCGCCGCGCGGAATTACGAGCAGAACCGCTTCACGCTGGGCTTCACGCTCCGCCGCTGAGGCGCTTCGCCAGCGTCGATCTACCAAAGGCCTCGGCGCGCAGCCGGGGCCTTTTTCGTTTCCGCGCAACGTTGCGCACCTCCCAGCCGCCAAGCGTTGCCCCGCCGCGCGCGGCGGTCTACACACCCCGCTCTCGGAGCGTAGCGCAGCCCGGTTAGCGCACCAGTCTGGGGGACTGGGGGTCGGGAGTTCGAATCTCCCCGCTCCGACCAACACGCCTCCGCGTCACCCCTCTTGCCCGCAGCGCGCGTCTGGGGCGGGGTTGCGGCGGCGCAGCGCGTCGATCGCGCCGGCGATCTGGCGCGCGACCGCGCCCTGACGCGCCGCGATGACGACATGGGATTCCGGCCGCATCAGCCAGCCCAAGGGGAAGAAGCCGGCGGTGATCTCGCTATCGGCGTTGTCGAGCGCTGCGTTGAGCCAGGCGGGGGCAGCGCCGGCGCAGATCGTCGGGCCGAACACAATCGCGTCGGCGGCATCGTCAGACACCGTGCGCAAGCCCGCCAGCGCATCGCAATTGCGCCGGGTGCCCTCATCGGCGACGTCCCCGCACAGGGTGGACACCGGCATCAGCGCGCTCGAATCCCTGGCCGACCACAGCGCTTCAAAGGGCGCGGTGATCTCGTTGAGCGTCGCCTCGGCCGCCCGCGCCCGCACAGAGGCAGGTTCGCGCACGAAGATGTGCAGCACGACCACACGGAGCCGCGCGGCCAGTCCGGGATTGTTCGCCGCCGCGTCGCGCAGCGCATGCAGCGCCTCGCGGGCGATCGCGGCGCCGGAATTGTCGAAATAGCCGCCGTCGACGAAGCGCTCCGCGCGCCACGATCCTTCGCCGTCCGGGATCATCACCACCGAGGGCGGATTGCTGAGGGGGAAGCGCGCCGACATGTGCGCTGCCGCGGCAAGACTGAAATTCCCGCCGCCATGCCGGCATTCGCGCACATTCACGAACGCGCCGGGAAGACCTGACGCGCACGCGCCGAAATCGACGTTGGACGCGGCGGCGCGGATCTGGCTGTCGGCGCCGAAGGCGCCGAACAGCACGATGGGCCCCGGCGCCGATCCGGCGCCGGCTGCGTCGTCGCACGCCGCCGCCGCCGCGACGACTGTTTCGATCGGTTCGGCGAACCAGTCCCGCGCGGCGTCTTCATCCTGCAGCGGGGCGGCCTCGCGCCCCGCCTTTCTGAGCGCCAGCTCGAAGAAGTCTCCGCGATTGGGCGCGAGCCGCGGCCAGGGCCGCTCCAGCGCCGCCTGCGGATCGGCGATCCTCTGCATTCGGATGTGCAGATTGAGCGGCAGGAACGTGCTCAGGAAATCCGATGCGAACAGGCCCATGACCAGGGGCGTCAGCCGGTCCTGCGTGCGCAAACGCGACACCGACGCTTCGAGCGAGGGTCTTGAAGCCGCACAGCCGGCCGCAGACGCAGACGCGCGCGTTGCGAGAAAGTCGGCGGCGCCGATGGCGCCGCCGGAGACCGCGCTGATCGTGTAGATGTCGCCGAAGACGCCGCGCTCAGTCTCCGGGCCGGGCTCATCCAGCGCCGCCAGCAAGGCGCCGACGTGCGATGCGGCGCGCACGCCGCCGCCTTCCGCCAGCACGATGATCGCCGGGATCGGCGCGCCGGGCCCCGCACGCGCCGCGGCGTTCTGCAGCCAGGCTTCGGCATGCGCCGCAATTGGGCGCTCCTGCGCCGCAGGCGCGGCGACGGCGCGCGCGCCGTACCGGTCGGGCTCCAGATTTTCTCCGAGTCCGGACAAAAGAAACGGCAGCAGCAGAACCGGCGTCGGCAGGAGCGCGGTGCGCGGCGACAGCGTTGTGCCGGTCGCGGGATCTTCCGGCGGCGCGCCGCTGCCGAGGATCGCCACCGCCAAGCGCGCGCCGATCCAGGCGACCACCGCCGGAGCGACGACCCCGACCGCAATCGTGATCGCCCAGGCCGCGCTCGTGGGCCACGCGTCCGGCGCCCAGGCAAGCGCCTGGCGCGCACACCAGAGGCCCGGTCCTGCGATCAGCGCAAGCCACAGGCCGACGCCGAAGATCACCTGGCCCGGCGCCCAGCGCTGCGCGTGCTCGATCATCGCGCCCAACCGATCGAGCGCCGCAAATCCCGCGCGGATCGGCAAGGTGATCCACGGGCGCAGCGCAAGCTTCGGCGGCGGAGGATTGATCCGCGGCGGCGTGATCGCATTGCGCACGAACCAGACCAACACGCTGGCCGTCACCAGAAGCCCAAGCAGCATCGCGCTCGTGGGCCCCACCGCCTGAGACGCGTAATCGGAATACGGCGTCAGCACGGACCAGAACAGCGCGAGGATCGACAGCGTGATCATGAACGACACCGCGCGCAGCCGTGTCTGGATGTGGCGGTCGACGATCAGCTCCTTTCGGTCGCGTGCGCCGATGACGCGCATGGCGCTGTCGCGGAGTCTGTCGAACGTCAGCGCCGCGAGCACC
Source organism: Alphaproteobacteria bacterium (assembly GCA_016124255.1). GTDB lineage: Bacteria > Pseudomonadota > Alphaproteobacteria > Caulobacterales > Aquidulcibacteraceae > CADEEL01. Next base: position 16,335 of record WGOB01000093.1, on the reverse strand, counting down.
GCGGCCGCCACCAGGGCGTATGCAAACGTCTTCACCTCACGGGTCGAAGAATCCGACGCCGACGGCGTGGCGGCGGCAAGAAAAAAGATGAAAGCCGCCGTGCTCGCCGCGACGCCGTAAAGCTCCATCCGCTTCGGGCTGAGCAGCCAGCGGAGGACGTCGAACGCAGCGCGCGGCGCCGTGAACAGCACGCCCTCAATGAGCGCCGCCGCGCTCCAAACAGCGTGGGCGCGCAGGGCTCGCCATGCCTCGGGCCAGACGGCTGCGGCATCGGCGGCGCGGCGGCGCCATGCGGCCATGAACGCCGCCGCGGCGTCCTGGCGCGCACGCCTGTCGCCGCCGGCGGCTTCGCGGCGCGCGCGCCACGCGGATGCGGCGTCGCGCAATCTGCGGTCCAACCGATAGAGCGACGGTTCAACCCGCTTCGCCAGCCAGAGAAATCCCGCAGCGGCCGCGACGACAATGACGAGCGCGCCGACGAGGAACCAATCCGCGCCCGGCCAATCGCGCACGCGCGATTCCTGAAACAGGAAGACGCCCAACGTCAGCAGCATGGCGCCCGGCGCAATCAGTCCGGCAAACTTCGCCGCGCTCAGGCGCAGCGTGATGCTCGGGTGCACGGGGTCAGCGGGCATGCGCTCGCGTTCGATCGCCTTTGCGCTCGATTCGTCCGGCGTCGGCGGGCGCAGCGACATCGCGTAGAGCGCCAGCACCATCATCGACAGCGCGAACAGATAGACGGCGAACACCGTCACCCAGGCGCGCGCCATCGTGGCGCCGGCCCAATCCGACACCGCGGCCAGCGCCGCGCTTCGCGCGGCCCCGGATCCGAACAGCGGCGCGCTCGCGTCGATCAGCAGTGCAATGCGGCCCTGCGCCGGCGCCAGCAACGCGATCGCCGCGACCGTCGCGCACGCGAACACCGGCCACGCCGGCGCGAGCGCGCGCAGCGCCGCATTGGCTTCGCTCGCCGCGCGCGCAAGCGACGCCTGGAGGCGCGCAAGCCGCAGCTGCAGGAAACGGAACTGGTCCTCACCGCGTCGCTGGCTCATCGCGCCGGCCCCTCCTCCGCGTCCAGCGGCATAAAGCCATGGCCGGCGAACGCCGCTTCGATTGCGTCCCGCGCGCCTTGTTCGCGCGCGAGAAGATACACGCGGTGGACTGCGATGTGCGCGTCCGGTCCCGGTTCCTTGCGCTCACGATCGCGATAGCGCACGCTCCACTGGCGGAGCGCCTCGGCCATCATGTGCGCCGACGCCATCGCCGACACGCCGCCGTCGCCCGCGCCGAGCAAAGGCGACAGAATTGCGTGCGTGACCATTGCGGGATCGGGCCACGTCTCGTCCGCGATCGGACGGCTCGGCCTCACTTTTTCCCGATCAAACCGCTCCTCCAACGCGATGATCGCGCGCAGCAGGCAGTGGCTGAGGTCGGCGACGGCGGCGTAGCCTTGCGCTTCGCCGCGCGGCTCGACGCTGGCCACGTGCGCCACCAGGCGCACGCCGTTGTCGTCATAAAGACGCGAGCCCGGACGCGCCCATGTCAGCAGCACGTCGCCCGGCGGGATCGTCGCGCGCGCGCCCATCTCGCGCGCGAGATCGACGAACATGGCGTCGTCGGACTGGCCGTGCGCGCCGGTGTAGCGCGCCCCGCGCGCGCGAATGCGCGCAGAGATCGAGGCGTCCACCACGCGGGCCATTTGCATGTCCACGTTTTCGGAATTGACCCATGCGGGAACGCCGCGCACCTGGGTGATGTCGCCGAAGGTGACGCCGACGATCGGCATGGCCTCGTCGCCGGCGAGGCGCCACAGCCCGAAGCGCCGTTCGGCAGGTTTCGCCGCGGCGCCCCGTGTCTCCACGGGTGTGCGCTTGCTGCGGACTTTTTGAACGCCCGAGGGCTCCAGTTCGCGCTGCCTCAGCCGCGCAGAGACGATCCCGAGGGCTCTGAATCCATTCGCGTGCAAGCGCACGAGGCGGTTTGTCGATGTGGGCGCGCGCGCTTGCAGCAGCCGCGTGAGATCGTTCAGAAAGTCGGGCGTGCCGACATCGTCGACACAGACCCAGTTCTGCTGGAAGGCGGCGAGGCGCCATGCAGGCCGTTCGCCGCTATAGACAAGAAGCGAGGGATTTCGGCTCAGCGCCTCGCGCGCGCCGAGCAGGTACGCGGCAAGGTCGAGGCCGTTGTCGACATCGAACGCGACGACCAACGCGTCCACCAGCGTGCGCGCGATCCGTTCTGCGTCAATCTCGTCGTTCGCAAGCGCGCTGGGCGACCACCATTCGATCGCGGAGGGCGCGCCGATCGCCTTCAGCGCCTGCGCCAGCGGTTCCGCGAGCGGCTGCAATCGCCCTTCCGGCGCGCCAACGATCACGACGCCGCGCCCGCTTCTTTCACCCGGAGCCATCCCCCTCTCGCCCCCTATGTCATGCGGCCGATCTCTTCGAGGTCCTGGCGACGCAGCCATTCGGCCGCCACCAGCGCCTTGCTGTCCTCCACCGCGCCGTTGGCGACGTCGCGCAGGAAATCCTCCACCGTCACGAGCATCACCGAGATGTTCTCGAACGCGTCGGCGCCGCGTTCGCCGCGCAGATCCGGCAACGCCGACGCGGGCAGGACGCTATGGTAGAGATGGATCTTCTCCGAGCACGCGCCGGGCGAAGGGTAATAGCTCACGATATGGCGCACACGCACCGGATCGACCCGCGCGCCGGTTTCTTCCTCAACTTCGCGGCGGAACGTCTCCATCGGAGGTTCGCCGGCTTCGACGACGCCGGCCGGCAGCTCGATGAACATCGGATCGCGCGCAAGATCGGGCTCGCCGATGTCGCCGCGGATGATCGTCGAATATCTCTTCTGCCGCACCAGCAGCAATTGGTGTCGCTTGGCCGAGACCACGTCGGCGTCCACCACATGCACGAGCCCGGCCGCGGAATCGCGGCGATAGACGTCGATGTGTTCGCGCGCTTCCGGCTTCGCGGCCGGCGCATTTTCATCTGGCAGGCCGAACGTGTAGCGCGTCACGCGGAGGAAGCCGCCCTCGCGCACCAGGAGCTCGGACTTGAGCAATAACAACGCCATAGCGACCCCAGCCGCCAACCTAGCGTGGGGCGGCGCGGGTTCCAAGGCGAGAAATTACGCGCGGATCATCGCGCCGCTCACGCGCGCGGCGTCATCGACGCCATCACCCGGCCGAGAATGAAGGAGCGTCCCCGGCGCGGCAGCCCGATCATGGAAAATTCCAGCAGATTGGAGAGAAAACCCGGGCGCACCGTGGTCTTGCGGCCCAGCGCCTTGAGCGTCGCGCGGGGCACGACAGACGGGCGCGCGGCGCCCGCCATGCGCATGCGCGCGCGCGCTGCAAATCCGCTCGCCACCGGACCAGGCGCCGCGGCGATGACGTCGACGCCGCGCCGGCGCAGCTCCGGCCTGATCCCTTCGGCCAGCGCCTGCACGTAGGCTTTCGTCGCCGCATAGTGCGCCGCGCGCGCCACGCCCTGAAAGCCGAGCAGCGATCCCATCAGCACGATCGCGCCCCCGCCACGCGCTGCAAAGCGCTGCGCGAAGGCGTGCGTCAGCGCCAGCGCCGCGCCGCAATTCACCGCGAGCATGTCGAGTTCGGTGGCGATGTCGGCGTCGATCAAATCGCCGGACGTCCCATAGCCGGCTGCGGCGACGAGCAACCCGATATCGCGCTGTCGCGTCGCATCGATCAGTGCGCGTACGCCATCGGGGGTCGCAAGATCGCAGGCGATCACCGCCGCGTCGACGCCGAAACGCGCGCGCATGTCCGCGGCCATCGTCTCCAGGCGATCGCCGCGCCGCGCCGCCAGCACAAGATCAAATCCTTGCCGCGCCAATTCCTCTGCGAACGCCGCGCCGATCCCATCGGAAGCGCCGGTCACAAGGGCCGCGGGCCCGTACTTCTCTCTGGTGTTCTTTTCTTTCGCGCTGGTCATGCGTGCGCTTACGCACGACGCGCGCAAACGGCTCAGCAGCGCGGCGCTATTTCCGTTTGCGGGTTTGCGGCGGCGGCCCGGCGAGCACGGCGGTGCAGACTATGGTGAGCGCCGCGATCAGCCGCGCGCGGCCCGGCGCATTGCGCACGCCGAGCCCGGCCCAGTCCTGGTCGGCATGGCGGTTGCGCACGGCGATGTAGTGCACCGCCGCGCCGAGCAGCGCCAAAAGCGCGTTCGCATCCGTCGCGCGCGCGCCCGGCTCGCGCAATTCCGGCAGGTATTGCGGCACGATCGCCTCCGCCCACGCGACGCGCGCGCGGTCGAGCGCGTCGGTCAATTCCGAGCGCTGCGCGGCTTCCCACGCAAGAATCTCGCAGGTGACCGGCCGGCGCGCGAGCGCCTCGGCGAAGTTCGCAAGGATTCGCGCCAGGCGCTGATCGAGCGGCAGACCCGCGATCGCGCCGTTCTCCGTCACCTCCGCCACGCTCGGCCAATGCGCCGCACTTGCGGCGTAAGCGTCCAATAGGCCCGGGAGACCGCCGAAATAGCGCCCCACCAGCATCGGATCGACCTGCGCCTCGCGCGCGACCGCGCGCACGCCGAGGCTGGCGAAACCATCCCGCGCCAGAAGTGCGCCGACCGCCGCCTTCAGCTTGGCCTCGGTGGCCTCGCGGTCACGCGGGGCGGGCTTTCGTTTCGTGGCGGCGGGCATGGGCCGTCTCCTCGTTCATGACAATTTATCTACACTCGTAGATTTCTTCTTGCAAGGCTTTTTCTACGTGTGTAGATATTGCGTCTACGGTCGTAGATATAAGTCGCGGCCGGTTCGGAGCCTGCCCATGAACGCCGCTCTCCCAGGCCACCGCCGCCCGCTCACCGGCGCAGGCGCCATCGCGATCGCGATCGGCTTCAATGCGCCCTACGCCATGCTGGCGGCGACCTACCAATATCCGGCCATCCTGCGCCGTCCCGCAGGCGAGGCGCTCGCCGCGTTTCAGGACGGCGGCGCATCCCTCATCCTCACCTGGTACGCGTTCGCACTTTTCGCGCTCGCGCTGACGCCCTTGGCGATCGCGCTTTCGCTCTCGCCGGGCCGGATCGCAGAGCGCCCCGCGCTTTCAATCGGCGCGGCAATCACCGGCGCGCTTGCCGGGCTCGCACAGGCGATCGGCCTGTTTCGTTGGGTGTTCGTCGTGCCCGGTCTGGCGCGCACCTATGCCGATCCGGCCAGCGACGGGGCCGCCCGCGCCGCCGCGGCGCATACGTTCGAGGTGCTGAACGCCTATGGCGGCGTCGCCATCGGCGAACATCTTGGCCAGTTGCTGACCGCGCTCTTCGTCGCCCTTGTCGCCGCGATGCAAGCGCGCGAACGCAAGCCCATCAGCGCCGGCCTCGGCGCCGTCACGGCGATCGCCATCACGCTCGGCCTCGGCGAGGGCCTGATGCTCGCGCTCGACCAATCGGGGGCGCTGTTCTCCCTCTTCACCATCGTCGGCTTCGCGGGCCTGACGCTCTGGCTGATCGCAACCGGCGTCGCCCATCTCCGCGGCCGCTGATCATCCCTCTCACCCATAAGGAAGACCACCCATGAAACCGACATTCACAACCGCCGCCATCATGGCCATCGCGCTGACCGGCTGCGCCACGCGGGAATCCGGCATCCGCGATCCCGAACGCTTCCGTGCGATCGCGGAGCGCACCGAGTTGACGAGCGCACGTGCGCATGACGAGGTCGCCGCGTGTTTTCGCGACACGGCCGCGCTTCTGCCAATGAGCGACTTCATCGACACCGCGCCGAACGTGGTCACCTATCGCCTGCGCGGCTTCGGCTATACGTTCGAAGAGATCGACTTCGCCGCGGCGCCCGGCAATGGCGCGCGCATCACGGTGCTGATGGCGCCGGGGGTGAACGCGCGCTGGCGGCATGATTTCGCGCGCGACCGGCTGGCGCCGTTGGACGCGTGCGTCGCGCCGGCGGCGGATCAGCCGCGATAGATCGCGGTCTCGAAATCGGAGAACGCGCCCAGGGGTCCGGGATCGGCGAACGGCAGCAGCTGCGACAAGAACACGCCGCACCGTCCGCCGCCTGGATCGACCCAGAAATAGGTGTTGGCGATGCCGGACCACATCAGCCCGCCCGCCGCCCGGCCCGTCGCCAGCGGCGCCTCGTTCAGCATAAACGCCAGCGACCAGCGCTTGGTCACGCCGGGATAGAAGTCGTGATCGAGCGCCAGCGGGGTCGCACTCTTCATCGGCGTGACGTCGAGCGCGCCCATCTGGTTGGCGCTCACAAGGCGCATGCCATGGTCGCCCAGCACGCGGGCGCCGTCGAGCGCGCCAGCGCCGAGGATCATCCGCGCAAAGCGCATGTAATCGCGGGCGGTGGAGAAGAGGCCGCTGCCGCCGGGCTCGAATTCCGGGGCTTCCGCAGGCGGCAGCGGGAATGGCGCAAGGGCGCCGTCGGGCAAACGGACGTGCATGCCAGCGGCCTTCGCCTGCATCGCCGGGGTCGGGGCGAAGGCGGTGTCGCGCATGCCCAGCGGCGCGAAGATTTCGTCGCGCAGATAGACGCCGAGCGTCTTGCCGCTCACGGCCTCCACGATCTTGCCGGCCCAATCGATGCCGACGCCATATTCCCATCGCGCGCCCGGATCGAACGCCAGCGGCGCCATCAGCGACGCGTTCTTGGCTTGGCCGATCCCCGGCAGGCCGAGCGCGGCCTGCGCCCGCGCGACGTCGGGATTGAACAATTCGTACGCGAGACCGGACGTGTGCGTGAGCAGATGGCGCATCGTGATCTCGCCCGCCGGCGGGCGCAGAATCGGGGCGCCGGCGGCGTCGAAGCCGGTCATCACCTGGATGTCGCCAAGTGCGGGCGCATACGTGCGCGCGGGCGCATCTGGATCGATCGCGCCGCGTTCGATCAGCTGCACCGCGGCGACCGAGACGATCGGCTTGGTCATCGACGCCAGCCAGCAGACGGTCTCGCCATCCATCGGCGCGGGCGCGCCGAGCGCGCGCACGCCGGCCGCGCCCTCGTAGATCACGCCGTCGCGGTCCGCCGCGATCGCGACCGCGCCCGCCACAGCCCCTGACGCAACGGCGCCGGCAAGGACGTCGTCGGCTCTCTGCTTCATGCTCATCGCGTCCTCCTGGTTTGTCCGCCACTCTAGCGGGGGCGTGCGCAGCGTCGACTGTTTGTCTTGCCCGCGCGGCATCGGCTAAAGGTCGTGAAGGAGGAACGCATGGCTCTCGACGGCGGCCCGGTCGGCAAACCCCGCACCTGCATCATCGGCGCGGGCTGCTCCGGCATCGCCATGGCCAAGCGGCTGAAGGATCACGGGCTGCCCTACGATTGCTTCGAAATGAGCGACGATGTCGGCGGCAATTGGTATTACAACAATCCCAACGGCGCCTCGTCGTGCTACCAGAGCCTGCACATCGACACCTCGAAATGGCGGCTCGCGTTCGAGGATTACCCTGTGCCGGAGGCGTGGCCGGACTTTCCCCACCACGCGCAGCTGCTGCAGTATTTCCGCGACTACACCCGTCATTTCGGGCTCTACGAGACGATCACGTTCAACACCGCAGTCGCCGATTGTGCACGGCGCGCGGAGGGCGGCTGGCGCGTGACGCTGTCGAGCGGGGAGACGCGGGATTATGACGCCGTCTGCGTCGCCAACGGACACCATTGGGACGCGCGCATACCGACCTATCCTGGAACCTTCGACGGCTACCAGGTGCATTCGCACCACTACCGCGATCCGTTCGATCCCTACGACTTCCGCGGCAAGACCGTGCTCGTCGTCGGCGCCGGCAATTCCGCGATGGACATCTCTTCCGAGCTTGCGCAGCGCCCGCTCGCGAAACGCCTCTTCATCTCCATGCGTCGCGGCGTCTGGGTGCTGCCGAAATACATCGACGGCACGCCAGCCGATAAAGCCGTCCTGCCGGCCTGGATGCCGCCGACGATGGGGCGCGCGCTCGCCCGCGCCAAGATCAAGAAGACGGTCGGGCGGATGGAGGATTACGGCCTGCCCAAGCCCGATCATGAGCCGCTCGACGCGCATCCCTCCGTGTCCGGAGAATTCCTCACCCGCGTCGGCTGCGGCGACATCGTTCCCAAGGGCGGCCTCGACCGCCTCGACGGCGACGGCGTCGTCTTCGCCGACGGCGCACGCGAGCAGATCGACGCGATCGTCTGGGCCACCGGCTACAACGTCACGTTCCCGTTCCTGAAGCAGCCCGAACTCACCCCGCGCGACAACGTCTTCCCGCTCTACAAGCGCATGGTGCGGCCGGGCTTTGAGAGCCTCTTCTTCATCGGCCTCGCCCAGCCGCTCCCGACGCTCGTCAATTTCGCCGAGCAGCAATCCAAGCTTGTCGCTGCGGCCCTCCTCGGGGCCTACCGCTTCCCGGACGCGACCGAGATGGACCAGACCATCGTCGCGGACGAGGCCGCGTATCTGGGCCATTTCTACGACAGCCCCCGCCACCGCATGCAGGTGGACTTCAACGCCTATGTCGCCGACCTCCTGAAGGAGATCGAGCGAGGGGGCCGCCGGGCCCGCGCGACCGCCTGAGGGCGTTGCTTTTTTTGCCGGAGAGGGCGCCGTTTTCCACAGGCCCCGCTAAGATAAGCCGCCGGTTCCGGGCGAGGCCTGCGCGCGCACGCCTCACACGCGAGTCCGGATGCGGGCGCGGGGAGGATTCGCCAAACGGAGAGTGAGCATGGGAGGGGACGGCTCGCCAGGCATGCAAGGACATGACGATTCCGCGGCGCGGGTCTGCATCGATTTCGGCACCGCCGCGTCGAAGGCCAGCCTGTGCCTGCCCGAGCGCGACGACGTCAGCGCGGGCGAGCTCGTCTATCCGCTTCAGATCGGCGCGGTCGTCGACGAACCGAGCCCCTACCTCGTCCAGTCCGCGCTCCTGTTCGACCGCGACCATGACCGCGTCTTCTTCGGCGGACGTGCGATGGCGCGCGCACGGTCCGGCGAGACGACCTCGGTTCCGCTCGTTTCCTTCAAGACGTTCCTCGCCGCGCGGGACCTCAACAACACGCTGACCTCGCGGCTCCTGCGCACGATCGACATCACCGGGCGCTTCCAGCAGCGCGACGCGCTCGTGCTTTATACCGCGTTCCTCACCCGCTTGGTCGAGCGGGCCGTGCTCAGCGACCAGCGCCTCGCGCCGCGCCTGCTCACCCGGCCGCGCCGTTTCGCCTATCCGCGCTGGCGGCCAGGCTCGGCCGCGAACGTCTATCTCGCCGGCGTGTTCGACCAGGCGGCGGCGATCGCGGAGAGCCTCGGCGACGCGCTGCTTGATCCAGCCGGCCTGGAGCTCGCCGCCGCCGGCGCGGCGCTCGACGCCGCGCGCACGCGTCCCGGCGACGGGCGCATGGAGGGGGCGGTGTTCGAGGCGCGCGCGGCGGCGGAATGCCATCTCGCCTTCGGCGGGGAGACGCCCGAGCACGTTCTGGTGTTCGACATGGGCGCGGGCACCACCGACATCACCGCCGTGCGGCGCACGCCGATCGGCTACAAGCGCCACGCCTGGCAGGAGATCGAAGGGCTGCGCGCCACGATGGCGCTCGCCTGCGACGAGGTCGACCGGCTGATGATCGCGCGCTTCATCGAGCGCGCCGGCGCCAAGCGCTCGAAAGCCGCGCTCGACCGCTTCTGGCGCCGGCTCTCGCTGCATTCGCGGCCGCTCAAGGAGGCGCTCTTCCGCGACGGCTATTGCGAGGCGGAGTTCGAAGGGCGGATGATCACACTGCGCTCGCAGGACCTGTTCAAGGATCGCACCTTCGTGCGGTTCCAGCGCGCGCTCGCCGCCGCCTACCAGGACGCGCTCTCGCGGGTGGCGCAGGCCGCGGCGGAGGACGGGGCCAACGCTATCGGCGTCATCCTCGCCGGCGGCGGCTCCAAGCTCACCTTCATCCAGCAAATGGCGCTGCACACGCGGCCGTCCGTGTCCCGCATCCGGCGCATCGATTTGCGCCCTGTTGTTCCCGCGTGGGCGCAAGGCGAGGATTTCGACGACGGGTTCCGGGACATCTTCCCCCAGGTCGCGATCTCGATCGGCGGCGCGGTCGCGGCGATGACGCCGATGGAGTTCACGCTCTGAGACAAGCGCCGCTGGATGCGCCTCATTCGTCGCCTTTATGCTCCTGTCGCAAACTTCGCCGACATACCCGCCATCACCCAATGAGGATTCAGCCATGACGCGTCTACGCGCCCTGCTCGCCGCCCCGCTTTTCCTGCTGCCCGCCTGCGCCACGACGCCCGCCGCGCAAGAGAGCGCCGTGCAAGAGAGCGCCGCGTCCGGGGGGCCGACGCGCACGGTCACGCTGCCTCAGGCGCAGGACCCCTATTTCGTCGACGCCGCCGCGGCGCTCGCGCAGCGCGCGCCGGAAGGCCGCGCGCGCAACGTCATCCTGTTCATCGGCGACGGCATGGGCGTCGCGACGGTGACGGCCACGCGCATCTACGCCGGCCAGCGCAACGGCGGAGACGGCGAGAGCTACGATCTCATGATGGATCAGGCGCCGCACAGCGCCTTTTCGCGCACCTACAGCCATGATTTCCAAACCCCCGATTCCGCCGCCACAGCCACCGCCATGACCACCGGCGTGAAGACCAATTCCGGCGTTCTCGGCGTCGTCTCCGCCGCGACGCTCGGCGATTGCGCCGCCGGGCAAGCCAATGCCATCCCAACGCTGTTCGAGCTCGCGGAGGCGCAAGGCCTCTCGACCGGCATCGTCTCCACCGCGCGCATCACGCATGCGACGCCCGCATCGACATACGCCCATTCCGCGCACCGCGATTGGGAGAACGACGCTGTCGCCGCGGCCACGGGCGGCGGCGATTGCGTCGACATCGCCCGCCAGCTCGTCGAATGGCCGGCCGGCGACGGTTTCGAGATCGCGCTCGGCGGCGGGCGCGCGAACTTTCTGCCGAACACGATCGCCGATCCCGAAGCCGCGTCGATCATGGGCCAGCGCCGCGATGGGCGCGATCTCACCGCGGAATGGGCCGCGCGGCCCGATCACGCCTTCGTCTGGAACGCCGAGCAATTCGCCGCGACCGATTTTGCGTCGCCCACCCGCGTGCTCGGCCTCTTCTCGCCCTCGCATATGGCCTACGAACTCCAGCGCGCGCAGGATCCTGCAGGCGAGCCCTCGCTCGCAGAGATGACGCGCGCGGCGATCACGCGCCTCTCGCAAGATCAGGACGGCTACGTGCTGATGATCGAAGCCGGCCGCATCGATCACGGCCATCACGAGGGCCGCGCGCAGCTCGCGCTCGGCGACGCGGTGGCGATGGACGACGCGATCCGCGTCGCGCTCGAGATGACCAATCGCGAAGACACCCTCATCATCGCCACCGCCGATCACAGCCATACGCTGACGATCTCCGGCTACGCGCGCCGCAACAATCCGATCACCGGGCTTTCTGCTGATGAAGACTCGCCGCACGCTGGCGCGCTCGACGGCAAGCCCTACACCACGCTCGGCTACGCCAACGGGCCCGGCGCGGTCTTCGCCGGCGAGGGCCCCGCCGCACGCGAGCGGCCAGACGCGTCGAGCGTCGACACCAGCGATCCGCTCTATCGCGTCCAGGCGCTCGTGCCGCTCATGTCTGAAACGCATGGCGGCGAGGATGTGCCGGTGTTTGCGTGGGGCCCCGGCGCCGAGGCGTTCGCCGGCACGATCGAGCAGCAGGTCATCTTCCACGCCATGGCCCACGCGCTCGGCTTCCGTTTCCGCTAAACGTCAGCGGAACGGTTGACTCAGCAGGCGGTCGAACCGCGTCTCGCGCGCGTCGCGAAAGATCGGCAGGCCGATCGTCATCGCATCGTGTCCCGCCGCGGGCTGCGCGCGATAGGCGCCGAAGAGGCGATCCCAGAGCGAGAGCGTGAAGCCGAAATTGCTGTCGGTCTCGCACCGTTCGACCGAGTGATGCACGCGGTGCATGTCGGGCGTGACGATGACCAGTCGCAGCGCGCGGTCGAGCGGCGCGGGCAGCTTGAGATTGGCGTGGTTGAACAGCGAACTCGCGTTGAGCGCGATCTCGAACGCGAACACCGCAGCCGCCGGCGCGCCAAGCGCGACGACCACCGCCATCTTCCACGCCATCGAGACCAGGATTTCGAGCGGATGGAAGCGCACGCCGGTCGTCACGTCGATGTCGAGGTCGGCATGATGCATCCGGTGCAGGCGCCACAAGGGCGGCGCGACGTGCATGAGGACATGCTGCGCGTAGACGGCGAGATCAAGGACGACGAAGGCGATGAGGATCGCCGCCCAGCCCGGCGTCTCGATCACGTTGAAAAGGCCCACGCCTTCCGCCTGCGCCCAGAGCGCTGCGCCGATCGCGGCCGCGGGAAAGACGAGCCGCACGGCAAGCGCATTGAGCGCCGCGATCGCGAGATTGTTGCTCCAGCGGGCGCGCGGTGTCTGCGTGCGCGTTCGTCTCGGCGCCCGCGCTTCGAGCGTCATGAAGAGCGCAAGCGCGCCGGCATAGACGCCCAGGCGCACCGCGCTCTCCGCATCCAGAAACACTCAGCGCTGCTTCTTCGCCCGCGGCTTGCCCTTCTCGACGCGGTCCTTCAACAGCTGCGAGGGCCGGAACGTCACCACCGTACGCGGCGTGATCGGCACTTCACGGCCCGTCTTCGGATTGCGGCCGATGCGCTGGTTCTTCTGGCGCACCATGAAATTGCCAAACCGAGACAGCTTCACCGGCCGTCCGCGCACGAGTTCGCGCTCGATATGGGTGAAAACGCCGCTCACAATCTTCGCCGCCTCAGCGCGGGGCAGCTTGGTTTTCTGCGCAACCGTCTCCACGAGATCGGCGCGCGTGACCGTCTTGAGTTCCACGATGCCCTCCCAAGAACAAAAAAGTTAGAGGCGACCTGAGCTTAGGTCAAACCCAAGCGGCGAAGGCCAGATTACAAAATATGCATCCGTGCGGGCCCGCCCCAGGACCTGTCCAATGCTTGAACAGTCGCCGCCGCGCGTCCGCCAAACCTTAGACGCGCATCAGCGCGGCGCCCCAGGTGAGCCCGCCGCCCAGCGCCTCCATCAGCACCAGATCGCCGCGGCGCACGCGCCCATCGCGCACCGCCTCGTTGAGCGCCAGCGGCACGGACGCCGCCGACGTGTTCCCATGATGCGCCACCGTCGAGACGATCTTTGCGGGGTCGAGCGAGAGCCGGCGCGCGACGCCGTCGAGGATACGCTGGTTGGCCTGGTGCGGCACGAACCAATCGATGTCGGAGAGCGGCACGCCCGCGGCCGCGCACGTCTCCACCATCGCCCCGGAAATATGTTCCACCGCCTGGCGGAACACCGCGTTGCCCTGCATGCGCAGCTTGCCGACCGTGCCGGTCTCGGAGGGGCCGCCGTCGACGTAAAGCAGATCGTGAAAGCGGCCGTCGGTGCGGATGTGGGTGGCGATGAGGCCGCGCCCGTTCGCCTCCGCCTCCGGCTGCGCTTCGAGCACGACGGCGCCGGCGCCGTCGCCGAACAGCACGCAGGTGGCGCGATCCTCCCAATCGACGATGCGCGAGAACGTCTCCGCGCCAATGACCAGCGCGCGCTTGGCCTGGCCGCGGACGAGAAAATTGTCCGCCGTCGCCAATGCGAAGATGAAGCCGGAGCACACGGCGGCCACGTCGAACGCTGCGCCCTGGGCGACGCCGAGGGCCGCCTGCACGCGCGCGGCGGTCGCGGGAAACGTCAGGTCCGGCGTCGCCGTCGCCAGCACGATGAGGTCGATGTCGCTCGGGGCGCATTCGGCGCGGTCGAGCGCTGCGCGCGCCGCAGCGATCGCGAGATCGGAGGTCTTTTCGCCGACCGCGGCGACGCGGCGTTCGCGGATGCCGGTGCGCTCCACCACCCATTGGTCGCTGGTGTCCACCCGGAGCGCGATGTCGTCATTGGTGACAACATTATCAGGCAAATGGGCGCCAACGCCCAAGTACACGCTGCGCAAGCGCATCAGGATGCGTCCCGCTGTTCCGCCGTCGTTTCTGCGCCCGCGCCGAGGCGGGCGATGTTGCGCGCGATCTCGTCGCGATAATGGCTGCGCGCGAGACGCACGGCGACATCGATCGCGGCGGCGAAGCCTTCCGCGTTGGCCGAGCCATGGCTCTTCACCACCACGCCGTTGAGGCCGAGAAACACCGCGCCGTTGTTGGTGCTCGGGTCCATGCGCTTGCGCAGCTTCTTCAGCGCGGGATAGGCGAGGGCCGCCCCCGCCTGCGCCAACGGGCCGCTCGTCAACGACTCGCGCAGGAACTGGCCGACGAGCCGCGCCGCGCCCTCGATCGATTTGAGCGCGATGTTCCCCGTGAACCCGTCCGTCACCACGACGTCGACGCCGCCTTTGCAGATGTCGTCGCCTTCCACGAAGCCGCGGAAGTCCATGTCGATGCGCCGGTCGCGGATGAGGCGGGCGGCGGTGCGGATTTCCTCGTGGCCCTTCTGGTCCTCGGCGCCGACATTGAGGAGCCCGATGGTCGGGCGCTCCACGCCGTAGAGCGCGCGGAAGAACGCCTCGCCCATGATCGCGAACTCGACGAGCTGGGACGCGTCCGCCTCCACATTGGCGCCGACATCGAGCATCACCGTGGTCAGCGCGCGCGCGTTGGGGATGCCGGCGGTCAGCGCCGGACGATGCACGCCCGCCATCGTCCGTAGACGGAACATCGAGATCGCCATGAACGCGCCGGTGTTGCCGGCGGAGACGGCCGCATGCGCCTCGCCGTCCTTCACAGCCTCAACGGCGTTCCAGAGGCTTGTGCCCTTGCCCTGGCGCAGCGCCTGGGCCGGCTTCATCTCCATGCCGATGGCGCGCTCGGCCGCGCGCACGCCGGCGACGGCGGAGAGGCCGGCGTGGCGTGAAACGAGCGGCGTCAACTGGGCGGCGTCGCCGTGCACCAGGAAGCGCGTGCGCGGCCAGCGGCGCGCCGCGATCGCCACGCCCTCCACGACCGTGCCGGGCCCGGCGTCTCCGCCCATCCCGTCGATCGAAAGGACCAGCCCGTCAGCAGCCATGCGGATCGACATCTCCCGCGCGTCTGGACCCTCTCCAGCGGAGCGCGTCTTCGTGGGCGGACCATAAGCCCTTCGCCGCGCCAATGCCAAACGCGGCGCGCCTAGCTGAGTGCGGGCGCGGGGCGCCAGACGGTGAGCGCCTCGAGCGCGCCGGGATCGGCCCCGGCAAGCCCGTCTGCGGTCTCCTGGGCATAGGCCGCCAGGGCGGCGGCGAAAGGATGGCCGCTGTCGGCGAAGACATTGCGTCCGATCGCGGCCCGGAGCGCGGCCTCATCGCCAAGCGCCCCCTCGTAGGCCGCGAGGCGCCCATAGAAGGACGACGCCAGAGCGCGCATTTTCCGCGGCACCGAGAGGTCCCCCACCCCCGCCTCGCGCAGTCCGGCGTCGAGCAGGCGAAAGAAGCGGTCGGTGAAGCTCTGCGCCAGCCCGGCCTGCGCCGGCGACGCCTTGAGGCGCATGAGCGCCAGCGCCGCGTGCAGGAACATGAGTTCGGTGCGGCCCTCCAGGGTGTCGGGCACGCGGCCCTCGCCGAAGAAGCCGGGCTGGCGGGCGATCCCGGTCACCGTGGTCAGGAGGCGTCCGGCCGCCTCGCGATCGGCTTTTCCAGGACCCGTCCACCTTTGCACCCAGTCGCGCATGCTGCCACGCCCCCTTGCCGCCCGCCGCGGCCCGCTTTACCGCTTCCCCAACTGGTGATTTCAGCCGCCGAGGTGAAGCATATGAACGGCCATTTCGTGCGCACGTCCGCGCTGGCGATCGCGCTCGCGGCGGGCCTCGCGGCCTGCGCGCCGGTGCGCTCAAACCACGGCTTCATCGCAGACAACCGCGAGGCGACCGAGGTCCAGGTCGGCGTCGACACCAAGACGAGCGTGCTGCAGCGCCTCGGCTCGCCGTCGACCACGGCGGTGTTCGACGAAACCTCCTGGTACTACATCTCCAGCACGCAGGAACGCTTCGCCTTCTACACGCCCTCCACGGTGGAGCGCGAGGTGCTGGTGGTGCGCTTCGGCGCCGACGATATCGTCAGCGGCGTCGACCGCTACGGCGTCGAGCGCGGCCAGGTCGTCGCCTACAATGACGACGCGACGCCCACGCGCGGGCGTGAGCTGGGTCTGGTTGAGCAGATCTTCGGCAGCGTCGGGCGCGCGCCGCCTATCCGGACCGAAGACGAGGGTCCGCGCCGCGATCGCTGACCGCGGATAACCCCGCCCCAATCCGCCTCGTCCCGCGGCGGCGGTAAACTCGGCGCGTGCATCTTCCCAAGCGTCCCGTCTATTCATCCGCAGAACTCGCGCAGCAGCGCGCGGAGAT
>WGOB01000090.1 GCA_016124255.1 Alphaproteobacteria bacterium | reverse complement strand
GCCGTGTGCGCCGGCCTTGGGCGAGAGCGCAACGCCGGCCATGCCGGTCAGCGTCATCAGCCAGTGCGCGAGTTCCTCCATCACCTCGAGCGCGCCCTGCGCGGTTTCAGTGGGCTGCAGCGGGTGGAGATCCGCAAAGCCCTCCAGCCGCACGATCTTCTCGTTGAGCCGGGGATTGTGCTTCATCGTGCACGAGCCGAGCGGGAAGAGGCCGAGATCGATCGCGTAATTGCGCTGCGACAGCCGCACATAATGGCGCAGCGCCTCGGGCTCTTTCAGCCCCGGAATCCCGAGCGGCGTCTTGCGCTCGAGCGCGCTCAGCCTCGAGACGCCCTTCGGCGCCGGCAGATCGACGCCGGTGCGCTTGGGATCGCCGTCTTCGAAGATCAGATCCACGCGTTGCAGCAGCCCGCGCGACCCAGACGTGGTTTCCTCCCGCGTCATGCCAGCACCTCTTCCAGGGCGCGCACATAGTGCGCGATATCTTCGTCCGTGTTGGTTTCGGTGGCGCAGACGAGCAGTGTATCGGCCATGCCGCGCGCCAGCCGCGAATAGGCGACGCCGCCCATCACCCCTTTGGTCAGGAGCGCGTCGATCACCTCTTGCGCCGGCTTCGAGGTGCGGATCGCGAATTCGTTGAAGAAGCGCGGCGTTAGCACCTCCACGCCCTTCACCGCGCCGAGCGCATCGGCGAGCCTGATCGCCGTCTCGTGATTGAGCCGCGCCAGGCGCTCCAATCCCGCCGCGCCAAGCAGCGTCATGTGGATCGTGAACGCCATCGTGCAGAGCCCGGCATTGGTGCAGATATTGCTCGTCGCCTTCTCGCGGCGGATGTGCTGTTCGCGCGTGGAGAGCGTCAGCACAAAGCCGCGCCTGCCGTCCGCGTCCAGCGTTTCGCCGCAGAGCCGCCCCGGCATCTGCCGGATGAATTTCTCGCGCGTTGCGAACAGCCCCACATAGGGTCCGCCATAGCCGAGCGCGTTGCCGATCGATTGGCCCTCGCCGGCGACGATGTCGGCGCCCATCGCGCCCGGCGGCTCGATCAGCCCGAGGGACACGACTTCCGTGAACGCCGCGATGAGAAGCGCACCCTGGGCGTGCGCAGCCGCGGCGATGGGCTTCAGATCGCTCACCGTGCCGAACACGTTCGGCGATTGGACGATGACGGCTGCGACATCGCCCGCCAGCGCGTCGATCACGGCGGCCTCGCCATCGATCGCGGGATCGAGCGCAACCACCTCCACGCCCTGCGGCGCGCAATGCGTGCGCGTCGTCGCTACATAGTGGGGATGGACGCCGCCGGAGAAAATCACCTTTCGGCGCTTGGTGACGCGCGCGGCCATCAGCGCGGCCTCAGCGACCGCGGTCGAGCCGTCGTACATGGAGGCGTTGGCGATCTCCATGCCGGTCAGCATCGCGACCTGCGTCTGGAATTCGTAGAGCGCCTGCAGCGTGCCTTGCGCGATCTCGGGCTGATAGGGCGTGTAGGTGGTGAGAAATTCGCTGCGCTGGATCAGATGATCCACGCTCGCCGGCACGTGATGGCGATAGGCGCCGGCGCCGATGAAGAATGTCGCGCGGCGCGCGGGAATGTTCTTTTCCGCCTTCGCGCGCAATGCGCGCTCGACCTGCAATTCGCCCTGGGCCAGGGGCAGATCGACCAGCCCTTCAAGCCGCGCCTCGCCCGGCACGTCGACATAAAGATCGTCGATCGATTTCGCGCCGATCACCGCAAGCATCGCGGCGCGGTCTTCGTCCGAAAGCGGAAGATAGCGCATCAGAGCCCCTTCACGTAGTCGGCGTAGGCGGCCTCATCCATGAGCGCGTCGAGATCGGCGGCGTTCGCCGGCTTGATCTTCACGAACCAACCGTCGCCGTCGGCGCTTTCGTTGACGAGCTGCGGGCTGCCGGACAGCGCGTCGTTCACCGCTTCGACGCTGCCGCTGATCGGCGCATAGACGTCGCTCGCCGCCTTCGCGCTTTCCACCACCGCCATATCGGCGCCGGCGTTCACGGCCTTGCCAATATCCGGCAGCTCCACGAACACCACATCGCCCAATTGCTCGGCGGCGTAGGGCGTGATGCCGACGACGGCGACATCGCCCTCCATCCGCACCCATTCGTGATCCTTGGTGTACTTCGTCTGCTTCTGGGTGCTCATGGCTTCCTCACATAGCGATGGGGAACGAAGGGCAGCGATGCGATTTCGGCTGCGCGCATCTGCCCGCGGATCGACAATTGGATCTCGGTTCCGACCTTGGCGAACGCCGTCTCGACATAGCCCATCGAGATCGGCGCATTGAGCATCGGCGAAAATCCGCCGCTGGTGACGATCCCGATCTTGCGATCGCCCGCGAAAATCTCCACACCCTCGCGCGCTGGCGCGCGCTCTTTCGGCAAGATCCCGACGCGTCTGCGCGCCGGCTTCTCCTTCAGCTCACGTAGAATTCGCGCTGCGCCTGGAAAATCGCCGCGTTCGCGCCGCGCTTTCTGTATCGTCCACGCCAGCCCCGCTTCGATTGGCGATGTCGTCGGGTCGAGATCGTGTCCGTAGAGGCAAAGGCCCGCCTCCAGGCGCAGCGAATCGCGCGCGCCAAGCCCGATCGGCTTCACGCGTTCGTCGGCGAGCAACGCCTCCGCCAGCGCCGTCGCATGCTCGGCGCGCACGAGAATTTCGTAGCCGTCTTCGCCAGTGTATCCCGAGCGCGTGATCGTCAGGCGTCCGAACGCCGGCGTGTCGTACCGCGCGACGGTCATGAAGTTCATGGCGTCGAGCGCGCTGGCGTGCACGGGGAGCGCCGCGCCGAGGACGGCGCACGCGTCCGGGCCCTGCAGCGCCAGCAGCGCGCGATCGTCAGCGCGGACGAGACGGGCCTCGCCTTGCGCCGCTGTTTCGATCAGCGCCCAGTCCTCGTTTTTGCAGCCGGCGTTGACGACGATGTACAGATCGCCCGCAGCGGCCGCTTCTGCGGGGCGCGCGATCATCAGATCGTCGAGCACGCCGCCATCGGCGTTGAGCAGCGTCGTGTAGCGCACCTGCCCAGGCGCAAGCCCCTGGATGTCAGCGGGCACGAGCCGTTCGATCAGCGCCGCGACCGCGCGATGCGCCTCATCGCCGACGAGCCCGTGATCTTTCGGCAGCGCGAAGAAGCACGGCCCCATGTGCGAGACGTCGAACAAGCCCGCATGCGCGCGGGTCCATTTGTGCTCCGCGATCAGGCCGCCAAATTCTCCGGCAAACTGAATCGGCATGTCGTAGCCCGCGAAGTCGGCGAACTTCGAGGTGCGCGCGCGCCAGACCGCGTCGAGCGGAAGTTTCTTCAGGGAGGCGGCTTCGGTCATCGGGAATCCAGGTGCGTGCGGCGCCGATGCGCGATCGGCCGCCCCCGCTGTCCTGGTCGCCTGAGAGATTCACCCCGGATCGAATCCGGGACTTACTCCGTCGGCGGCGATGAACCACCGGCGCAAACCCGGCGGTCCAAACGCACTTTCCAGCGTCTTCATCCCCCCGCGGTCCGGTTCCCTGAGAGTTTCCGGGGCGGTTGCTCCTTCGGGGGCGTCTGATTTCGACCTGAAATCAAGGCGCGCTCTCCCGCGGGGTTCGTTTGTCTGGCCGGAGACGGGCGATTCCATCGGCCGCGTCCGTTGTGCGCACCTTGCCGATCCGCTCTGGGCTGTCAACGGAACCACTGCCCGCTTTCCCGGCTTCTACTCCTCAAAGCTGGAGACTGAGGCCATGCTGCGTACAGGAGCGGCGATCTTTGGAGCAGGCGCGATGCTTGTGGGGCTGAGTTTGGCCGCCGAGGCGCAGCGCCCGGAGGCGCCGCCCCCGATGGAGCGCGCGGCGGTCGCGATCTCGCGCGACCACGCTGTCGATATCGCGCGGGAACAGGGTCTGCAGCGGCTTGCGGAGATCGACCTCTCGGCCGGGGCATGGCGCATCCGCGGCGACGCCGCAAACGGGCGCGGCATCCTGATCGACGTGTCCGCGCAAACCGGCGGCGTGCGCGTCGTGGAATTCGACGCCGCACCCTCCTGAGGCGCTACATCCGTTCCGGGGCTGCAATGCCCAGCAAGTCGAGCGTGCGCTCCAATTGCCGGAGCGCGGCCTGCGCCAAGGCCAGTCGGGAGCCGCGCACCGCCTCATCCCGCTCCTGCAGGATCGGGCAATTGCCGTAGAACGCCGAAAACGCCTGCGCCAAGGCGAACGCGTGCTCTGCAAGAAAATGCGGGGCGCGCCTGTCATACGCCTGCGCCAGCGCCGCATCGAAACCATCGAGGGCGAGCGCAAGCCCGCGTTCTTCGGGCGCGACGATTGCGATAGGCGCGACGGCGACGCCCGCCTCCTCCGCCTTGCGCAGGATCGATTTGATCCGCACCGCCGCATAAAGGAGGTAGGGCCCGGTCTTGCCTTCGAAGCTGATGAAGCGATCGAGATCGAACACATAGGACGTGCCGCGGAAGTTCATCAGGTCCGCGAACTTCAGCGCCGCGATCGCGACCTTGTGGGCGACGTCCTCGAACTCCGCCGCGCTGAAATCGCCGCCGATCTCGGCTTCGCGCAGCCGCGTGCGCGCCTTCTCGCGCGCCATCTCGATGAGGTCGTTGAGCTTGAGCACGCCGCCGGCGCGGGTCTTGAACGGCTTGCCGTCCGGCCCGTTCATCGTGCCGAAGCCGACATGCTCCAGCTGTTCGCGCTGCGCGTAGCCGGCGGTTTCCGCGGCGCGGAACACCTGCTCGAAATGATCGCCCTGCCGCTGATCGACAACATAGAGGTAAAGGTCCGGATCGATCTCGCGTTCACGCTGCAGGATCGTGGCGAGGTCGGTGGTGCCGTACATCGCCGTGCCTTCCGACGACACCACAAGCAAAGGCGGCAGGTCGCGCTTGTCGCCCGCGCGCGCGACGCGCAGCACTTGCGCGCCCTGATCCTCTTCAACCAAGCCGCGGGCTTTGAGATCGGCCACCATGTCGGGGATCAGCGGATCGGCGTCGCTCTCACCGTTCCAAAGATCGAAATCGACGCCGAGCGCGCTGAACTCGCGCTTAAGCGCCGCCATCGAGACGTCATGCATCGCCCGCCAGATCGTACGGTGCGGCTCCTCCCCCGCCTGCAGCGCCGCGGTCGCCTTGCGCGCACGATCGCGGAACGATTCATCCGCCTTCGCTTTCGCCGCTGCGGCGGGATACATCGCTTCAAGGTCGTCCAGGGAGAGAGACTTGAGGCGTGCCCCGACTGAGGCCGTGTCGCTCAAGTCGCCAAGCTCGTCTTCGAGCGCGACGATCAGAAGCCCCATCTGGAAGCCCCAGTCGCCGAAGTGCGCGTCGCCCCACACCGCGTCGCCGCGAAACCGGAAAACGCGCTTGAGGCTCTCGCCGATGATCGAGGCGCGCAGATGCCCCACGTGCATCGGCTTGGCGACGTTGGGGCCGCCATAATCCACGAGCACCCGTCGCGGCGCTCGCACGACGGCGGCGCCGGCGCGCGGATCGTCCGCGATCGCCTGCGCCCGCGCGGACAGGGCGGCCGCGGTCACCGCGAAGTTGAGAAAGCCCGGCCCGGCGACGGCTGGCTTGTCTGCAAGGTCTGTCGCAGTCCAGGCGCCGGCGGCGTCGGCGGCGATCTCCTGCGGCTTCCGCCCCGCCTGCTTTGCTGCAGCCAGCGCGCCGTTGCACTGGAACTCGCCCAGGTCGGGGCGATCCGAGCGCCGCACGGCGGCGTGCTTCGGATCGAGGCCGAGGCCTGCGAACACGGCCTCGTTCGCCTCCGTCAGCCGGCGCGCAAGGTCCTTCGAAGCATCATCGGGGGCGGTCATGGAGGCGCGGACATGGCCGCTTCCCACCAGGGGGTCAAGCAGGGCCGGCCGGCTTCAACTGAACGCGGGGCTTGCCAAGGTGAGCCGTGAGGGCGAAGAGCGCGCGGAATAACCGTTCCGTCATGAGCCCAGACCCCGTCGCCACACCCGCTCCGGCGCCTGAGCCGCCGCCTGAACCGGCCGCAGCCGCGTCCGCGGGGCCGCTGAAACGCATGGGCTGGTTCAAGATCCGACGCCTCACCCAAGGCGAGATGCGTCTGGCGCGGCAGGTGTTCGGGGACGCCATTGCTTATCGCCACGTCCGCATCGTCCAGCTGCCGCCCCTCTTCTGGGGCGCGATGGTGCCGGTGGGGCGGCGCATCTACTACGCCCGGTGGCGCGCGGCGACGGACTTCGCGCTTGCCGATCGCGCCGAGCAGGGCTGGTTCATCCACGAACTCGCCCATGTCTGGCAGGCGCAGCGCGGGGCGCCGCTGGCGATCGCCAAGCTCGGCGCGCTGGGGCGCGGCGCCTACAAGGTGCCCAAGGCGCCGTTCGCCAAGATGGGCATCGAGGCGCAGGCGGAAGTCGCGCGCAAGCTCTTCCTCGCCCGCACCGGCGCGCCCGATCCAGATGGTCCGAACCCGGAGGAACTGGAGAAGCTCTGGACCGAGGCGCCGAAGCGTCGCAAGGAACGCTTGGCCTATTGACGCTTATTGAGGGCCGCCGGTTAAGCCTGCTGATTAAGGATTGTGTGCGGAAAACGCGCCTGTCGCGCGTTCTCAGCGCAGCGTTTGCGCCAAATCGGATCGCTCATCTGCTGTTATTCCTAATGCCGCGCTGGCATAGGCGTTGCACTTCCCCTGCCCGGAGAGCTTCAGGCGCCGCCTTCGCGCGCCGACGCTCACGACCGAAGGAGCAGGGCCATGGTTCACCTAGACGACGCCAACACGCGCGACGCCGACAGCGCCGACGAATCCAACATCGAGTTTCCAGAATTCGGGACGCCGGAAGGCGGCGAGTCGGAGCTGGAGATCAACTTTTCCGATGACGCCTCGCCGGACGACGATCGCCCGCAATCAGAATCCGAAGTTCTGTTCGAAGCAGCGTCAACGCCGTCTCCGAAGGACGACGGCGACATCGATATCGCCGAAGAGATCGAGCTGGACGCCATCAACGCGGATGCGATCCGCGAGATCTCGCTGTCCGACGTCGCCGACGCGCCTGCCCAATCGGCCGCCTCCCGCGGTCGCGAGCCCAATACGTTCTCCTGGACCGCGTTTCTGGGCGTAACCGCTGCGCTCGGCTGGCTCGCGGCCGCCATTGCGGTGCCGGTTTCTTACTTCGGCGTCGAAACGCTGGCGGCGATGCATCCCGCCATGCAGGCGGGTCTCGCCGCGATCGCCTTCGGCCCGACGCTGCTGATCTGGCTCGGCGCCGCCGCTGTGGGAGAAGCCGCCAAGGCCCGCATCCTTGCGAGCGAACTCGCCGCCATCGCGCGCGACGCTCTTATCCCCGCACAAGCCCCCGCCGAGGCCGCCAAGCGCGTCACGCTGGACGTGACCGATGAAATCGCCACGCTCAACAAGGCCGTCGACGGCGCGTTCACCCGCCTTCAGGCGCTGAACAGCGCCGCCGTCAAGCACGCACGCATGTTCGAGGAGACGATGGCGCAGGTCAGCGGCGGCGCGATCAGCGCAAGCCTCCAGTCCGAGCGCGCCGCGTTCGCCGAGCTCAACACCGACCTGAAGAGCCAGACCGAGACGCTCGCCCACACGATCGGCCGTCAGGTTCGCCTGATGCGCGAAGCCTCCAAGCTGGTGAAGACCGAGCTCGGCGACGCAGAAGAAGCGCTTGAGACGCACCTCAACGGCTTCCGCGCCACCGCCTCCGTGATTTCGGAAGGCACGGCCGAACTCAACGCCGCCGCCCAGACCGCGAACGCAGCCTCCGGCCGGCTCGACGAGACCATCGGCTCGGCGCTCTCCACGCTGGCGGAAGCGACCAAGCTGACGGACGCTGCGCGCCAATCGACGCAAGATGCGGTGCATGCGGCAAACTCCACCGCCCAGGCGGTGCGCGATACGACGCAGCGCGCGATCTCCGACGCCAAGCGCGTGGCCGAGCTGATCCGCGAAGAAACCGTCGCGATGCAGGAAGCCGCCGCTTCAACGCTGGAAACGCTGCGCCTGGCGGCCGACGCCGCGCGCCTTTCGGCCGACGATGCGCAAGCCGCCGCCGACAAGCATGCCGGCGCGATCGAAAAGCGCCTCGCCGCACTCGCCGCGACAGCGCAGGCTGCGCCGCAACGCAACCGCAAGGACGCCGCGCCGCAAGCCGAGCGCGTTCAGGAAGCCGGCTCGCTCTATGAAGCGGCCTCGCGGCTGGCGAACACGCCTGTTCCCGCTTCGCCGCGCACTGCGCTCGCCACCTGGAACAACGTGATGCCGCCGCGCCAGTCCATCGACAATCGCGGCGCCGCCGGCGACCTGGTGAGCTTCCAGCAGCCCGTGGGCGACGACGACATCGTCGAGCGCGCCTTCGATCTGATCGCCGACGCCGGCGTGCTGATCGACTCCGCGTTCACCGCACGCGATCTCGACGTCATCGCGCATGCGTCGCGCCAAGGCGCCGTTGCGCGCCGCCGCGCCGTCAACGACGCGGCCGGCATCGGCGTCACGCGGGTCGCGCGGCTGATCCGCCGCGATCCGGTCGCGCGGGAAACGGCGCTCGCGTTCCGCGGCCGTCCCGATCTCGCCAAAGCAGACCGCGCGCACGGCGCCAAGGGCGCGCATGTCGTGCGGGCGTATCTGCTGATCGACTCCGCCATCGGCTGATCCGCCGACAGACTTTAAGTGCTCCGAACACTGCAGCCCCGGACGGATCAACCCGTCCGGGGCTTTTCTTTAGCGACCGCCGGCGTCTTCGGCGACGTCGGGCGCGCGCAGCGCCATATTGGCGGCGGCGTCGGCGGCCATCGCGGCGATCTCGGCGCAGGCGTCCTGCGCGGCGCGCGCCAGCGCCGCGGCGGCGACAGCGCCGTTGCGCGATTGCAGCGGGACGCTCACGTCCACGATCTCGGAATGCAGCAAAGAGCGCCCGCGCGGTTGCATGATCCGCACGTGCGCGGCGAAGCGCGCGTCTAGATCTGCGCCCTGCTCCACGATCTCGAACGCGATCAAATCCCAGCGCACTTCGACGTCGCCGCGCAGGCCTTCGCCCGCGCGCACGCCTGCGGTGAGGCGGCCCTGCCGCGTGATCGTCTGCGCCAGCATCGCCTGGAGAAGATCCGGCGCGCGACCAGGCCAGGCCGCGCCGCCCATGTAGGCGAGGGTGTCGTTGCTGCGCCACACGATGGCGTCGCCCATCAGCACTTGCGGACCGGTCGGCGCGGCGACACTGGCGACGGCGTCGACAACCAGGCCTTGGACCCCGGCGGTCTGCGACGCCTCCAGCGGATAAAGCCGCGGCGGCGGCGGGGGATCCGGCAAGAGCGATACGCACCCCGAGAGAGCAAGCGTCGTCGAAACCAGAAAGAGAGCGAGCGGCGTCTTCATTGCGGCACCTGGATGGTCGGCTGCGTGCGTCCGGCGATGAAGCCGGTGGGGTTGTCTTCAACTTCGCCCGCAAGGCGCTCGATCGCGCGCGACAGACGTCGCAAATCCTGCGCGGCCTCGGTGAGCTCGGGGAGGGTTTCGTTTTCCGCGGATTCAGCGGCGCTGCTGAACCGCGCGATGGCGCCGTTCGCGTTCTCGATGGCGGTGCGCGCCTCGACGAGCAATTCCTGCGTCGACGAGGAAAGGCCGGTGATCGAGGTTCGGGATTCTTCGGACAGCGTCGCCACGGCGCGCGCCGCTTCGCTGATGTAACGCGCGGCGGTTGCGGATTCGGCGATGACGGAATCGTCCTGCGCCAATTGCTCACTGATGCGCTCCAGGTTGCGCAGCGTGTTGAGGATGCGCTCGGCGTTTTCATCCGTCAGCAGCCCTTCGATCGTGCCTGGGACTGCGTAGATGCGCGGCGCGGGCTGGCCCATCCGCGGGCGCAGCGGCGGCTGGTCCGACGAGCCGGCGTCGAGCTGGATCAGGTTCACGCCCGTCAGTCCGATCGCCTCCAGGCGCGCGCGCGTGTTGGCGCGTACTGGCGTGCGGGCATTGATCTGCACCCGTGCGATCACGCGGGTGGAATCCTCTTCGTCGAGGCGAAGATTCTTCACTTCCCCCACTTTGATGCCGTTGAAGCGCACTTCGCCGCCCTCTGAGAGCCCGCGGACGGGTCCTTGGAACACGACTTCGTAAACGTGATAGCCGCTGCGCCAATCGGAGCCGATCAGCCAGGCGGAGAACAGCATCAGGAACGCCGCGCCGATGATCGCGGCGGCGCCCAGAAGCACAAAATTCGCGCGCGTTTCCATACCTACCTCGCCTCCGCATGCGCGGCCGCTGCTGAGCGCCCGCGCGGCCCGCGGAAATAATCCTGAACCCACGGCACGGAGCTCGCGATCACTTCGTCGATCGTGCCGATCACCGCGATCTTGCCGCCGTAAACGACGGCGATGCGGTCCGCCGTCTCAAAAAGCGTGTCGAGATCGTGCGTCACCAGGAAGACAGTGAGCTTCAACGAACTCGCCAATTCGCCGATCAATTGATCGAACCGTCCCGCCGTGACCGGATCGAGGCCAGCGGTCGGCTCATCGAGCATGAGCAATTCCGGATCGAGCGCGAGTGCGCGCGCCAGCGCCGCACGCTTGCGCATCCCGCCGGAGATCTGGCCGGGGCGCAGATGGTGCGTCTCCGCCGTAAGGCCGGCCATCACGAGCTTGAGATCGGCCAGCTCCGAGATCAGCGCGGGAGAGAGATCGGTGTGCTCCTTGAGCGGGACCTCAACATTCTCCTTGAGCGTCAGCGTGGAAAACAGCGCGCCGTCCTGGAACATCACGCCGATCCGCCGGGCGCTGTCGCCGATTGCGCGCTCGGCGCGGCCGAAAAGCTCCACCGTGCCCGCGGCGGGGTGCTCCAGCCCGACGATCTGGCGCAGCAGAACGGATTTTCCGCATCCGGACGGTCCGATCACCGCGAGCACCTCGCCGGCGCGCACGTCGAGATCGAGGTTCTCGTGGACGACACGGTCGCCGAATTGCGTGCGCAGGCCGCGCACGCGGATCGCGAGCTCGGAGGACGACGGCGCGCTCACAGATCAATCTCCAGGAACCAGAGCGCGAACAGCGCATCGAGCAGAATGATCAGGAAGATCGCATGCACCACGGAAGTCGTTACGCGTTTGCCGAGCGAGGCCACGTCGTCGCCGACGGATAGTCCGTGCCGGCACCCGACCACGGCCAGCACCACGGCGAAGGCCGGCGCCTTGACCATCCCGACCCAAAAATGCTGCGCCGGCACGTTCTCTTGAATCCGTGCGAAGAACATCGCGGGGCTGACGTCGAGATAGGTCGCGCACGCGACGACCCCGCCCAGCAGACCCGCCATCACCGCGGCGAACGTGAGCAGCGGCGTCATCACCAACATCGCGATCACGCGCGGCGCCACCAGCGTCTCCATGGGATCGAGCCCCATGACCCGCATCGCGTCGATCTCCTGGCGCATCTTCATGGCGCCGATCTCGGCGGTGAAGGCGCTGTCGGTGCGGCCCGCAAGCAGCACGGCCGTGATCACGACCGCGAATTCGCGCATCACCGCGATGCCGACGAGTTCGACGGTGAACACAGTTGCGCCGAAATCCTGCAGCGTGCGCGCGCCGAGATACGCGACGACGATGCCGATGAAGAAGCTCAGCGTCACGATGATCGGCAGCGCGTTGAGCCCGGCGAGCTCCATCACCGCGACCACCGAGGTCCACCGAATCCGGCTCGGGCGCGCAAGCACCGACGCCATCGTCGCCATCGTCTGCCCGAAGAAGGACAGCGTCAGCACCGTCTCGCGGCCGACGTGGTCAATGCCGCGTCCCACCGTCTCCGCGAGTTCCATGATCCCGAGCCGCCGCGCCGGCGCCGTCTCGCACGGCTGCGCCGAGCGACGCGCCGCGGCCAGCAGGCGTTCAGCAGCATGATGATCGCCGCGCAGGTCGATCGGGGTCTCAAGGTTCCCGCACGGCGAGCCGCCCCGCACGGTGCGGTCGATCAGGTAGGCGCCGGCGACGTCGAGGGCCCCAAGCGCGGTCACGTCGACGGCCGCCCCCGGCCCGATGCGCTCGGCGAGTTCGCGCAGGCGCTCATCCAGGGCGCGGATGGTGTCCACCGTCCAGTCGCCCTTCACAGCGAGCACCCGCTCGCCAGCCTGTTCGATCAGGTCGAATGTCG
This sequence comes from Alphaproteobacteria bacterium, assembly GCA_016124255.1. Classification (GTDB taxonomy): domain Bacteria; phylum Pseudomonadota; class Alphaproteobacteria; order Caulobacterales; family Aquidulcibacteraceae; genus CADEEL01. Next base: position 8,917 of record WGOB01000090.1, on the reverse strand, counting down.
CCGTGTCGGCGGCCATCGCCTTGGTCCCTCTCGGCCTTCTGCCGGCGACCGGGCTTCGGCCCGGCGCCCAAACGAGCGCCTTCTTAGGCATGGAATGGCGAACAACCGGTTTGCCTTTCCCGTGCGAGGCGCAATTTTCCGCGACGACACAGCGCCTAAGCGTGCCCGCTCCACTTGCGGAGCCGCGTCTGCGGCTTCAAGGGCGCGGCTTTACATTCGCGAAACCATACGCCACCTCCCACCCCATGAGTGACGCCAACGCCTCAGGCGCAGAACCCGGCCTTTCGCCGCCGCCCGCGATCCAGGCCCTGGTCATGCCGGTGACCGCGTTTCAACAGAACGCCTCGCTGGTCTGGTGCACCGCCACCCTGCGCGGCGCCTTCGTCGATCCCGGCGGCGAACCCGATGCGCTCCTCGAGGCGGCGAAGCAGGCCGGCGTCCAGTTGGAGAAGGTGCTGCTCACGCACGGCCATCTTGATCATGCCGGCGCCGCCGCAGAGCTGAGCGAACGCGCCGGCGTTCCGATCGAGGGTCCGCACAAGGATGAAGACTGGCTGCTTGCGGAACTTGAATCGCACGCCAGACGCTATGGACTTGTGGGCGCGCGATCGTGCACGCCCGATCGATGGCTGGCGGACGGCGACAATGTCTCCGTCGGCGAGGCGCGGTTCGACGTTATTCACTGCCCCGGCCACACGCCGGGTCATGTGGTGTTTTACCAGCCGGAAACCAAGTTCGCGTTCGTCGGCGACGTGTTGTTCAAGGGCTCCATCGGTCGCACCGATTTTCCGCGCGGCGATCACGAGGCGCTGATCGGGTCGATCCGCGAAAAGCTCTTCCCACTCGGCGACGACGTTCGCTTCCTGCCCGGCCACGGGCCAATGAGCACCTTCGGGTGGGAGCGCAAGACCAATCCCTACGTGTCCGACCTTGCGGTCGGCGCGGCTTAATCGATCAGGCCACCACATGACCACAGCACATGATTTCCACTTCACCACCCTTGCCGCCGGGGGCGATCTCCCGCTCGCCGACTTCGCGGGAAAGCCGGTGCTGGTTGTGAACGTCGCCAGCGCCTGCGGGCTCACGCCGCAATATCGAGACCTCGAACAATTGTACGAAGGCCGCGGGGGACGCCTCGTCGTTCTCGGCGTGCCGTGCAACGATTTCGGCGCGCAGGAAAGCGGATCGGAGGCCGAGATCGCCGATTTCTGCGATACGACCTACCACGTCACCTTCCCGATGACCGGCAAGGTCGACATTCTCGCCAAAGAGAAGCGCCATCCCTTCTACGCCTGGGTCGCGCAGGAGCTCGGCGACGACGCGCTGCCGCGGTGGAACTTCCATAAATATCTGATCGGACCAGACGGCGCCTTGTTGGAGAGCTTCGGCTCCAAGACCGCGCCGCTGGCGCCCGAGGTCGCCGCTGCGATTGATCGCGCGCTCTCCTGAGGCGCGCGCCTAGCATACGCGATCGCCCCTGCGATCGAATGGTAGAAAATGTCGGATGTTGCTCTAGCGCGCCTCGATCGAGGACGGATCGAGGCGCGCGGCGGGCGTGCTTTTCAGCGCGAAAATGGCGAACGCCGCGGCGGCGGCTGCAACGGCGAGCGCCAAGAAACTGTCATTGAACGCCATCACCAGCGCCTCGCGGTCCAACAATCGCGCGTACATGGCTTCGCCCAGCCGCTCTGGATCAAAAGCGCCGGGCGGCGCGCGCTGCGCCATGCCGCTCATCATCTGCTCCACTCGCGGGTCCTGGCCATTTGCGGCGGCGTAGAGTTCCTGGCGATGCAATGCGAAGGCGCGCCCCTGGATCGTCGTCAGCAGCGCCAACCCGAACGCGCCGCCGAGATTGCGCGTCAGATTAAAAAGCGGCGGCCCTGACGGCACCAGCGACAGCGGCAGCGATTGCAGCGTCGGCTGCATCACCGCGGAAAAGCAGATCATCATGCCCGCGCCGCGCAGAACCTGCGGCCACGCGAACTCCCAGAAGCCCGCCTCCGCGGTCAGATGCGCCTGCATCCAGCACGACGCCGCCACCAGCGCGAACCCCAGCGCGCCGAGCGGACGCAGATCGGGCAGGCGCCGCATGAAGATGCTGATGACGGGCGCCATAAGGAACATCGTCGCGCCCTGCGCCCACATCGCGTGGCCGATCTGCTCAGGATTGTAGCCGCGCACCTCCGCCAGAAAGAGTGGCTGCAGAAAGACCGGGCCGAACAACGTGGCGCCAAGAACGAACGCGATCGCGCATCCGATCGCGAATGTCGGGATCTTCAGCGGCCGCAGATCGACGATCGGGGCGGCGTTGCCGATCGTGCGCCAGAAAAACACGAACGCGCCCGCCGCGCTGACGCCGGTCCAGAAGATGATCTCGCCCGATGCGAACCAATCCTCGCCTGGCCCCTCCTCCAGGACGTATTGCGCGGCGCCCAGCATCGCGGCCAACCCCACCAGGCCCGGAAAATCGATCCGCTTGAACATCGCGCCGTTGAATGCGCCGAGCCGAATGAAGCGCCACGCGAGCGCCGCGACCACGAAGCCCGGGATCACCGTCACCCAGAAGATCGCCCGCCATCCGAACGCTTCGGAAATGTAGCCGCCGATCGTCGGCCCCGCCGACGGCGCCAGCGTCACCACCAATCCGATCAGCGCGCCGCCCATCGGCTGCAGCCGCAACGGAAACAGCATGTAAAGCGCGCTCATCACCGTCGGCACCATGCCGCCGGAGAGAAAGCCCTGGATCGCGCGGAACGTGATCAGCGAGCCCATGTCCCACGACAGCGCGCACGCGACGCTGGCGAGCGCAAAGCCGATCGCCGAGATCGTGAACAGGAGGCGGATGCCGAGCGCGCGCGACAGAAATCCCGACAGCGGAATCCCGATCACCTCCGCGATCAAATAAGAAGTCTGCACCCACGAGATTTCATCGCGGCTCGCGCCGACGCCGTTCTGGATGTCGCCGATCGCGGCAGCGACAATCTGGATGTCGAGCATGGCCATGAACTGGCCGAAGATCATGGCGAGGAAGCCGAGCCACACGCCGAGCGTCGGCGCTGGAACCTCGTGGGCGGAGCGCTTTACGCCGCTCGACACCTCAATCGGCCGCGCGCAGATCCACGGTGGCCGTGGCGGACAGTCCCGGACGCAGCAGCGCGCGTTGCGCCGGCGTGGGCTCAATCCGGATCCGCACCGGCACGCGCTGGACGATCTTGGTGAAGTTGCCGGTCGCGGTCTCGGTGGGAATGAACGAGAATTCCGATCCCGACGCTGGCGACAGCGAGTCCACGACCCCTTCGATCCGCATCGAGCGGTCGATGTCGGGGATCACCACCGCGCGCAGACCCGCACGCATGCGCGCGAGCTGCGTCTCTTTGAAATTCGCCTCCACGTAGAGCGCGTCCGGGACGATCGCGAGCAGCGGCGCGCCGGAGCGCAGGAGCTGTCCCACGCGCACCGTCCGATTGCCGACGACGCCGTCGATCGGCGCGCGAATGATCGTGCGCTGAAGATTGATTTGCGCCGCGGCGATGCGCGCCTGGGCCGCCTCCACTTCCGCCAGAGACGCTTGCGTCGAGCCGCTCCATTGGCCGGCCGCTGCGCGCGCGGCGTCGAGACCGGCGCTGGAGAGCAGGCCCTGGTCGGCCAGGTATTGCGAGCGTCGCAGCTGCGCATCCGCGGCGGCGCGATTGGCGGCGTTGGACTGCACCTCGGCGCGTGCGCGCGCGGCTTCCGCACGGGCCTGCGCGAGCGCTGCTTCGTAGTCGGACGGCTCGATCTCAACGAGCACGTCGCCGGCGCGTACAGGCTGATTGTCGCCGACCGCGACGCGGCGCACATAGCCTTCCACCTGCGCGGCGACAATTGTGGTGTCGGCCTGAACGTAGGCGTTGTTCGTGCTCACGTGGTGGCGGCCGGTCGTGTACCAAGTGAGCAGCGCCCAGCCTCCGAGGCCGAGCACGGTAAGCGCCGCGGCGGCCAGCACCGCCAGCCGCGTCCGGCCCAAGCGGCGACGCGGCTGTACGGCCGGGGCGGCCGCGCCCTCGATCTCCAGCATGCGCCCCACGTCGTCCGGCATGTCCGACCGCTCCTCAGACCGACTTCAGCTTAACATGTAATGTTCATTACATTACCGCATAAGCGCCATGCGCCGCGACCTGACGCCGCCATTCCTGCACAGCCGCTTTGTCTCCCGAGGCTCGCCCTCGACGGCGTTCAAGGGTTCCATGACAACTGTAATTTGAGTAACGTTACGACAAACAAGCCCGCGCTGAGGCCGGTACGCGGGCGCCTGTGAGGGAGAGCGATGCCCCATACGGCCGCGCAGAGCGCAGGATCCGCCCGCCCGCTTTCCCGGGGCGAGGCGCGGCGCCGCGCGTTCCTGGCCGCCGCCGCAGAGACATTTCTGGAGCACGGCTTCGAAGCCGCAAGCGTCAACGAGATCGTCCGCCGCGCCGGCGGCTCGCTGGCGACGCTCTATCAGCAATTCGGCAGCAAGGAACAATTGTTCCAGGCGGCGCTGGACGAGCGCCTCGGCCAAGCGATTGCGCCGATGGTCCATGCGGCCGCGCACGACACGCCCATCAGGCAGGGTCTGCAGGCGATTGGAGAGGCGTTCCTGACGGCGCTGGTCTCGCCTGGCGGGCTCGCCATCTTCCGGATTTCCGTCGGCGAGGCGCGGAAGTTTCCAGACGTGATGCAGGGCTTCCTGACAGCGGGTCCCGATCGCGTGCGCCAGGTGGTTTCAGCGTATCTGGCCGCGCGCGCCCCGCTCGACGGGTGCGCGTTCGCCAATGTGGAGGCGGCGGCGGACTATTTCTGCGAGATGGTCCGTGGTCGTCATCATTACCGCGCCCTCGCCAATCCGGAACAGCGCCTGAGCCCGGAGGAAGTCCGCACCCAAGTCGCCGCGGTGGTTGAGTTCTTCCTGCGCGGGGCCCGCGCCGACTAACCATTGCCGCGCCGCGCGGGGCGCGTTACCCGGCGTGCGCCATGACCGCCCCGCCGCCCCGCAAGCCCCATTCCAGCCGCGCCGCCATCGCCAATTTTCTGGCGATGGAGATGGCGCGCGAGGCCAATGCACGCGCCGCCGCGGGAGAGCGGATTGTCCGTTTCGACGTCGGCCAGCCGTGCTTCTCCGCGCCGCCGACCGCGCTCGAAGCCGTGCACGCGCGGCTTGATCGCGACGCGATGGGCTACACCGAGGCGTTGGGCGCGGCGCCGTTGCGCGAACGCATCGCGCGTCTTTATGCGGACATGCACGGCCTTAACGTCGATCCGGGTCGGATCATCGTCACCACAGGCGCCTCCGGCGCGTTCACGCTCGCGTTTCTGGCGCTCTTCGACACCGGCGATCGCGTCGCCATGGCGGCGCCGGGATATCCGCCTTACCGGCACATCCTCACCGCCCTCGGCATGCGTGCGGCGCTGGCGGAGTCCGGCGCGAACGACCGGCTTCAGCTGCAGGCGCATCATCTGGATGATCTCGCTGCGGACGGCCCCGTCGCCGGCGCGCTCGTCGCAAGCCCGGCCAATCCGACAGGCGCGATGCTGACGGACACAGAACTCGCCGTGCTTGCAGCGCGCACACGCGCGCACGGCCTGCCGCTGATCTCCGACGAAATCTATCACGGCCTGACGTATGAGCGCCCGGCCACGTGCGCGCTCGCGGTCGATCCCGATGCGATCATCATTAATTCGTTTTCGAAGTATTGGGCGATGACGGGTTGGCGTGTCGGCTGGATCGTCGCGCCGCCGGCGCTGGTCGCGCCGATCGAGCGGCTGGCGCAGAACCTAACCGTCGCCCCGCCGCACGTCTCGCAGGTCGCGGCGTGCGCCGCGCTCGACGCGGGCGAGGAATGCGAGCGGCGCCGCGCACTCTATGGCGAGAACCGCGCGCTGCTGCTCGCAGCGTTGCCGGATCTCGGCCTGACGCTCGCCGCCCCGGCCGACGGCGCCTTCTACATGCTTGTCGACATCTCCGCCCACAGCGACGACAGCCTTTCATTCTGTCGCCGCGCGCTTGAGGAAGCCGGCGTGGCGCTCACGGCCGGCGTGGATTTCGACGAGGTTCGCGGGCGACGCTGGATGCGCATCGCCTATGCCCGCGCCGCCGCCGAGGTCGAAGACGGCGTCGCGCGGCTCAAGGCCTGGCTGCGCTAGAGCATCTTCCGACCATACGCGATCGCCCTTGGGAGGTCGGATGTTGCTCTAGACCGCGGCGCTCGTTCAGCCTGCGTTCAGATACGAGCGCCCACGGTCGCGGGGTTGCAAGGGACGCCGTCAAGAGCGTGGAGCTGACATCATGAACAAGCGGCTGCTCGCCGCGTTGTGCGCCGTCGCGGCCGTAGGCTGGGCGAGCGCTGCAACCGCACAGGATCATCGACGCGGCGATCGCGACCGCGATCGAGGCCGGGCTGAACAGAACGGCGGCGAACAGCAAAGAGAACGGCGCGGCGAGCGTCAGCGCGGCGGCGAAACCCGCCAGGCGCAGCCGCAGCGCCAAGCGCAACCGCGTCCGCAGATGCAGCAGCAGAGGCAAGCCCGCCAGGGCCATTGGGGGCAGGATGATCGCGCCCGGCGCGGCGGCGAGCGGCCGCGGGTCGAGGCGCAAGGCGAGCGGCGCCGTGAAAACGCGCGCGGCGACGGGGGCCAGCGCCCCCGCTTTTCCGAAGGCCAGCGGCCCCAGCGCGAGGTGCGGCGCGCGCCGCGTCCTGAGAACGTCGAAAACCGCAACGTCCAAAACCGCAACGGCCAAAACCGCAACGTCCAGAACCGGAACGCCCAGAACCGCGGCGCGTGGGAGGAACGCCGGCGCGTGGCGACCAATCCCCCGAACGTCAATCGCAACCCGCGCAACGTCGCCCGCGACGACGACCGGCGCGGCCAGCAGCGCGGCGAGGGCGATCGCAATCGCCCGCCCCGCACCCTCGCCGGCGGCGATGATCGCCGGCGCGAGTGGCGCGGCGGCGACGGCGACCGACGCGGTCAGTGGCGCGGCGGCGACGACCGCCGGCGCGATGTGCGCGGCGGCGACGATCGGCGTCGCTACGCAGATCGCCGCGGCCCCTCGCGGCATTGGACCTCGCTGCAGCCGCGGCGCCATTCATACCGGGATTGGCGATCGGTTCCGCGGGGCCGCTATTTCGACCGCGGCTACGCGTCGGTGATAGGGCGCTACTATGACCGCCACTACCGCTGGTGGGGCGAGCCGGGCTGGCGTGCGCCGTACCGACCCTGGCGCGTCGGCTACGCGTTCCCGCGGCACCTTCACTATTATCCGGTGCCGTACGACCTCTACAGCCGCCTGCCCCCGCCGCCCTATGGCTGCCGGTACGTGCGGTACGGGAACGACATCCTGCTGATCTCGATCGCCACGCTCCTCGTCATCGACGCGATCCTCTTGATCGACGGCTATGACGACTACGACGACGGCTATTATTACGGCGATGGGTATTACGACGACGGATACTACTGATCGTCAGATCTGCGCGGACTTGGCGCGTTAAGCCGGTTCGTCAGCGAGGCCGTTTCTCCGGGGCTGCACAGGGGCCGGAGGACGGCCTCTTTCGCTGCGCTCACGCTTTGGTCGGCGGGGGCGGCGGCGGAGACGGCGGCTGGTCCGGCGGCGCTGGCCGCGGATCTTCGACCGGGGCCGGCGGCGAGGCCGGCGGGCGCGGCGGCGGCGCAGGGTGCGGCGGCGGGGGGACGCTCATGGGAAGCCAACGCCGCCTGGGAACGAATAGTTCCGTTTTTTGATCCCTTGCGGCCTGCCTGAACCCTTGACCGGAGCGTTGGCGGCGACTAAATGCCCCGCGTTAGCAGCCGGCGCAGGTGAGTGCCAATCGCCCGCCGGCGGCGTCCATGACCATCTTAGGGAGTTGCCTGTGACGAGCTTTCGTCCGTTGCATGACCGCGTCGTCGTTCGGCGCGTGAAGGAAGAAGAGAAGAGCCGCGGCGGGATCATCATCCCCGACACCGCCCAGGAAAAACCCCAGGAAGGCGAAGTCATCGCCGTCGGCCCCGGCGGCCGCGACGAAGACGGCGAGCGCATCGATATGGATGTGAAGGTCGGCGACCGGGTGCTGTTCGGCAAATGGTCCGGCACCGAGGTCAAGATCGATGGCGAAGACCTCCTGATCATGAAGGAGTCCGACATCATGGGCGTGCTCGAAGGCACGACCGCAAAGGGCAAGAAGGCGGCCTAAGCGCGAAGCGCGAAGGCCGTCCCGGACGATCGCACTGCGATCGATCCGGGACCCAGACTAGCCCGCTCTCTCGGCCGCGGTCGCGAAGCGGATGCAGGGGTCCCGGCTCTCGCTGCGCTCGGCCGGGAAGCGCACCACCAAGATCAAACACGTAGAGGACACAACAATGGCTGCGAAAGTCGTTCAATTCGGCTCGGACGCGCGGGAGCGGATGCTCCAAGGCGTGGATATCCTGGCCAACGCCGTGAAAGTCACGCTCGGCCCCAAAGGCCGCAACGTCGTGATCGAGAAGTCCTTCGGCGCCCCGCGCACCACGAAGGACGGGGTGACGGTCGCCAAGGAAGTGGAGCTTGAAGACAAGTTCCAGAACATGGGCGCCCAGCTCATCCGCGAAGTCGCGTCCAAGACCAATGACGAAGCCGGCGACGGCACCACCACCGCCACCGTGCTCGCCCAGGCGATCGTGCGCGAAGGCATGAAGGCGGTTCAATCGGGCCGCAATCCGATGGACCTGCGCCGCGGCATCGACAAGGCGACCGCCGCCGTCGTGGACACGCTGAAGAAGAGCGCCGCGAAGGTGAAGGGCTCGGAAGAAATCGCCCAGGTCGGCACGATTGCGCCCAATGGCGACACCGACATCGGCAAGTTCCTCTCCGACGCACTGGCCAAGGTCGGCAATGACGGCGTCATCACCGTGGAAGAGGCAACGT
>WGOB01000074.1 GCA_016124255.1 Alphaproteobacteria bacterium | reverse complement strand
CGGCCGCAATTCAAGCGCATCGACAGCTGCGCGGCGGAATTCCAGGCGACGACGCCGTACATGTATTCGACCTATGAGCATCCCTCCTGGACTGCGGGCTTGCAGCCCGGAAGCGGCGGTGCGGGCAGGATGCCCGCGGTCCAAGAACCCGAATGTGAATCCGAGCCGACGGACCGGGAGAAGATCATCATCCTGGGCGGGGGGCCCAACCGGATCGGACAGGGCATCGAGTTCGATTATTGCTGCTGCCACGCCGCCTTCGCGTGCGCCGACATCGGCGTTGAATCGATCATGATCAATTGCAACCCGGAAACGGTCTCCACCGATTACGACACCTCCGACCGGCTCTATTTCGAGCCGCTGACGACGGAGGACGTGCTGGAGATCCTGGAGACGGAGCAAGCGAACGGGAAAGTCCGTGGGCTGATCGTCCAGTTCGGCGGGCAGACGCCGCTGAAGCTCGCCAAGCCGCTGGAGGACGAAGGCGCGCCGATCCTCGGCACCAGCGTCGACGCGATCGATCTGGCGGAGGACCGCGAGCGCTTCCAGGCGCTGCTGAAGGAGATCGGGCTCAAGCAGCCGGAGAACACCACCGCGCGCTCGAAGGAAGAAGCGCTGGCGGGGGCGCGGCGGATCGGCTTTCCGGTGGTGCTGCGCCCCTCCTACGTGCTCGGGGGGCGCGCGATGGAGATCGTGCACGACGAGGAGGGCCTCGTCCGCTACGTCACCGACGCGGTGCAGGCCTCGGAAGAAAAGCCGGTGCTGCTCGACCGCTATCTGCGCGATGCGATCGAGGTGGACGTCGACGCGCTGTGCGACGGCAAAGATGTGTTCGTCGCGGGCGTGATGGAGCACATCGAGGAAGCCGGCATCCATTCCGGCGACAGCGCGTGCGCGCTTCCGCCCTATTCGATGCCGAAGAAACTTATCGACGCGATTGAAGCGCAGACGAAGACGCTGGCGCTGGCGCTTCATGTCCGTGGGCTGATCAATATCCAGTTCGCAGTGAAGGACGGCGATATCTACGTGCTGGAGGCCAATCCGCGCGCCTCGCGGACCGCGCCGTTCGTGGCCAAGGCGATCCACAGGCCGATCGCTGCGGCGGCGGCGAAGATCATGGCGGGAGCGAGCCTCAAGAGCCTGAAGCTTGCACGCCCGGCGACGAAACATGTGGCGGTGAAAGAGGCGGTGTTCCCGTTCGGGCGGTTCCCGGGCGTCGATCCGATCCTGGGGCCGGAGATGCGCTCCACCGGCGAAGTGATGGGCCTCGACGACAGTTTCGAGGCGGCGTTCCTTAAGAGCCAGATCGCGGCCAGTTCGGCCCCGCCGGTCGCGGGGGCGGTGTTCATCTCGGTGAAGGATTCCGACAAGGCGGCAATGGAAGCGCCCGCGCGCGCGCTGATCGAACTCGGCTTCACGATCCTTGCGACCGGGGGCACGGCCGCCCATCTAGTCGGCCTGGGATTGCCGGTCGAACGCGTCAACAAGGTCGCGGAAGGCCGGCCCCATATCGTCGACGTGATGAAAAACGGCGGCGTGCAATTGGTATTCAACACGACCGAGGGGGCGCAGTCCTACCGTGACAGCTTCTCCATCCGCCGCACGGCGCTGTCTCAAAATATCCCCTATTACACGACTGTTTCCGGCGCGAAGGCGACCATCCAGGCGATCCGCCGGCTGAAGGCCGGCGCAATCGGCGTCAAGCCGCTTCAGGCCTACGCGCACTAGCCGTTTGAGCCCGCTTGACGGGGCCCCGGAGCGGGTACAACCTTCGCCCATCGGAACAAAGCCGAGAGCCTTTCATACATGGAAAAAGTGCCGATGACGGCCGAGGGCTACGCCGCCCTCGACCAAGAACTGAAGCGTCTCAAGACGGAAGAACGCCCGATGGTGATCGCGGCGATTGCGGAGGCCCGTTCGCACGGGGACCTCTCCGAAAACGCGGAGTATCACGCCGCCAAGGAGCGCCAGAGCTTCATCGAGGGCCGCCTTGCGGAACTCGAGGACAAGATCGCGCGCGCCCAGGTGATCGACGTCTCCAAGCTCTCCGGCAAGCAGGTGAAATTCGGCGCCACCGTCACCGTCGTCGATGAGGACACCAACCAGAAGGCGAACTACAAGATCGTCGGCGAGGACGAGAGCGACGTGAAGGGCGGCAAGGTCTCGGTCACCTCGCCGCTGGCGCGGGCGCTGATCGGCAAGGAGGTCGGCGACGTGGTTGAGGTGGCCGCGCCCGGCGGCGCCAAGTCGTACGAGATCCTCAAGATCCGGTGGCTCTGAGCGCCCGCGCGTCTTCTCTCCCGCGCGGCGGGCGCGGCGGATGAGCGTGGGATATTCCCCGGCCGACGTGCTGCGCATCTGGGCGGTCAGCGACGGGCGCGCGGGCATCGAGAACCAGGCGCTGGGATTGGCCGAGGCTATCGCGCGGCGCGTGCGGGCCGACGTGATCACCAAGCGCATCCAACTGCGCACGCCCTGGTCCTGGCTGCATCCGGGCTTCATCCCGGCGCCCAAGCAGGCGCTCGCGATCGGATCGGACGCCATCGATCCTCCGTATCCGGATATTTTCATCGGCTGCGGGCGCACCTCGATCCCGTTCGCCATGAGCATGCGGGAATGGAGCCGGAACCGGACGCTGGTGGTGCAGCTGCAGGACCCGCGGATCAATCCGCGCGAGTTCGATCTCGTCGTGCCGCCGTTTCATGACGGGCTGGGCGGGCCGAATGTCGTGGGAATCGTAGGCGCGTGCCATCGGGTGACGCCGCAGCGCATCGCAGAGGAAGCCGGGCCGCTGCGCGACCGGCTCCTGGCGGAGACGCATCCGATCTATGCGGTGCTGATCGGGGGCAAGTCGAAGCGCCAGACCATCACCGCGCGGCGCGCGCGGCTGATGAGCGATGCGCTGGCGCGGGTGAAGCATGCAAGCGGGGGAACGCTGGCGGTTACGCTGTCGCGGCGGACGCCCAAAGCCGCACGCGCGGCGTTCGCCGCGCATCTCGCGCCGCATGCAGCGCTTTTCTACGATCCTGCCGACGGCGTCGGCGCCAATCCGTATTTCGCGCTGCTTTCGGCGGCGGATGCGATTTTCGTCACCGCCGACAGCGTCAACATGGCGACGGAAGCCGCGGCGACCGGCAAACCGATCCATGTGATGCCGGTGGACGGCGGGAGCGGGAAGCTTGCGGCGTTTCATCAGAGCCTGGAGGAGCGCGGCGCCGCGCGCCCGTTCCGTCTACCGCTGACGAGCTGGGCCTATACCCCCTTGCTCGAGACCGACCGGGCGGCGCAAGCTGTGCTCATGGCGCTTCAGGCGCGCCGGCAGAAGGCGCAATGAGGCGCCGCCGCGCGCGCCCGCGCGCCAGGAGATGCGATGCGCAAGCGCAGTCTCGCCGCCGCCCTCACGGCCCTTGCGATGGCCGCGTGCACGCACGCGCCGGCGCCGCAAGCCGATCCGGGCGGGGGCCAGCCCAAGCGGCTCGCCTGGGCTGAGGGCTGCTGGCGGAGCGCCGATGCACAGACCTCGTTCGGGCTGCTGCCGGACCGCGCCCGCGCCGGCGTGCATTCCGGCCTGATCCTGGAGACGATCGAGGGCGAAGAGCGCGCGACGCGCAGGATGCTGCTTTCCACGGACGGGCAAATGCTGAGCTTCGGCGCGCCGCAGGACCGAGAAGACGCGTTCTGGCGCTCGCCCTACGACGCGCCGCCGCCGCGCATGATCATGCGCCGGGTGAACCTCACGGATGCGGAGCGCGCCGACCTCGTGAGCATGCCGCGCTATGCGGCTTTCGCGGATGCGTATGGCGGGCGGCTCCTGTTGGTCGGGGACGGCGGCACGCTTGGCATCCTCTGGGTGCATCCCTCAGGCGCGCCGGGCGAGACGTATTTCTCTGGCGCGCGCACCGCCTGCCGGGACGGCGGCCTGGCGAGCGAGTCAGACGTCTGACGCGGCGCGCCAGCGCTTTCGCGCGTGCGTCCGGATCGCCATATTTCCTGTTCCGATTCCCCGATTCCGCTCCCTGAAAGGCGCGCATGACGATCGTCCACGCCCCCATCCTCATCCTCGGCTCCGGGCCTGCAGGCCTCACCGCGGCGATCTACGCCGCGCGGGCCATGCGTGCGCCGCTGGTCGTCGCTGGCATCCAGCCTGGCGGCCAGCTCACCATCACCACGGATGTGGAGAACTACCCCGGCTTCGCCGACGTCATCCAAGGGCCCTGGCTGATGGAGCAGATGCGCGCGCAGGCCGAGCATGTCGGCGCCAAGTTCGCGGAGGACGTGATTGTGAGCGTCGATCTTGCGCGCCGGCCGTTCCGCGCCGTGGGCGACAGCGGCACGACGTACACCGCCGATGCGCTGATCATCGCAACAGGGGCGAGCGCGAAATGGCTCGGCCTGCCGAGCGAGAAGCATTTCCAGGGCTTCGGCGTCTCGGCGTGCGCGACGTGCGACGGCTTCTTCTATCGCGGCAAGGACGTGATCGTCGTCGGCGGCGGCAACACGGCGGTGGAGGAAGCGCTCTTCCTTACCAATTTCGCCTCGAAAGTGACGCTGGTGCACCGCCGCGATTCATTGCGTGCGGAAAAGATCCTGCAGCAGCGGCTGTTCGACAATCCGAAGGTCGAGGTGATGTGGGACACCGCGATCGAGGAAATCCTCGGCGTGGAAGAACCGCGCGGCGTGACGCATGTGCGGCTGACCAACACCAAGACCGGCGCCGTGCACGACCGCGACGTGCACGGCGTGTTCGTCGCGATCGGGCACGAGCCCGCAACGGGCCTGTTCAAGGGCCTGCTGGCGATGAAGGACAACGGCTATCTGATCGTGAAGCCTGGCACGACAGAGACCAACATCCCAGGCGTGTTCGCGGCGGGCGATGTCGCCGATGAGGTCTATCGTCAGGCTGTCACCGCTGCAGGCCTCGGCTGCATGGCGGCGCTCGAAGCGGAGCGGTTCCTGGCGCATCACGGGGTAAGCGAGGCTGCGGCGGCGTAGGCATCAAGTCCGTCCGCTGGCGGGGAAATGTGGCCATGCCGCACGAGGCGATTGGATTCATTGTGCTGGCCGTGGGCTGCATCGTGCTCGCGGTCGTCTTCCATGAAATACGCGTCGGCCGACAAATCACCGGACATGCTTTCATCACCCGGCGTGAAGCGCCAATCTTGTTTTGGTATTTTGTGACGATGGAAGCGGCCCTGGGCGCGATTATTGCGACAGCGGGTGTGATGGTCCTGGCAGGCAAGCTTTAGCACCCCCTCTCGCCCATGACAGGAGAAGGGACTCCGCCGTCACTCCGGCGCGACGCGCCAGATGATGTCGCCGACGTCGTCGCTCACCAGCAGCGCACCGGTGCGGTCTATGGCGACGCCGACGGGACGGCCCTGCGCGCGGCCGCGGTCATCGAGGAAGCCGGTGAGGAAATCCTGCGGCGGGCCGGACGGCCGACCGTCCGTGAACGGAACATAGATCACTTTGTACCCTGACGGCTCGCTCCTGTTCCATGAGCCGTGCTGGCCGATGAAGGCGCCGCCGCGATAGGCCTCGGGGAAGCGTTCGCCGCGGTAGAAGATCATGCCGAGCGAGGCGGTGTGGGCGCCAAGCGCGTAATCCGGCACGATCGCCTGCGCGACCATGTCGGGATTGCGCGGGCTCACGCGCTCGTCGACGTTGGCGCCGAAATACGACCACGGCCAACCATAGAAGCCGCCGTCGCGCACGCTGGTCATGTAGTCCGGCACCAGATCGTCGCCGAGTTCATCGCGCTCGTTGACGGTCGTCCAGAGCGCGCCAGTGACGGGCGCCCAGGAGAGGCCGTTGGGATTGCGCAGGCCGGAGGCGAAGACGCGATGCTCACCGGTGGCGAGATCGATTTCCCAGATCGCTGCGCGGCCCTCCTCCAGCGCCATCTCGTCGGCGTTGCGCGGCACGTTCGAGACCGAGCCGACGCTCAGATAAAGCTTGGATCCATCCGGGCTGGCGATGAGATCGCGCGTCCAGTGCCCGTTGGCGCCGTCGTTGTAGGGGATGGGGACGACGACCTCACCCTGCCCCTCAACACGCGTCTGGCCCGACCGATAGGGAAAGCGCAGCACCGCGTCGGTGTTGGCGACATAGAAGGCGTCGCCGACGACAGCCATGCCGTAGGGCTGGTTCAGGCCTTCGGCGAACACGGTGCGCTGATCGACGTCGCCATCGCCGTCGGCGTCGCGCAGGAGGGTGATCCGGTTGGCGTTGTCGGCGAGCGCGCCGGCGCCACGCTGCACCTGGTTGCGAATCCAGCCCATGAGGCCGCCGCCCTCCTGCGGGAGCGTGCTGGCCTCGGCGACCAGTACGTCCCCGTTCTCCAGCGTCACGATCTGGCGCGGGTGGGCCAGATCGACAGCATAGCGGGCGACGGTGAAGCCTTGCGGCGCGACGGGCGCGGCGTCCGCCGCCCAGCCGATTGCGTCAGCCGTGTTCACTGTCGGCAACATGCCGCCGCTGGGCTCTGGCAGCTTGGGATCGGCGCCGAAGCCGATTGTGCCGGTGCGGTCAGGCGGCGGGCCGCCGCAGGCCGCAAGCAGCAAGAGAACGCCGCACAGCGCGGCGGGGACGGCATGGAGACGCTTCATAGGTCGATCCTAAGAGATATCTCCGGCGCCCGCCATGACGTCGCCATCGCAGGCGCGCGGACTAGCCGGCTGAGCCGAGCTATGCAATATTGCATAAATAGCAGAACGGCCGAGACGGATCAGCGTTCCGATGGACTGGGACAAACTCAAGACCTTCCACCACGCCGCCGAGACCGGCAGCCTGACGGCCGCCGCGGAAAAACTCGGCGTGAGCCAATCTGCGGTCTCCCGCCAGATCCAGGCGCTGGAGCACTCGATGGGGGTGCCCCTCTTCCAGCGTCACGCGCGGGGGCTCTTGCTCACGGGGCCGGGGATGGCCCTGCGGGAGCACACGCGCGAGATGGCGTCGGCCGCCAAGATCGCAGAGAGCGCGCTCAAGGACGCGCGCGAGAAGGTCATGGGGGATTTGAAGGTCACCGCGCCGGTGGCGTTCGGGGCGACGTGGCTGGCGCCGCGGCTGGTGCATTTCGCTGAAACGTTCCCGGAGACGCGGCTGCAGCTTTTGCTCGACGACCGTGAGCTGGACCTCCTGAAGCTCGAGGCGGAGTGCGCGGTCCGGCTGTGGGCGGCGACGCATGCGGATCTCATCCAGCGCAAGATCCTGGAGGTGAACGTCGCGCTCTATGCCTCCCGGGACTACGTCACCAAACGCGGGGCGCCGAAGTCTCCCGAAGATCTCGATGAGCATCGCATCATCGCCTACAAGATGAACGCATCCACGGCGATGCGAGAACTCGACTGGGCGACGCGCGCCGGCCGCGAAGACGCGCGGCCCCGCACGCCGGCGCTGGAGATCGACAACGTCTATGGGATGCTGCGGGCGGTGGAATCGGGCTTCGGGATCGCGTCGTTGCCTGAATACATGGCGCGCGAATGCCATGACCTTGTGAAAATCTTGCCGGACCTCGAAGGGCCGAACTTCGAAGTCTATTTCATCTATCCGAGCGATCTGAAGCGCTCCAAGCGCATCGCCGCGTTTCGGCAATTCCTGATCGAGCAGGCGGCGAGCTGGCCGGCGTAGCCGTTGAAAACGACGCGATTGCGCGTGTCGCGGCCTTGGAACCGGTCCGCCAAAGCCTATATCTCCGTCGTGTGCTGTAGCCTCGCGCACAGCGCCCCACCTTCGAGGCGGGGGCGCATCCTCCCCCGAGGCGTCACTTTACGGCCGCGCGCCTTCATCGGCTGCGCGGCCTTTTCTTTGACGCCATGGTCGCCACCGTCACGCGAACCCGATGAGCATCGCGCCGGCGGCGACGATCCCGGCGCCGATCCAACGACGCGGACCCATCGGCTCCTTCAGGAACAGCCAGGCGATCAGAGCCGCGAACAGGATGGAGGTTTCGCGCAGCGCGGTGACCTGGGCGATGGGCGCGAACGTCTGTGCATAGAGAACAAGGCCGAAGCCCAGGCTGGAAACGATTCCAGCGAAAAGGCCGCGGAAAAGATCGCGACGGACATCGATCAAGATGCGCGGGCCGCGCCGCGCGAACGCGAAGACGCCGAGCGGCAGGCCCGTGAACAAGCTGACCCAGCCGATATAGGTGAGCGCGTCTTGCGCCGCGCGGGCGCCGAGCGCATCGACCAGCGAATAGGCCGCGATGGCAAGCGCGGTGAGGCCGCCCCACAGCGACGCCCTCAAGGGCGCATGCGCGCTGACGCCAACGCACAGCACGCCTGCGCAGACAAGGGCGATGCCGATCGCATCGCCCAAAGCCGGAATTTCATGCACCGCAAACGCTGCGCCGACGGCGACGATCGCGGGCGCGAGACCGCGCGAGAGCGTGTAGACGTGAGAGAGATCGCCGGCGTCGTAGCCCTTGATCACGCACAGCCAATAGACGGCGTGGATGATCAGCGAGGCGATGAGATAAGGCCACGCTGCGGCGTTGGGCGGCCCGGTGAACGCGATCAGGACCAGGCCGACGCCGGCGCAGCCGAGCGCGACGAGAAAGGAATCCGCGAGCCTGTCGCGGCCCCCCTTGAGCAGCGCGTTCCAGCTGGCGTGGATGAACGCGGACGACAGTGCAAGGGCGATGGCGAGCGGCGGCACGGATCATTCTTGCGCGGGCGCCGCAGCGTCCGTCGAGGGCGGCCTAGAGCTTTTTGCGACCTGTTGACTCAGGCCGCCGGCTCTCGGTGTTTGCTTGTCGCAATTTCTTTCGCTCAACCGGTCTTCACCTGAGCGGAAATCACGTCAGCGCAGTCCGCCGCAAAAGCGCTGGATGCGGCTGCAGGCGTCTTCCAGCAGCTCGGTGGAGGTGGCGTAGCTGACGCGGAAGTTCGGCGAGAGCCCAAACGCCTCGCCGTGCACGGCGGCGACGCCTTCGGCTTCGAGCAAGGCGGAGATAAAGTCCGCGTCGGTCTCGATCTTGACGCCAGAGGGCGCGGTCTTGCCGATCACACCCTTGATCGAGGGATAGACGTAGAAGGCGCCTTCCGGCGTCGGGCACGTGATCCCCTGCGCCTGATTCAGCATGGCGACCACGAGATCGCGACGCTCCTCGAATGTCTTGCACATCGACGGGATGAAGTCCTGCGGGCCGTTGAGCGCTTCCACGCCCGCCCATTGCGCGATCGAGGCAGGGTGCATGGTGGATTGGGTCATCACGTTGGCCATCGCCTTGATGAGATCCTTGGCGCCGCCGGCGTAGCCGATGCGCCAGCCGGTCATGGCGTAGGCCTTGGACAGGCCGTTCATTGTAAGCGTGCGATCGTAAAGACGCGGCTCCACCTGGGCGATGGTGGCGAACTCAAAATTACCGTAGGTAAGGTGCTCGTACATATCGTCGGTGAGCACCCAGACCTGCGGATGGGCGAGCAGTATTTCTGCAAGGGCTTTGAGTTCTTCGCGTGTATAGGCCGCGCCGGAGGGATTGGAGGGAGAGTTGAGGATCAGCCATTTCGTCCGTGGACTGATCGCTTGCGCGAGCGCTTCAGGTCGCAGCTTGTAAGCGTCGGCCAGCGTGGTCTCGACGAACACCGGCGTCGCGCCGCAGAGGAGCGCGATGTCGGGATAGCTCACCCAATACGGCGCGGGCGTGATGACTTCGTCGCCGTGATCCAGCGTGGCCATGAAGGCGGCGAAGATGACGGCCTTGCCGCCGGGCGCCACGCTGATCTGGTCGCGCGCGTAATCGAGACCGTTCTCGCGCTTGAACTTTCCGCGCACGGCTTCCTTCAGTTCCGGGATGCCATCGACATCGGTGTATTTGGTCTTGCCCTCGCGCATCGCGCGGATCGCGGCGTCCTTGATGTTTTCGGGGGTGTCGAAGTCCGGCTCGCCGACGGAAAGGGAGATCACGTCGCGACCCTCGGCGCGGAGCGCGCGCGCCTTCGACGTCATCGCGATGGTGGCCGACGGCTTGATGCGGCGGAGCGCGGCGGAAACGGGGGCGGGCATGGGCGATCCTCTCCAGCGGCTTGGTGAAGCGAACCGCTAGAAAGTTCAAGCCGTGCACGGCGCATAAAGGCGCCCGACATTGCACCGCTACAATGCGGCGCGCCGGCTATTGGATCGGGAAATAAATCTGGATGCGCACCTGGGACTCGGCGGCGTCGCCATCCTCCAGCACCACTTCCCAGGGCGGGCCGCGCTGCTCGATCTGGTGGGCGCGGAGATAAGCGACGGCCTGAGCGTAAGTCTCGGGCAGCGCGGACAGGGGCCCGTCATGCATCGCCCGCATCACGCGGCCGGAGGGCGTCTCGCCGATGTCCTCTGCGATCAGCGCAAGGGGCGCTGGCCCGTCGAACGGGTAGCCGATGCGGAACACGTAGCGCTCGGCATTGTCCTCCACGGTGACGCGCACGAGCGCGCCGGTGCGGATGAGACTGTAGCGCGACATCGCATCCTCCACGCGGCTGCGGCCGTCGCGGATGGCGGCCTGCACACGGCGGGCGACGACGTCGCGCGCGTCGACTTCGCCCTGCTGGCCGGAGACCGTCTTGCCGACGCGTGCAAGCACGAACAAGAACGGCTCCGGCGGAAGCGTCATGAATTCCGGCGTGAAGCCCTCGAAATCCGCCGTCGGCATGCGCGGATCTTCGCTGCGCTCTTTCAGTTCGAGCAGGCCCTGGTCGAGATCGCGCGCGATCTGACGTTGCAGCATGAGATTGGCGTACCGGCACGGCACGTTGATCCAACCCTGGCGGCAGGCGGCGGCGATGCGCCATTCGACGCGCGTGCGCGCACCCTGCGGCGCTTCCTGGCGCGCCAGCGTGACGACTGAATCGAACGTCGTGCGCCGACCGATGCGCAGCAGGCCTTGCACGCGCGTCAGCGGATCGGAGCGCACAATGGACAGCTCGCCATGACCGACCTGGCGGTCGTCGCCACTCCAGCTCATGCTCTGGCCTTCGCCCGGCGGATCGCTGGAGAAGGTGTAATCGGCGGAGGGATCGCGCGCGGCGAAGGGCGACCACTGGCGGACGATCCGGAGATCATTGACCTGGGCGAACACCGTGGCGCGCGGGCGCTCGATGGTGATGGTGCGGGTGACGTCGAGGCCGTTCGGGAGCAGGAACACGCCCACGCCGAACAGCGCCGCGCCCACGATGGCGAGCACCAGCACGATCGCGGCCGCCCATCTCATCCCTGCGCCCCCGCATTTCCCACTATGCAGGCGTCGGCGCATCGCGCGGCCCACCCCTCCCGCATAGCAAAGGGAAGCTGCCGCAGCGACGGCGAAAAACGCCCTGACGCAAACTGCTCAGAGGGTTCGCGTGGCGGGCGAACCGGGTCGCCCAGATTTCTCCCTCGCGCTGCGGCCACGCGCCTTGCTCCGTCCCATGCGCCTTGGGGGGCGCGAACCTGTCCCGCAGGCAATGTAACGGGCGTCCGCGCGCGGCTTCAACCGCCGTGCTGCACCCGGCCGGGGTTCGCACGCAACGCGTCGTAGACCTCGAACTCGTAGGCGATGCAGGCTTCCATCATCGCGCGCCACACCGGCTCCGCGATCGCCCAGGAGAGGCCCACCGCGTCGCCGTTGCGGCGCACGTTCTCCAGCACCTGAGCGATGCGCGCCTCGTCGCGAACGGCCGCGCGCTCGGGCTTGATGCGGGCGGCGGCGTCCATATAGCCCTGGCGGCGCGCGATCAGCGGCGCGAGCAGGCGGTCGATCTCGTCGACGCCTTCGCGCACGTCGGCCATGGTTTCACAGGAGTCCGGATCGGGCGCAGCGAAATCGTGAAGAGCACTCATAGCCATCGTTGTGCGCCTCCGGGCGCGCCCGCGCCACGCCCCGGCGACGCTGAGTCGCGGCCTCAGCCGCCAATGAGCACCCGCTCCTCGGGCGCGTCGTAGGCGCAGACCCTCAGACCCTTCGGCTGAAAGGCGGCAAGTGCAGCGCCGAATGCCGCCATGTGCGGGGTCTTGTTGTGGGCCGTGATCGCGGCCTGATCGCGCCAGCGCTCGATGATGTGGATGAGCCCCGGCTCCACCACGTCCTCGGCGAACGCGTATTCGATGCAGCCTTCCTCCGCCCGCGTCGCGGCGATCATCACCCGCGCGGCCTCGCGGATGTGATCGATCTTCGCGGGATCGATGCGCACGGCGCCTTGGATGACGATCATGAACGCCTCCCTCTTTTCTCAGGAGGCACACCTAGCGGCTTCCGGCGCGCTTAGCGAGGTTCTTCCGGGTCCGCTGCGGCGGCGTCAGGCTCGGCAGCGACGGCGGGCGCGTTCGGATCGGGGACTTCGACCAGCGAGCGGAAGACGCAACGGCGGCCGCGCACTATGATCGCGGAGAACCGGTCGATGCGGCCCGCGGCGTCGGAATCGATGGCGATGGATTCCGCGAAGGGCAGATCCGGGCACGAGCCGAAGAACGTGGCGCGGTACCAGCGCCGGCGCGTGCCCTCCAGCAGCACCGCGTCGTCGCCGAGCGGACGGAACGAACGCACGGCGCCGAAATCGGCAAAGGCGATCGACGCCTGGGGCGCATCGCGATCGGCGGCGAAGGGCTCTTCGCGCGGCTCGGTCGTTGCGCATGCGGCGAGCGCGGCGGCGGCGGCCAGGGATGCAGCGAACACGCGCATTACGGCGCCGCCGATTCTGAGCGCGCGGCCTGTTCAACCGGGCGGGGATCGGCGATTTCGTCCAGCGTGCGCAGGAAGCAGCGCCGGCCGTCGATCACGACCGTATCGCTGCGCCGGAGCGCGCCGGCGGTCGGGATGCGCACGCCGATGTCGATCTCCCAGCGCAGATCGCGGGCGCAATCGTCATCGAGCTCGGCGCGATAGAAGCGGGATGCGCCGACGCGCAGGATGAGCGACCGATCGAGCCCGACGCGGAAACTGTTGATCCGCCGCTCGGCGAACGGGATGCTCGCGTTCTCATCCACGACGGCGTAGGCGGGCGTATCTTCCTGCGCCGCACCGGCCATTGGTTCGTCGGCGCCGGCGACGGCGCCAAGCGTGAACATGGCGGCGACGGCTGCACTCAGCGTTCGCATGAGGTCTCTCCTCGCGGTCGGAAACCGCCGACTTAGATGCGACGTGTCTCGGCGGTTTTCGAGTCAAGAACGTGTGACGCGGGTCAAGCGCGCCGATCAAACAGCCGTGATGGGGCGTCCCGAATCCGCCGGGGCGTCCGCCGTCGGCGGATCGAACTCGGCCGCCCAATGGCCAGGCGCGATCTCGATCATCGCGGGACGGTATTGCTCCGCATCCGGATCATCAATCGCCTTGGACTTGAGAAACCGCAGCGATGCGCGGGTGTCGAGCGGGCTGGGCAAGTCGCCGACGAGCCGGACGCGCTCGCGCTGGCGCTCGGCGGCGGGATCGGGCGAGAGCGACGCGGCCAGCAGCGCCTTGGTGTAGGGGTGGACGGGATCAGCCAGCACCGCACTGGCGTCGCCCTGCTCCACCGCGCGACCGAGATAGAGCACGAGCACCTTGTGGCTCAGGGTGCGCACAACGGCGAGGTCGTGGCTGATGAACAGCATGGCAAGCCGCATGCGTTTCTGCAGATCGATCAGCAGCGCCACGATCTGCGCCTGGATCGAGACGTCGAGCGCGGACACGGCTTCGTCGCAGACGATCAGCTTGGGCTTGAGGATGATCGCGCGGGCGATGCCGACGCGCTGGTTCTGGCCGCCGCTCAGTTCATGCGGATAGCGGTTGATAAGGCCCGGATCGAGGCCGACGTCGGCCATGGTTTCGCGGACCAGCGCATTGCGTGCGGCGCGGTCGAGATCGGGGCGCAGGCTCAAGAGCGGCTCGGCGATCGATCCGCCGACCGTCATGCGCGGATCGAGGCTCGCCAGCGGATCCTGAAAAACAATCTGCAGGTCCTTACGTGACTCGCGGATGGCGCGCTGATCGGCGTTGGAGAGCGCGCGGCCGAGGAAGGTGACAGCGCCGGCGTCTCGCCCCTGCGGCAGCAACTTCAAGACCGCGCGGGCGAGCGTTGATTTTCCGCATCCGCTTTCGCCGACGATGCCGATGGTCTCGCCGGCGTTGAGCGTGAAGGACACACCGTCAACGGCGCGGAGCTTCTTGGTTGCGCCGAAGACGCCTTCCTCCACGCGCACGGGAAAGGTCACGCGCACGTCCTTGGCTTCCAGGATCGGGGCGCCGGGCTCAGGCGGGGCGAGCGCCGGGGGCGGCTCGTCGATGCGCGGGGCGGCGTCCAGCAGCATGCGCGTGTACTCATGCTTCGGCGTGGAGAAGATTGCATCTACACCGCCCTCCTCCACGATCTCGCCACGGCGCATGACGATCACCCGCTGCGCCATCCGCGCGATCACGCCCATGTCGTGGGTGATGAGCGCGACGGCGGCGCCCGTGTCGCGACGGAGATCGTCGATGAGATCGAGCACTTGCGCCTGGACGGTGGCGTCGAGCGCAGTGGTCGGCTCGTCGGCGACGAGGAGTTCGGGATCGCCCATCATCGCCATCGCGATCATCACACGCTGGCGCATGCCGCCAGAGAGTTCGTGCGGATACTGACGCAGGCGGCGCGCGGCTTCCGGGATGCGCACGCGCTCCAGCCAATCGAGGCTGCGCTTGCGGGCTTCTTCACCGCGGACCTTGAAGTGATGCGCCAGCACCTCGCCCATCTGCGCGGCGACGGTGAGGTGCGGCGTGAGCGCGGTGAGCGGATCCTGGAAGACGAACGAGACCTTGCGGCCGCGGAATTCGTCGAGCGCCTTGCGGGAGAGACCCAGAACGCTCTGCCCACGGAACTTGACGGCGCCGGAGACGATGGCGTTTTCGGCCGTCAGGCCGAAGGCGGCGAGGAAGGTCTGGCTCTTGCCGGAGCCGGATTCGCCGACGACGCCGAGGCACTCGCCCTGCGCGATCGCAAGCGAGATGTCCTTGACTGCATCGACGCGACCGTCCGGCGTGTCGAAGGAAACGTTGAGGCGGTCGATCTCTAGGACAGGGTGCATTGGCGCAAGACTTAAGCGGCGGGCGCTCAAAGGCAAAGCGCGCAGATCAGCGCTCCCCCTGCTCTTCGTCGATAAAGAGGCGCCGCGCCGGCCGATCCGCGGCGGCGCGCGCCTGCGTCTGGGCGAAGAGATCGCCAAGAAACGCAAGCTGCGCGCCGATTTCGGCGACGTGCACGTTCTCGGCACGATACGCGCCGCCAAACAGCGGCGGGCGCGTGAAGGCGTAGCATTGGCCAGGCAGCAGGCGGCGCCCAGCGGCGAGGCATTCGTCGACCAATGGGATCATCAGCCAATCGACACCGTGCGCGTCGATCAGGTCTGCAAAGTGCTCGCGATCCTCCGCCAGGCGCAGCACCCGGCCGAAATTGACGTCGAGCATCAGGATCGCGGCGTCAGGCGCGATCAAGAACGCGTCGCCGAAGCGGCTGACGAGCATGAGGTCGGTGCGCTCGGGCAAAATCTCCGCCCACGGCGCAAAGGCGGCCTGCCAGTCGACGCCGTGCAGCGCGAGCGTGTAATCGGCAAGGCCTCCGCTCACGGCGGCTCAGGGGACGGCGGCGAGGAAGTCGACGATGGCGTCGAACGCTTCGGGCTCCTCCAGCGTCGGCGCATGTCCGATGCGCGGGACCTCGACTACGACCACGTCGCTCTTCAGCGCGCGCATCGCAGCGACGCCTTCAGCGGAGAGAATGTCGCTCGTCGCGCCGCGGATGACGAGGATCGGCGCCGCGGCCAGCGCCTTGAAGAGCGGCGACAGATCCGGCGCGGGCGCCCCCTCGCCCGGCGCGGCGAGCGCGTTGGCGATCGCGGGATCGTAATCCGGCTCAAGCACGCCGCGGTCGGTCTCGCGGAATGTGCGGCGCGCGAACCGCGTCCAGAAGGCGTCGTCGGCGTCCGGGAAAGCGTCGCCGTTCACGGCGCGAACGGCGGCGGCGGCGCCTTCCCAGCTGCTGACCGCGCCGGTCTTGCCGACATAGCCGGCGATGCGCGCGAGGCCGCTTGGATCGATCACCGGGCCGAGATCGTTCAGAATCGCCGCGGCGATGCGCTGCGGCGCGAGCGTCGTCAGGATCATCGTGATGAGCGCCCCCATCGACGTGCCCAGAAACACGCAACGCTCGACGCCGAGTTCATCGAGCACACGGATCACGTCCTGCGCATAGATCGCGCCGTTGTAGCGCGCCGGTTCAGGATCGCGGTCGCTGCGGCCGCGGCCGCGCGTATCCCACGCGAGCGTGCGCCGGCCGAGCGCGGCGATGCGCGGGGCGACAAGCTCGAAATCAGCGGCGTTGCGCGTGAGGCCATGGAGGCAGAAGACTGGCAGCCCCGTCTCCGGCGCGACGGGGGCGTAGTCACGGACGTATAGCGAAAGCCCGTCGGCGGACTTGATGCGATGATCCTTGAAGTCGTCGCCGGGACGGCGGGCTTGTGCTGCTGCGCTCAATTCTTCGTCTCCGGATAGAGCGTGTAATTGGGCTCGGCGTATTCGACGCCATCGGCGCCGCTGAGACGACGCGCCCAGGTTTCCTGGAAGCTCGTGCGCTGGGCGCGCGGCACCGCAGTGCAGGCGCGCAGAACGACCTCGGCGCCGCCATTGGTGAAGCGATCGTAGCAGAGGCCGCGCAAATCTCTCCGTGTCCGGATGGTCTGGCGGGCGGATTCGGCGGCTTCGTCGAAACGGCCGGCCGCGGCCAGCGTTTGTGCGCGCGCCATCGGGTGTGAGGGTTCGAAGCGGACCAGCAGCGACGGGAACGCCGCGCCCGCGGGCGGCGGGCCGCCCGCGTTCGTCGGCTGGGCGGTCGCGCCGGGGTCTCCGCTGGCGGCAGGATCCGCAATGGTCTTGCCGCCGGCGGCCGCATCAGGCGCTTGGCCGGGCGTTGTGGGCGTGGCCGGCGCGGGGGAACTCGTTGCGTCGACGGGCTCGGCCGGCGCCGGGGCAGGATCATCCGGGCGGGTGATGGAGCTGACCGCGAGCGCCGCGGCGACCACCCCCGCCCCGGCGATCACGCCCCAGCGCTGCAGGAGCTTGTCGGGCGGGCCTCCGCTCATGGCGCGCCGCGGGCTCGCATCAGCGTCGGCGGCCGGACTGGCCGGCGGGGGCCGCGGCAGGTTGGGCTGGGGCGTTGGTCGCGGCGCGCGCCATATCGAGCATGCCGCGGCCGCAGCCGCGCATGCACTGGCCGGGGCTGCCGGGCACAGGCGTGGCGTTGGCGTTGCGGGTGCAATCGATCCGGCATTGGGCCACATCGATCGGGCTCATGGCCCGTGTGAACAGCGCATTCTCCAATTCCCGGCCCCTCAAGCCGGTCTGGGACGCCAGGAGCGCGAGCGCGGCGGCGACGTGGGGCGCAGCCATCGAGGTGCCTTGGAGGTAGCCGTAATAGCACTGGCCGGAGGTCGAGCCGTTGCTCGCCGCGGGATCGTAGCAGCCCGCGGCGGCCGTGCGCGAAGACAGGATGCCGTCCGGACGGCCATCGCCGTCACGATCGGCGAAGGTGTCGCCGCCAGGGGCCAGGATGTCCACCTCCTCGCCGAAGTTCGAATAGAAGGTGAGATTGCCGAGATAATCGCCGGCGCCGACGACCACCACGT
>WGOB01000043.1 GCA_016124255.1 Alphaproteobacteria bacterium | reverse complement strand
GCGGCTTGCGCGGCTGGAAGGGCTTGAAGCGCATGCGCGCGCGGCAGACCGGCGAGGCGCGCCATGAGCGCGGCGTTGCGGGCGCGGATGGCGGCGGTCTATGGCGTGCCGGAAACGTGCGCGCTGCCGGTTCGCGGACCGCTGCATGGGCTTCAGCTGGTGATGCGGCGCATTGCGCTGGACGGATTCGACAGCATCGCCGCGCCAGCGAGCGCCGATGTGTCACAGCTGGCGAAGATCGAACGGATCGCGCGCGTCGATGCGCCAGGCGAGGGCGTCGGCGCCGTGCTCGGCGACGTTGCGCCGGCGGGCGTGCTGCGCGTGGTCGATGAATGCGAAATCGAGTACGGCGATGCGCCGTCGCGGGCGATGGATGCGACGGGTACGGACGATCTCATCGTGCTGCGGAGCCTGGCGCCGCTCGGATTTGCGGACGCGCCGTGTGGAGCGTTGATCGGGGCCGCGCGGGTGATTGCGCGGCTTGAGGAAGTGTTGGAGCCGGAGGCGTTGTCGCCGCTGGTTGCGCGCGCTGCGCTAGCGGCGCTTGCGCCGGCGCGGCTGGCGGCGGCGCGGCGGCGGATCGCGGATGTGCGCGCCGAACGCGCGCGGATGGCGCAGACGCTGGCCGGCGTTGGCGTCGCGGCGGCGGAAGAGGACGGGCCGTTCGTGCGGGCGAGCCCCAGCGATGCAAGCGCGGCGCTGCGGGAGCTGCGCGCGTTCGGCGTGGCCGCAAGCGAAGCGTGCGGCGCGGTGCGCGTGCGCGTCGGCGAGCCGGGGGACAATGACCTGGCGCTGACCGCGTTCGGGGTTGCGCCGCCGCAGCCGCGGCGGCGCGGGCGCGCGATCCGCGAGACGGCGGAGACGAAGATCGTCGTCGAGGTCGATCTCGACCGCGACGGCGGACGCACGATCGAGACCGGCGTCGGCTTTTTCGATCACATGCTGATGCAGATCGCTTCGCATGGCGGGTTCTCGCTGACGCTCGCGTGCGACGGCGATCTGGACGTTGATGCGCACCACACGATCGAGGATTGCGCGCTCGCGCTGGGCGCTGCGCTCAAAGAGGCGCTGGGCGCGCGGCGCGGGATCGCGCGGTTCGGGTTCGTGCTGCCGATGGACGAGGCCGAGGCGAAGGTCTCGGTCGATCTCTCGGGGCGGCCCTATTGCGTGTTCGAGGGCGCGTTCAAGGCCACGCATATCGGTGAATACCCCACGCAGATGACGGCGCACGTGTTCCGATCGCTGTCGCAAAGCATGGGCGCAGCGATCCACGTGGCGGTGACCGGGGAGAACGATCACCACACGACGGAGGCGTGCTACAAGGCGTTCGGACGCGCGCTCAGGCAGGCGGTGAAGATCGAAGGCGCACACGTGCCGTCGACGAAGGGCGTGATCGCGTGAGCGTTGCGATCGTGAAGGTGGGCGTGGGCAACACCGCGTCGGTGGCGTTTGCGCTCGAGCGGCTGGGCGCGAGCGCGACGATCACGGACGATCCGCGCGCGATTGCGGACGCCGAGCGCGTGATCTTGCCGGGCGTGGGCGCGGCGGCGCACGCGATGAGCCGCATCGATGCGAGCGGGTTGCGCGCGGTGCTGCGGGATTTTTCGCGGCCGCTGCTGGGCGTGTGTCTCGGCTTGCAGCTGCTCTATGAGACGAGCGAAGAAGGCGACGCCGCGGGGCTCGCGCTTCTGCCCGGCGCAGTGCGGGCGCTGCCGGCGTCGACGCAAGCGCCGTCGCCGCACATGGGATGGAGCCGGCTTGCGCGCGTGCGGGAGGACGCGCTGATGGAGGGCGTGGCGGAGGGCGCGTACGCCTATTTCGTGCACTCCTATGTGTGCCCGATCGGCGCGGCGACGATCGCTGCGGCGACCTATGGCGCGCCGTTCACCGCGATGGCGCAGCACGGCAATGTGTTCGGCTGCCAGTTCCATCCGGAGCGATCGGGCGCGGTGGGCGCGCGGGTGCTGGCGAATTTCCTGGCGCTGCCATGCTGATCTATCCCGCGATCGATCTGATCGAGGGGCGCTGCGTGCGGCTGACGCACGGCGATTTCGACGCCGTGACGCGGTACGGCGATCCACTCGACCAGATTGCGGCGTTCGCGGATGCGGGCGCGACCTGGGTTCATGTCGTCGATCTCGACGGCGCGCGGGCGGGGCGGCCGATGCAGCTTGCGCTTTTGGCGCGGCTCGCGCGGGGCGGGCTCAGCCTTCAGTGCGGCGGCGGGGTGCGGGCGCGGGCGGACGCGGCGGCGGTTCTGGACGCCGGCGCCGGGCGCGTGGTGGTGGGTTCGTCCGCAGTGCGGCGGCCGGAGGCGGTGCGCAGCTGGATCGGCGATTTCGGCTCGGCGCGCGTGTGCTGCGCGTTCGACGTGCGCGCGGGCGCGGATGGTTTCGAGGTCGCGGTGGATGGCTGGCGGGCGGGCAGCGGGCATGGGCTCGATGCGGTGCTTGGGCTCTATCCGCCGGGAACGCTCACGCATGCGCTGGTAACGGACATCTCACGCGACGGGGCGCTCGGCGGGCCGAACGCAGCGCTCATCGCCGAGATCGTCCGTACGCGGCCTGATCTCTCGGTGCAGGCCTCGGGCGGAGTGGCGGCGCTGGCGGATCTGGCGGCGCTGCGCGCCACGGGCGCGGCGGCGGCCATCGTGGGCAAGGCGCTCTATGAGAAGCGGTTTACGCTGGAGGATGCGCTTGCCGGCTAGACGGATCATCGCGTGTCTGGACGTCAAGGGCGGGCGCGTTGTGAAGGGCGTGCGGTTCGAAGGGCACGTCGATATGGGCGATCCCGCGGAGCTTGCGATCCGATACCGCGACGCTGGCGCCGACGAGATCGTGATCTATGACATCACCGCGTCCGCGGAGCGGCGCGTGATCGATTATGCGTGGCTCAAGGCGATCGCGCGGCACCTCGACATTCCGTTGTGCGTGGCCGGCGGCATCCGCAGCGTGGAGCAGGCGATCACGTGCCTTGAACACGGCGCCGACAAGATCTCGATCAATTCGCCGGCGCTGGAGCGGCCGGACTTCATCACCGACCTCGCCGAGATCGCCGGCACGCAATGCGTGGTGGTGGGCGTGGACAGCCGGATGATCGATGGGGAATGGACGGCGTTTCAGTATACGGGCGATACGAAGACAATCACCAAGACGCCGCGGCGCATGCTGGATTGGATCGTGGAGGCGCAGGCGCGCGGCGCCGGCGAGATCGTGCTCAATTGCATGGATCGCGACGGCACGCGCGAAGGCTACGATATCGCGCAGCTCGCGCAGGCGCGGGCGCGGCTCAGGATTCCGCTGGTGGCGTCGGGCGGGGCGGGAACGCCGGCGGATTTCGTCGCAGCGTTCGTGCAAGCGGACGTTTCGGGGGCGCTGGCGGCGGGGATTCTGCACAGCGGCGCGGTCGCGATCGGCGACATCAAGCGCGCGGTCGCGGAGGCCGGCGTGGAGGTCAGACCATGACGCAGGACGAGATCGACGGGCTGGACTTCGCGAAAGGCGGCGGGCTGATCGCGGCGGTGGTGCAGGATGCGGCGACGCTGCAGGTGCTGATGCTCGCGTACATGGATCGCGACGCGCTTGCGGAGACGCTTGAGAGCGGCGAGGCAACGTTCTTCTCGCGCTCGCGCGGGGGGCGGTGGCGCAAGGGCGAGACGAGCGGCAATCGGCTCAGCGTCGTGTCCGTGACGCGCGATTGCGACGGCGACGCGGTGCTGGTGCGGGCGACGCCGGCGGGGCCGGCATGCCACTTGGGCACGACGAGTTGCTTTGGAGATGAAACCGCTCCGGGCGTCGGGCGGCTCGGCGCGCTCGAGCGGACGATCGCGGCGCGCGCATCTGCGCCGCCGGAGGAAAGCTGGACCGCGCGGTTGCTGGCGCAAGGGCCGAAGCGGATTGCGCAGAAGGTGGGCGAGGAGGGCGTGGAGACCGCGCTCGCCGGCGCTGCGGGCGAGAAGGAGGAGCTCTGCGCCGAGGCGGCGGATTTGCTCTATCATCTCACCGTGCTGCTGCACGCGCGCGGCGCGACGCTGGAGGACGTCATGGCCGTCCTCGCGTCGCGCGCGAAATAGGTCAGACTTCACCGAGTTCCAGAGCCGGGCCCGCCGCTGGGCGGCGTCCCGGGGATTGGCGGTGGCGAGAAGATCACGCCGCGGCGCGCCGCGGGAAGAGCTTCGGATTGCGCAGGAGCGCGGCCGAGATCAGCGCGATGATCAGACCGACGGGAAAGATCTCGATGAAGGTCATCGGCAGGCGGAAGGCCGGGTCGGCGTACATGGTCACGAAGCGCTGAAGCTCTGCGATCTTGGCGTCGAGCGCGGGGCCGGGCGCCATGGCGGCGCGGGCGCGCTCGATCTGGCTTTGAGCGTACTCGGCGGCGAAGCCGTAATCGGTGGCGGCGAGGTAGACTTCCCAGGCCGCGACGTAGGCGACCCCGGCTATGGCGGCGATCGACAGGCCGACGAGGAAGGCCGGGAAGAACTTGACCATGCCGCCGCACTCGACGTCGCGGTACCGCTTGATCCCGAGAAAGATCATCGACAGGGCCACGACCATCGAAAGATAGCCGAAAATCTCGGAAGCCTGGCCGATGGCGAAGCCCAGGACCATGAACGCGATGGTGACGGTTCCCGCGATTGCGCCGTAGATGAGGCTGATCCTGAGCATGCGATGTCCTCCCGCTGTCGAGTCGGCGCGAGGCTAGGCGCGGCACGCGGCGTCGCGCCATCACCCAAAAGGGTGATTTCGCCGTCCGGACACGAACTTACGAGGCGCTCAGGGGATGAGGGCGAGGTCGCGGGCGCGGGAGACCGCCTGGGTGCGGCGCTGGACCTCCAGCTTCTCGTAGAGGCGCGCGATGTGGGTCTTCACCGTATTGGGGGAGACGCCGAGCGCGCGGGCGATCTCCTTGTTGGACTGGCCGGCGGCGAGCAGATCGAGCACCGCACGCTCGCGCTCCGTGATCCCGAGGGCGCGGAGGGCGGCGTCGTTGCGGGCGAAGCCGGAGCCAGCCGGGCGCGCGGCGAGGCGCCAGCCGACGAACAGGCCCAGCCCGGCAAAGGCGATCGCGATGAGCCCGATATAGATTTCCATCGGGAAGGCGCGGGCGAGGTAGCGGTATTCCAGCCACTCAAGCGCGAAGGCGGCCGCGGCGAGGGCGAGCGCGTAGAGGGCGACGGATCGGATCATGCCGGCGCCAGTGTGGCGCCCGCCTGCTGCGGCATCCAGGGTCAATCCGGGCCGGCGATCGCTCCATCCCGGTCACATGGGAGCGGGAGAGGGCCAATCGTTCCAAGGCCCGTCGCCCTAGCCAAAGCGCGCGAAGCGCCGCTAGAACATTCTCGGAGTGGGAGGAAACGATGGCGAGCGACGCGGATGCGTCGGCCGAGCGCTGCGAACTCTGCCGATACTTTTTCAATCGGCGAGGGCGGTGGTCGGTCTGCCGGCGTTATCCGCCGACGCCGGGCGCAAAAGGCGCCAAGGACGGATTCCCGATCGTCACCGCGGATGATTGGTGCGGGGAATATCGAGCCGGTTGAGCGCGCTAACGAAGGAGATAGGGACAGAGCATGGCGAAGGGCAACGGCGCACGCGTCGCATTGGTGACGGGCGGAACGCGCGGGATCGGCAAGGCCATCAGCGCGAAACTGCAAAGCCTCGGCTACAAGGTCGCGGCGAATTATGCGGGCAACGACAAGGCCGCCGAAGCGTGCGCGAAGGAGCTCAAGATCTCGGCGTTCAAATGGGACGTCGGCGATTGGGAAGCGTGCCAGACCGGCGTGAAACGGATCGAGCAGGAGCTCGGGCCCGTCGACGTGCTCGTCAACAACGCCGGCATCACGCGCGACGGATTCTTCCACAAAATGAACGTCGATTCCTGGCGGGAAGTGATCCGCGTCGATCTCGACTCGCTGTTCTACATGACGCGGCCGGTGATCGAAGGCATGCGCGAGCGCGGCTTTGGCCGCATCATCAACATCTCCTCCATCAACGGCCAGAAAGGCCAGGCGGGCCAGGCGAATTATTCCGCCGCCAAGGCCGGCATGATCGGGTTCACCAAGGCGCTGGCGCAGGAAAACGCCAACAAAGGCGTCACCGTGAATTGCGTCGCGCCGGGCTATATCGACACCGACATGGTGGCCGCCGTGCCGGAAGCGGCGCTGCAAAAGATCATCGCGACGATCCCGGTCGGGCGGCTGGGGAAGGCCGAGGAGATCGCAAGCGCCGTGGCGTTCCTCGCGGGCGAGGACGCGGGCTTCATCACCGGCTCGACGATGACGGTGAACGGCGCGCAATTCATCGCCGGCTGAGGGCTTGTCGGCGCCGGCATGATGCGCGGGCGCCCGGCATTATCTGCGAGGTAGTGGTGAGCGGTGGGCGGCCGTGGCACGCTGGCGGGCATGCGCGTCGCGTCCCGGTTTCATAAGGCCTGGCTCAAAGTCACGGCCATCGTCGTCGGCTCGTTCGGCCCGGTGCTTTTTCTGGGAACCATGGCGCCCACCAGCTGGGGCGCGGGGTTCACGCTCGATGTTCTGAGCTGGCCGGTGGACGGGGCGCCGGACTTCGCCGGTCCGAGCACGCATTTTCTTTCGGCGCTGACGGGCGGGTTTCTGCTCGGGTGGGGCGTGACGATCTGGTTTCTGTCGGCCCGGGTTTACGACCTGGCGCCGGAGGGCGTGCGCCGCGCGGTGCTCGCGGGCCTCGTCGCCTGGTTCTGCCTCGACAGCGCCGGATCTTTCGCGTCCGGCAATGCGTCGAACGTCCTGTTCAACGTGCTGGTTCTCGCGGTCGCGGCCGGGGCGCTCTGGTTTCCAGCGAAACCCGACGGCGCACGCGACGTGTAGCGCGTCCCGCGCGGGCTAAGCGGCGGCGGGTTCGACGACGCGGCCGAGGAAGAGGATGGCGCGCGTCGGCTTGTGGCGCAGGACGATGAAGAATGGGCGGTCGGCGGTGAAGGCGATCGGCTCGGGCCGTTCGATTGGCGCGGACGTGACTTCGATGCCGATGGCGGTGGCGGCGGCAGCTTCCGTGCCCTGCTCGTCGATCTTGAGAAAGCTCTTGTGAATGACCCGGCTGACGACGAGTCCTTCACGCGACGAAATGCCGGAGAGATCGGCGTAATCCGAGAACGCTGTGCGCAGGCCTATCGCCTGCAGCGGCGCTTCGAGGTCATAGCTCGCGTTCATCTCGACTTTCGGCAGCGTGACGCGAAGAAGAGCGTGATCTGCTTCCGCGAGCCGGATGAGCAAGGCGTCGAGATGGCCGCCGGAGAGCCGGCTTTCGAACGCGTCGAGGCCGTCCGCTGTGCGTGGGAGGAACACGGCGAGCGCGAAATCGCCGCCGGCGTAATCGAATTCCGCGGCCTGGAACGGCCCGCCGTCAACATAGCGCGCGCTCGTGTCCTGATGCATGAGCGGGGCGCGGCGCGTTTCGCCGGAGGCGAGATGGAAATCGCCCTCGCGCGTATCGTTGGCGCGAAACTGGTCGGCCCAATCGGCTTTGAAATAGACGGCGTTGGTGAGAATGAGGCGCGTGGCGTCGGTGATAAAATCCTCGCCGATCAGCGTTGGGATGCGCGTGCGCGTGGCGTCGCTCGCCCAGCTGTTGATCGTGCGCACGGCGCCGCGGCGGTTGGAAAAGTCGAGCGCTTCGATCATCGCGCCGAGGCGGTCGCGGACGATTTCGGCGTAGGCCGGTTCGATCGCGAAGTCGCGCCTTACCCAGACGGCGTTCGCGCTCGTGAACACGCCGCTCGCCGCCAGCGCCTCGTCGCGCGCGTGCGCCGCGGTCGCTGCGGCGGCGGCATCGGCGTCGTAGCCGAAGACCCGCGCCATCTCCGACGCCGTCTCGCCGCGGGCGCCGGCATAGACCAGCGCGAACGCGCTCTCCACCGAGAGCGGCGAGACGAAATGGTTACCGGGTGCGCGCGCGAGTTCGCGATAGAGCGCGGCGTCGAAATCATCCTGCTCGGGAGGGATGTCGGCGGATTGGGAGTCGGGGTTGGTCATGGCGGTCGCGCCCGCGGGTTCGGCGGCGCCGCGCTGATCGGCGGCGGCGCATGCGGCGAGGGCCAAGGCGGCGAAGAGGGCGAGCGCGCGTCGCAGCATGCAGGTCTCCGGTGTTGCGGCGGAGGTTAGCGAGAAATCTCCGCGCCGCCTAAGGTCCAACGCAGGGATTCGGGCAATGGGTTGCTTCGTCTATGTGATCGGCTGCGCGACCTCGGGGGGCGTGCGCACGTATGTCGGCTGGACGACCGATCTCGTCCGGCGCCTCGCGCAGCACAATGGCGGCGTCGGCGCCAAGTTCACGCGCGGGCGGGCGTGGACGCTGCTCTATGCGGAGCGGTGGACGACGCCGCAAGAGGCGATGCAGCGGGAATGGCGGCTGAAGCGCGACCGCGCGTTCCGCGCTGCGTTGCGCGATGCGGCGAGCCCGTCGCCGGTTGAGCGGCGCGGCCCGACGCCGTAAGCCTGCAGGCCAAGGAGCAAAGGATGTTCGATCTTTCGGGGAAGACCGCGCTCGTGACCGGCGCATCGGGCGGCATCGGCGGCGCGATCGCCAGGGCGCTCGACGCTGCCGGGGCTCGCGTGGCGCTGTCGGGCACGCGGGTTGAGGCGCTGGAGGAGGTCAAGGCGCAGCTGTCGCGCGATCCGGTCGTGCTGCCGGCCTCGCTGGCGGACGCCGAGGCGGTGAACGAACTCGTGCCGCAGGCCGAAGCGGTGCTGGGCAAGCTCGACATCCTCATCTCCAACGCGGGCGTGACGAAAGACGCCTTGCTGCTGCGGATGAAGGACGAGGACTTTCAGAGCGTGCTGAAGATCAATCTGGAGGCGTTCTTCCGGCTCTCGCGCGCGGCGCTGCGCGGGATGATGAAGAACCGCTCAGGGCGGATCATCGGGATCACCAGCGTGGTGGGCGTCACCGGCAATCCGGGGCAGGCGAACTACGCCGCGTCGAAGGCCGGGATGATCGGGTTCGCCAAGTCGCTGGCCGCCGAGGTGGCGAGCCGCAATGTCACGGTGAACTGCATCGCGCCGGGATTCATCCAGTCGGCGATGACGGACATCCTGCCGGAGGCGCAGAAGCAGGCGCTGCTCGGGCGGATTCCGGCGGGGCGTTTGGGTGCGGGCGAGGATATCGCCGCAGCGGCCGTCTACCTCGCCAGCGACGAGGCCGCGTACGTGACCGGCCAGACGCTGCACGTGAACGGCGGCATGGCGATGATCTAGGCTCTGAGCCGGCGCGGGCCGTGCTCATCGCTTGCCGGCGTTGGACCGCGGGCCTCCAGCCCGCGTTGGCTCAGCGGCCGAGGACGAGGCGGACGGCGCCGCGGGGACCCGCGAGGGCGGCGAGGGCGGCGAGCGCAGCGGCGCTCAGGGCGGCGAGTACGATCAGCAGCGGCTGCGTGTTGGCGAGGGTGGCGCCGAGGGCGCCGGCGATTGGGACGGCGAGGCCGATCGCGGCGAACGCCGCGATGCGGCGGGCGGCGCGGCGGCGCGCCTCGCGGCGGCGCGTGCGGGCCGCGGCGCGGGCGAGCACGCCAAGGCGGAAGGCCGCGGTCGGCGGCGGCGTCTCTCCCAGCAGCGCGGCGAGGTCGCGGTCGTTCGTCATGGTTCGCCTTCTTCAGTCAGCCCAAGCGCTTCGCGCAGCTTGGCGCGGCCGCGCAGCACATGCGATTTCACCGTGCCGAGCGGAAGGTTCAAGGCGCTGGCTGCTTCGGCGTGCGTAAAATCGGCGCCGAGGCAGAGCGCGAGCGCTGCGCGCTGATCGGGGGGAAGCGCGTCCATCGCGGCGCGCAGCGCAAGGCGCGCGGGCGCGTCGCGCGGCTGCTCCGCCGCATCGGCGTTCTCGCGCGCGTACGCGCGTTCGCGCAGCTGGCGGCGCATGTGCGATCGCCGGGCGGAGCGCCAGATGTTGTAGGCGACGCCGCAGACAAACGCGCGCAGGGAGGCGTCGCTGCGGAGGCGCGAAAGCTGCTCCCAGGCGCGGGCGAAGGCTTCCTGGGCGATGTCTTCGGCTTCGGCGGCGTCGCCGATGAGGCGACGCGCGAAGGCGCGCACGGCGCTCTGGTGGGCATCGACGAGGCGCCCGAAGGCGCGGCCGTCGCCAGCGCGGGCAAGCGCGAGCAGGCGCGCCTCGTCGGCGGCGTCAAAGGGCGCCGGCATCGGCTTAGGTCTTGCGGGCGAAGATCAGAATGGCGAGGGCGCCAAGCGCCAGCACGCTCATCGTGACGGCGACGATCAACAGCGCAAACGCAAAGCTCTCGTCGCGGACCCACCACCAGCCCGCGCCGAACCCGGCGGCGAGGGCGGCGAAGACGACGAACGTCCAGGCGCGGC
Source organism: Alphaproteobacteria bacterium (assembly GCA_016124255.1). Lineage (GTDB taxonomy): Bacteria > Pseudomonadota > Alphaproteobacteria > Caulobacterales > Aquidulcibacteraceae > CADEEL01. Next base: position 19,901 of record WGOB01000043.1, on the reverse strand, counting down.
TCTGTCCGCGCGCCGGGGATTTCTCACTGTCGCCCGCTCCGATCCCGATCTCGGCGCGGATGCCCACGCCATCCTCTTCGGCGAGCGCGGCGCGGATCAGCTCCGGCGGCGGGTCCTTGCCCTGCTGGGCGTAGGTGCGGAGCATTTCCATGGCGGCGCGCTGACGGCGATCGCCGGAGGCCATGTCCCAGCCTGCCCAGACCATCCCGAAGATCGGGAAGATCAGCCACCAGAAATCCCTGAACAGCTCTTCCATCGCACTCGCTCCCCAAGGGCGTCGCCGGCGCCGCCGCGTTTCCGGGTAATGGCCGCGGGACGGCCGCGTGGATGCGCCTGGCCGCGCTTCCCGTGCGACTTCCCGCATCGCGCGAGGGCGCGCGTCGGCGCTCGCGGCGGGCGATGTGGCCTGCTAGTCACGCCTGCGGTTCTGTGTTAGCTGGCGCCCCTGGATCAAGACGGGCCCTGGCGGCGCGCCGGGGACACAATAAAAACCTAGGTACATCAGAAAGTTGCGAGGCTTGCATGTCGGACGTGTTTGAGCGCGTGAAGGCGATTGTCGTGAAGCACCTGGAAGCGCCCCCGGAAAAGGTCACCGAGAAGGCGAGCTTCATCGACGATCTCGGCGCCGACAGCCTCGACAACGTCGAGCTGGTGATGGCGTTTGAAGAGGAATTCGGCATTGAAATTCCGGATGACGCGGCCGAGCACATCCAAACCGTGGGCGACGCGGTGAAGTTCATCTCCGAGAAGCAAGCCTGAGCGTGGGCGCGCCATGCGCAGGGTGGTGGTCACCGGGCTCGGGCTCCTAACGCCGCTCGGGTTCGGACGCGAAATCTCCTGGAAGCGGCTCATCGACGGGGAATCCGGCGCGGGGCCGATCACGCATTTCAAGGTCGACGATCTGCCCTGCCGGATCGCGTGCCACATCCCGCGCAAGGACGGTTCGCGCGGGGGGCATGATGGCGCGCGCGACGGCGCGTTCGATCCTGAAACCGCGATGTCGGCGAAGGAGCAGCGGCGCGTCGACGAGTTCATCCTCTACGCGATGGCCGCGGCGGATGAAGCGATTGCGGATTCCGGCTGGAAGCCCGAGACCGACGAAGAGAAAGAGCGCACCGGCGTGCTCATCGGCTCGGGCATCGGCGGGCTGAACTCGATCGCGCAGACGGCGCTGCAGCTTGAGCGCGACGGGCCGCGCAAGGTCTCGCCGTTCTTCATTCCCGGCGCGCTGATCAATCTTGCAAGCGGGCAGGTTTCGATCTGCTACGGGTTCAAGGGGCCGAATCATGCGGTCGTCACGGCGTGCGCTACCGGCGCGCATGCGATCGGCGATGCGGCGCGGCTGATCAAGTACGGCGACGCCGACGTGATGGTGGTCGGCGGCGCGGAAGGCGCCATTTGCCGCATCGGGATGGCGGGGTTCTGCGCGGCGCGCGCGATGAGCACCGGCTTCAATGACACGCCGAAACTGGCGTCGCGTCCGTACGATAAAGGCCGTGACGGGTTCGTCATGGGCGAAGGCGCCGGCGTGCTCGTTCTGGAAGACTACGCGCACGCAAAGGCCCGCGGCGCCAAGATCTATGCAGAAGTCAAAGGCTACGGCTTGTCCGGCGATGCGTATCATGTCACAGCGCCGGAAGAGAACGGCGACGGCGGCTATCGCGCGATGCGTGCGGCGCTGCGTGACAGCGGGTTGTCGCCGGACGACATCGATTATGTGAATGCGCACGGCACATCGACGCCGCTTGGCGACGAAATCGAATTGAAGGCCGTGGAGCGTGCGTTCGGGAATGCGGCGGGCAGCTTGTCCATGTCGTCGACGAAATCGGCGATCGGACATCTCCTCGGGGCGGCGGGGGCCGTGGAGGCGATATTTTGCGTTCTCGCAATCAGGGACGGCGTGATCCCTCCAACTCTGAACCTCACGGATCCTTCGGTCACGACGATGATCGATTTGACGCCGAATACGGCGAAGAAGAAGACGGTGAGGGCGGCGATGTCGAACTCGTTCGGGTTTGGCGGGACGAACGCCGCGGTGATTATGGCGGCGGCGGATTAAGAGAAGCCGCCGAAGCCGCGCGACGGCGCGACGACGACGACGATCGACGCTTCGCTTTGGACGATGAGCAGGACTTGGCCGAGCGTCACGAGTATCGTCCGCGAAAACGGCGCCGCGGTCGCGGCGGGGATGGACGTACGCCGCTCAGCATGGTGATCGCGGCTGGCGCGGGCGTCGTCATTCTGCTGATCGCAATGGCGGGTCTGGCGCTGCTGGAGGCCAATCGCGGCGGACCCAACACAACGGACGGCGCCGTGGTGGTCGTGCCGCGCGGCGCCGGCGTCAGCGCCATTGGCCGCATGCTCGAAGAAGAGGGCCATGTGCGCTTTGCGCCAGCGTTCCGGTTCGCGGCGATGATCTATGGCGGCGACCGGCCGATGCAGGCGGGCGAGTACGAGATTCCGGCGGGAGTCTCGCCGCGCGCGCTTGTCGCCATGATGACGGACGGACGCGCGCTGCTGCACTCGGTAACGTTCGCGGAAGGCCTGACGAGCGATGCGGTGGCGACCATCATCGCGGAGAGCGACGTGCTCAGCGGCGCTGCGCCGCCGCCGCCGCCGGAAGGCGCGGTGCTGCCGGAAACCTACAATGTTGAACGCGGGATGGACCGCTCGGCGCTCTTGGCGCGGATGCGCGCGGCGCACGATGAAGCCGTGCGGGAGGTCTGGGCGCAGCGCGCCGCCGATCTGCCGCTGCGCACGCCGGAAGAACTGGTCACGCTCGCCTCGATCGTGGAGCGGGAGACGGGCGTCGCCGACGAACGGCCGCGGGTGGCGGCGGTGTTCATCAACCGGCTGCGCCGCGGCATGCCGCTGCAAAGCGATCCGACGATCATCTATGGCGTGTGCAAGCAGCATCCCGAGCGTTGCCGCAACGGGCGGCTGATCAACGAACAGACCGGCCGTATACGGACGATCAGGCAGAGCGAGATCGCGCTCGACACCGGCTACAACACCTACCAGATCCCGCGCCTCCCGCCGGGACCGATCGCCAATCCCGGGCGCCATGCGCTGGAAGCCGTCGCCAATCCTGCCGACACCGACGAATTGTTCTTCGTGGCGGACGGCAGCGGCGGGCACGTGTTCGCGAGGACCGTGGCGGAGCATGAGCGCAACGTGCGGCGCTGGCGCGAGATCGAGCGCGCGCGGCTCGCGGCGGAGCGCTGAACAGAAGTGGTCGACCGGGCGCAGATCGACGCGCTCAAGACGTGGCTTGTCCGGCAGGCGCTGCTCGCGTCGCCGGCTGAGAAGGTCGTCCGGCGCACGGCCGAGGCGCTGGTCGCGGCGGGGCTTCCGATCATCCGCGTGCATGCGGGGATGACGGCGTATCACCCGCAGGTGGAGTCGATCGGCGTGACGTGGCGGCCCGCAGGCGCGGCCGAGGTCGAGACCTACGAGCACGGCGCGTTCGCGGCGGTGGAGGACACAAGCCCGATCTATCGCGCTGTGGCGGCTGCGCGCGCGAGCAGCGATGCACGCGACGTTGCGCTGACGCGGTATCGGCTGGAAGACGGAGAGGGTCTTGAGTTTGCGCTGCTGCGGCAGTTTCAAGCGGAAGGCGCGCGCGACTATCTCTGCTTCATCATCGTGTTCGGCGATGAAGGACGCATCGACCCCACCGCGTCCGGCGCGGTGATGAGCTTTTGCGGCGATCGCGTGTTCTCGGAAGCGGAGATGGCGGCGTTCGACGATCTCCTCCCCTCGCTTGGCGCGGCGCTCCGTGCGGGATCGGAAGCGCTCAAGATCCGCTCGATCCTCGACACTTATTTCGGCGGCGATGTCGGCCGGCGCGTGCTGCGCGGGGAAATGCGGCGGGGCGCCGTTGAAGCGCTGGAGGCGGCGATCCTGATCGCGGACCTGCGCGGGTTCACGATGCTTTCCGACGAGGCGCCGGGCGCGACGCTCACCGCCATGCTCGACGCTTATCTCGATTGCGCGGTCAGCGCCGTGGAGGCGGCGGAGGGGACCGTACTCAAATTTCTCGGCGACGGGCTGATCGCGACGTTTCCGTACGCCGGGAACGGGGCGGCGCAGGCGTGCGCGCGGGCGCTCGCTGCGGCGCAGGCGATCGTTGGCGACATGGCGGCGATCAATGCGGCGCGGGGCGCGGAGGGCGCGCCGTTTTCGACGTTCGATCTGGCGCTGCATGCGGGCGAGGTGCTGTTTGGGAACGTCGGCGCGGCGCGGCGGCTCGATTTCACGATCGTCGGGCCGGCGGTGAACGAAGCCGCGCGGCTGGAGACGCTGTGCGCGCCCCTCGACGCGCCAATTCTGGCAAGCCGCGCGTTCGTCGCCGCGATGGCGGCGCCGGAGCGGTTCGTCAGCCGGGGCGAGCACCGGCTCAAGGGCGTGCGCGCGCCGATCGAAGTGTTCGCGCTGGCCTGAGCCAGGTTCCCTCAGCGGCGAATGCGGCTATTGAGTGCGCAATGATTTCGGGAATGACAGGGTTCGCGCGGACCGACGGCGCAATCGAGGGCGTGCGCTGGACCTGGGAGGTCCGGAGCGTAAACGGGCGCGGGCTCGATGTGAAAACGCGACTGCCGACAGGCTTCGAGGCGCTGGAGCAGGCCGTGCGCGAGGGCGCGCAGAAGCGGTTTAAGCGCGGTTCGATCCAGGCGACGCTGGCGGTGAAGCAGGACGCCGCGCAGGCGGCGGTGAGCATCAATCTGGCGCAGATCGAAGCCTATCTCGCGATTGGCGAGCGCTATGTGAGCGCCGGGCGCGCAACGGCGCCGAGATGGGACGGGCTGCTGGCGCTGCGCGGCGCCACCAGCGCCGAGGAGGGCGCGGCCGATGATATCGCGGGCCGTGCGGCGGCGCCGCTCCATCAGACGCTGAATGCGGCGCTCGATGCGCTGGACGCTGCGCGCCGGCAGGAGGGCGCGATGCTCGCAGCCGTGCTCGGCGGCCTGACGGACAGGATTGACGCCGGGGTGCGCGATGCGCGGGCGCTGGCGGCGGCGCAGCCGGGCGCGATCCGGGAGCGCATTCTGCAGCGGCTGGAGGCGCTGGCGCCGGACGTGGCGCTCGATCCGCAGCGGGTGGCGCAGGAAGCGACTGTCGCTGCGTTGCGGGCGGATGTGCAGGAAGAATTAGAGCGGCTCGCGGCGCACACGCAGGAGGTCCGCGCGCTCCTCGCATCATCGGATGCAGCCGGGCGGCGGCTCGATTTTCTGGCGCAGGAGTGCGCGCGCGAGGCCAATACGCTGTGCGCCAAGTCTCAGGATCTCGCGCTGACGCGCATCGGCATCGACCTCAAGACGGCGGTCGACCAGGTGAAGGAGCAGGCGGCGAATGTCGAATGAGGAGCAGCGCCGCGGGCTGATGCTGGCGCTCTCAAGCCCTTCCGGCGCCGGGAAGTCGACGCTGGCGAAGATGCTGATCACGCGCGATACGGCGATGACGCTGTCGGTCTCGGCGACGACGCGCGCGCCGCGGGCGGAAGAGAAGGATGGGCGGGAATACCATTTCATGACCCGCGCGGATTTCGAGGCGATGGCGTCGCGGGGCGAATTCCTCGAATGGGCGATGGTGTTCGACAATTTCTACGGCACGCCGCGCAAGCCGGTGGAGGATGCGCTTTCGGCGGGGCGCGATGTGCTGTTCGACGTCGACTGGCAGGGGGCGCGCGCGCTGCGCGCGGCGGCCCCGGAAGACGTCGTGGGCGTGTTCATCCTGCCGCCGTCGCGGGAGGAGCTGGAGATGCGGTTGCGCAAGCGCGCGGCGGATGCAGAGGACGTGATCCAGAAACGGATGGCGCGCTCGGCCAATGAAATTTCGCACTGGACCGAATACGATTATGTGCTCGTCAATCGCGACGTGGAGACAACGTACGCGCGGCTCGCCGCGATCCTTGCGGCGGAGCGGCTGAAAGCGCACCGGCAGACGCAGCTCGCGGCGTTTGCGGCGGGGCTGGCGAAGGGGTAGCAGAAGTCTTTGCGCGCCGGCGCGGCGAAGGGCGCGGGGCGATGCCGCGGCGCGCCAAGAGCCGTCGCCGGCCTACACGCAGACGCGGGAATCGCCCGTGATCCACCCTGTGCGTCGCGGCCTTGTCAGGCAGGCCGTCCGTAGACGGAGATGTGGGCGCGGCTCTCGGCGGTGAATGGCGCGCGTGTCCAGTCGCTCCAGCGCTCGTGCAGTTCGAGGCCGGCGAGACGGGCCATAAGATCGAGTTCGCTCGGCCAGGCGTAGCGCATCGGCAGCGGGGTCAGCGAAAACGCGCCATCGCGCATCCGGACGATCTGGTATTCGATCGTCTGCGACACCGGATCGTGGCGGGCGGCGTCGAACGCCAGTGACTGGGCGGTGATCTCCCTGACGCGAAACGATTGGCCGTTCCGGAATGCGGCGACGTCCGGCACGAACGCCTCGATGACAAAGCGGCCGTTCGAGGCAAGGTGCGCGGCGGCGCACTTGAAGCAATTCACCTGAGCGTCCAGCGTTGTCAGGTTGAAGAGCGTGTTGAAGATGAGGACCACGAGATCGAACGGGCCGCCCTCGACGGTGAAGTCGGCGATGTCGCCGATCGTGACGGGAACCGCCGCGCCGCCGGGCTTGGCGCGCAGCCCCGCGATCATGTCTGGCGAGGCGTCTATGCCGTGTACGGATAATCCACGCGCTGCGAGCGGCAGGGCGATGCGGCCCGTCCCGATGGCGAGCTCCAGCACGCGGCCGCCGTTTGCGAGCGCGGCGAGCGCAGCAACGGCGGCGTCCGTCGTGCCGGGATCGTGCAGGCGGTCATAGTCCTCGGCGTTCAATTCGCCGAACGTCGCGGGGCCGTAGCCCTTCATCGGGCTGCGTAGGCGACGCCGCCGTCCACCACGATGGTTTCGCCGACGACATAATCGCCGGCGCGGGAGGCGAGGTAGATCGCGGCGCCGGCCATATCGTCGGCTGCGCCGATGCGGCGGGCGGGAATGCGTTTGGCGACCTCATCGCCGCGATCGCGCGCGTCGAGGTTCATGTTGGAGGCGAAGGCGCCCGGCGCGATGCCGGAGACGACGATGCCTTCCCGGATCAGATGCGCGGCCATGCGGCGGGTGAGCTGGATGAGGCCGGCCTTTGAGGCCTGGTAGGGATAGGTCTCCTGCGGATTGATCACGATGCCGTCGATGGAGGCGATGTTGATCACCTTCGCGGGCGGATGCGCCGACGCACGCAGCGCCGGCGCCAGCGCCTGGGTAAGGAAGAACGGCGTCTTCAGATTGAGATCGACGACCTTGTCCCAGCCGCTTTCGGGAAATTCGTCGAACGGCGCGAGCCACGCGGCGCCGGCGTTGTTGACGAGGATGTCCAGCTTCGGTTCGCGCTGCATCACGGCGTCAGCCAGCGCGCGGGCGCCGTCGACGGTGGAGACGTCGGCGGGGATGGCGACGCAGTCGCCGAGGGCGGCCATCTCCTGCGCGGCGGACTCGCATTGCGCGGCCTTTCGCGCAGAGATGATGACGCGGGCGCCGCAGCGGAGAAAGCCTTCGGCGATCATGCGGCCGATGCCGCGCGAACCGCCGGTGATCAGGGCCGCGCGGCCCGCGAGCGAGAAAAGATCAGTCGACATGGCGCCTGCGTGCGCGCGCATCGGCGCGGCGTCAAGCGGGGGCGTTCGCGCGGTTGACGTTGGGCGGCGGGGACGCGACGTTCGCGAGAACGATCAGCCGGAGGATATCGCCATGAGACAGATGCTCAGTGCGCTCGCCGTGATGACGGCTGCGGCGCTCGCGGGGTGCGGGGCCGCGCCGAGTGAATCGGCGGGCGCTGCTGCAGGCGCTGAAAGCGCGGAACCGATGGAAGCAGCGTCCGGCGCGAACGCGTGCCCGCTGATGGCGCGGATCATCGCGGCGCGATCGGACACGCCGGCGTTCTCCAGCCTCGATCCGACGCGCGACGTGATCCCCGGCGCGACGCGCTGCGCTGTGCTGGACTCGATAGAGCTGGCGGACACCTGGAGCCTCGCGGGCGGACCCAAGGCGGTCACGCTGCGCACCTATCAGTGCACGCTCTATGAGGGCGCAGACGCCGCGGAAGCGCAGCGCGTCTGGGACGAGGCGACGAGCACGTTCGCGCGCTCCTGCTTCACCGGCGATTGGCAATTCGGCGCCAGCGCCGGGCGCGCCATGGGCGGCTCGCGGACGCCGATCCGCACCACGTCGTACTGGCGCGACGGGCTTGCGCTCAGCCAGGACGCGGACGGCGTCAATTACCAAGCGCTCGCGTTCGGCTGGTGGAATACGGCCGGCGGCGCCGATCAGCGCGTGTTCTTCCAGGCGACTGCTGCGCCGAACTAGAGTCTCTTGCGACCTGATTGAATCAGGTCGCTTGAGCGGAAATTGTTCTAGGCGCTCAGTCCACGGACGATCTCGGCGAGGGCGATGAAGCCCGCAGGCGCGATCTCCTCGGCGCGGGCCGTGGGGGTAATGGCGGCGCGGGCGAGGAGGTCTTCGGCGCCGAGGTCGTACTCGCGGGCGAGGCCGGCGAGGCTTGAACGCAGCATCTTGCGGCGCTGGCCGAAGGCGGCTGCGGTGACACGCTCCAGACCGTCCGTGTGCGGATAAGCGTCCGGGCGGGGCGTCAGGTGGACGATGGCGGATTCCACCTTGGGCGGCGGCGAGAATGCGCGCGCGGGCACGGTGAAGCCATAGCGCACGGCGCAGCGCGCCTGGGCGATGACGGCGAGGCGGCCGTAGGCGCCCGTGCGCGGGTTTGCAACGATGCGCTGGGCGACCTCCTTCTGCACCATCAACGTCATGCTTGCGCGCCAGGCGCCAGCCTTGAGCCATTTGATCAGCAGGGGCGTGGCGACGTTGTAGGGGAGATTGGAGACGATGTGGGCGCGCGCCGCCCGCCGCGCCCCCTCCGGCGCGCTGCGCGCGCCGCCGCCGCCGTGACCGGGGGAGGCAAGGAGCTCCTCTTCGTTGACGGCGAGGGCGTCGGCGTTGAGGAGATAAAGGCGATTGTCCGAACCCGGAACAAGCTCCTGGAGCAACGGCAGGAACCGCGCATCCTTCTCGATCGCGATGAGGGGATCGGCGCCGGCGTCGAGAAGCGCGCGGGTGAGGCCGCCGGGGCCGGGACCGACTTCGATGACCGGCTGGCCGGCGAGATCGCCCGCGCTCCTGGCGATGCGGGCGGTGAGATTGAGGTCGAGCAGGAAGTGCTGGCCGAGGCTTTTCTTCGCCCAGAGGCCGTGGCGTTCGAGCGCCGCGCGGATTGAGCCGTCAGCGGGCGACGGCACGCGCCGCGGCCATGCGCTGGGCGAGCTTCAGCGCGGCGATGAAACTATCCGCGCGCGCTAGGCCTTTGCCGGCGATGTTGAAGGCGGCGCCGTGATCGGGCGACGTGCGCACGATCGGCAGACCCAAGGTGACGTTCACGCCGCGCCAGAAGTCGAGCGTCTTGATCGGGATGAGGCCCTGATCGTGATACATGCAGAGCGCGGCGTCATATGTCGCGCGCGCGGCCTCGTGGAACATCGAATCCGCGGGTTGGGCGTCGGTGATGTCGAGCCCCTGCGCGCGCAACGCCGCGGCGGCGGGGTTGATGGTTTCGATTTCCTCCATGCCGATCTCGCCGGATTCGCCCGCGTGCGGATTGAGCGCAGCGAGGGCGAGGCGGGGCGCGGCGATGCCGAAATCGCGCTTGAGCGCATCGGCCGCTACGCGGGCGACTTCCATGATCCGCTCTTGCGTCACGGCGGCGGGCACGTTCGCGAGCGGGGTGTGGATGGTGGCGAGCGCAACGCGCAGGCCTTCCACGGTCAGCATCATCACCGGGCCGCGGGCGCCGGCGTACGGCGCGGAGGCGGTGAGGCGGGCGAGATATTCCGTATGCCCCGGATCTTCGAAGCCGGCCTTCAGGAGCTGCGCTTTCGCGATCGGCAGCGTCACGAGCGCGGAGGCTTCGCCCTTCAGGCAGGCGTCGACGCCGTCGGCGATAGCGGACGTGATCTGCGGGACGTGGCGGGGATCGGGTTCGCCGGGCTTGGCGGGAACGGTCAGCGGCTTGGGCAGCACCGGCAGCTGATCAGGCGGCGTCTCCAGCGCTTCGGCGGGGTTCGCGATCGCCTTGGCGCGCACAACGAGACCGGCGCGGGAGGCCGCGACCGTGGCTTCGAAGGGATCGCCGATCAGAAAGAAGCGCGGTGTCTCTTCGTCGCGCTCCGCGAAGGCGCGCGCGGCGATCTCAAGCCCGACGCCCGCGGGATCACCCATCGAAACGGCGATGGGCTTGGCCGCGCTCATCGCGTGATGATCGTGGCGTCGCGGCGCAGGTCGCGCAGGTAGCGCTGCGCGTGCATCGCGAGCTCTTGCTCGAACAGGCGGTTCTCGATCTCGGCGCGGTTGGGCACGCCGGTGGTGTTGGTCTCGCGGCCGCAGACGACCATCATGGAGACGCTCTCGCCGGACGCGGCCGGCGCTGACGATTGGCCGTCGGTGAGGCCGCTGATCTGCGTCTGCACGGTTTCGGAGAGTTCGGAGACTGCGGCGGTGCCAAGGTCGATGACTTCGGCGCCCTGCACGTCGCGCATCGTCGCTTCCAGCGTGGTGCAGGACTCGATGCGGCGGCGGGCGCGATCAAGCGCGCTGGCGCTGCCGGAGGGGGCGGTCACCTGGCGCAAGGTGACGCGTTCGGTGCGCTGGGCGGCGGCGCCCTCGCGCTTTTCGCGCAGCGCCACGATGTAGACGCCGTCCTCGGTGCGGAAGGGGGTGGAGACCTGGCCGGGCTGCAGCCGGTCTAGCGTCGCCTGCATTTCCGGGCGCAATTCGCCGGACGCGACCCAGCCGAGATCGCCGCCGGCGGCGGCGGATGCGGCGGCGGAGAATTGACGCGCGACCAGCGGGAACGGCGCGCCCCGCTGCATCTCCTGCAGAAGCCGCGTCGCGGCGGCCTCCGCCTCGGCGAAATCGGCCTGGGTGATGGCCGGCAGGAAGATCTCGGCGGCGTGGTATTGCGTGCGTGTGGCGTTGGAGGAGATGCGCTCCTGGGTTTCGCGGATGGCCTGGTCGGAGATCGTGACCAGGCGGCCGTAGCGGCCGTTGATCAGCCGGCGCCAGGCGACGTCGGCCTCGATCTGGCGGCGCAGCGTGGCGACGCCGATGCCGACAGATCCGAGCTGCGAGACGAATTGGTCGGCCGTCAGGTCGTTGGCGCGGGCGATGTCGGCGATCTGGCGATCAACGGTCTCGGGAGACACTTCAAGTTCGTAGCGGCGGGCTTCCTGGAGCTGCAGGCGCTCGTCGACCAAGTCGCGCAGGGCTTGCTGGCGGGCGCGGCCCTGGTTCTCGGCGGTGGCTTCGATGCCGTTGGACGCAAGCAGAAGCAGGCCGCGCTGGCGCACGTCGTACGTGGTGATGATGTCGTCGTTGACGACGGCGGCCACGCCTTCGACCATTTGGGCCGAGGCCGCTGGCCCAAGGCTCGCGGTCGCCAGGGCGACGGCCGCCGCACACGCCTTCAGACCCGCCTTCGACAACCCTCGCATTCGTTCCTCCAGTCGGGATGATCGGGCGATTCGCGCCGCCTGATCCCCCGATCCCACCTGATTTCGCCGTGCGGCCCCAACGGGGGCCGGACCCAGCACCGATCAATGCCTGGAATGGCCCTTTTGGGGCGCCGGGCGGCGCCGGAGCCGCCCGGGACTATTCGCCGCCGCCGAACACGCCGAGCGACGTGAGACCGACCCGGATCTGGAAGCCCTCGCTGGGGCCGAGGCCGCGGTCGATGGTTTCGGAGCGTGAATAGCGCAATTCCAAGAAGGTGCAGTCGTCGCGATAGATCGCGCGCAGGTCCTGGCTCAGGGTGATGTCGTTGTCGAGGTCGCGACGCAGGCCGTACTGCATCTCCCAGCCGCGGACGAGCTGGACGCCGACATTGGCGAACACCTCGCGCGAGGGCGCGCCCGGGAAGAAGCTCTCGTCATATGAAAAGTAGCGCGCCTGCGCCGAGAAGCGGCCGAGCGAACCGCGCAAGCCCGCGTCGAGGCGGTTCACTTCCAGGGAATCCTCTTCCAGGCGCGCGCGAATATCGGCGCCCAAGTTCGGACCGAGATCGATGCTGGCGGCGGCGACATAGTCCGACGAGCGGCCGTCGAGATTTGTCTCAGGGGCGAACAGCGGCTCCACTTCGCTGCGCCAGCGGCGGCCGAAGAGGAGACTGGCGCTTTGGCCGCCGGCGGCGCGCGCGGTGGCGCGCACGCCGAGGCTCATGCGCTGGCCGGTCTCCCAGAGATCGTAATTGGGCGCGGCGTTCTGACGGAAGAGATTGGAATCGTCGAGTTCGAAGCCGATGGAATCCTCGTTGATGATGCGCGGATCATTCTCGCCGGCGCCGAACGCGATCATCGCGATCGGCTCAACGAGGATGTCGACATTCTCGCCGGGACGGACGAACGGCCATGACACTTCCGCGCCGATGTCGCCAACGGCGCGGGTGAAGGTCTCTTCGTCCGGCGCGAGGGGATCGGCGATGCGGTAGGCGTCGACGCGGCCGTCGAGGAATGGGGAGACGACGAGGCCGGGGCCGACGATGCTTTCGGCGCGCCAGTGCGCGCCGAGCGAGCCGCGGGCGGTGTCGACGCCGTCGGAGCGCTCGAGCACGGCGGTTGAGAGCTTGGCTTTCACCTGGCCGCCGAGGATCGGTTCGCGCCAGACCTGTTCGGCTTCGCCGAACGGAAGGATCAACGGCAGCAGGTTGCTTTCGTCGAATTCCCGCAGGCCCTGGAACGACAGGAAGTTCACGGCGATGAAGGAATTGGCGCTCTGGCCTTGCGCGAAAAGCTGCGAAATCAGGCGGTGGCTGTCGCCGACGAACGGCCCGCGCACTTCGCCGGCGCCTTCGATTTCGTAGCGGCGGAGATAGAGATCGTCCGACACGCGTTCGGCGCCGAAGCCCCAACGCCAATAATCGGAAATCTGAAACAAGCCTTCGGCGAACACATGGCTGCGATTGGTGCGTTCGCCGAACGGCACGCCGTTCCCGTCGAAGTCCTGCTCGTTGGTGTAGCTGGTCGCGATCGAGAGATCGCCAGAATAGAAGCGGCGGCGATACTCGATCTGGCCGAGCGGATCGACGTTCTCGTGCGCGCGCAGCGAGACGGTCATGTCCTGATAGGGCGAGATCGCCCAATGATAGGGCTGACCGTAGAAGACGCCGAGGCGCGAATTGCGGCCCAGCTCCGGCGTCAGGAATCCTGAGCGCGGGCCCGCGGAAGGATCGGGATGCGCGAAATAGGGAAGCCACAGGATCGGCACGCCGGACACTTCCAGCGTGGCGCCCTGGTACGAGATCATCCGCGTGTCGTTGTCCTGCACGGCGCGGCGCGCGCGGAGCGCCCAGGTCGGCGGGCGGCGCCCGTCGGTGCAGACGGGGCAGGCGGTGTAGATGACGCGGTTGAGTTCGGAGGTATCCTCGCCGCGGCGGATCGCGGTGCGCGCAGCGATACGGCCGGCGCCGCCGATGCGCGCTTGCAATTCGGTGGCGACGCCCAGTTCCAATTCCTCGTCGACCTCGATCTGGTCGGCGTAGGTGACGGAGCCGTCGCGCTCGACGACCTGGACATTGCCCTGCGCGCGGATCGAGCCGGCGTCGAGATTGTAGATGACCTGATCGGCGCGGAGGATGCGGCCTTCGTAGCGGGCCTCGACATCGCCCGCCGCGGTGATGGTGCGCCCGGTCTCGTTGTACTCGACCGTATCGGCCTCGAGCGTGACCGGCTCGCCTTCGATCTCGGGCGGCAGGCCCGGCTCGACGGGCGCCTGCGTCGGCTGCGTGGGTTCAGGCACCTGGGCGGCGACGGGGCCGGTGGTCGCGATCCAGGCTGCAGCGAGAGCGGCCCAATAGAGGGGCGCGCGGTCGCCGCTCCGATCGGGCGACCGATCGGAGGGACGTTGGCCTGACGCGTCCGAACGCACCATTCGCGACCCTCTTCGCGACTCCCCGCACCTACCTAGCGCCCCGCAGTTCCGTCCGTCCAGCGCCGGGGGCGGTTGCGGCTACCCGTCCTCCAGGAAAGCCAGAACGGCGAGCGCGGCGAACACACCTGTCAGCGGCGCCGACCAGGCCGCGATGACCGGAGGCACCGCCTGCGCAGCGGCGAAAGCGGCCGACATCTGGCTCATGAAGAACAGGACAAGACCGAACGCCACGCCCGTCGCGCCCCATTGCGCCATCTGGCCAAGGCGCTGAAGGCGCAAGGAAAAGACTGCGCCGAGAAGGGCCATGGCGACGAGCATCAGCGGGTAGGCCAGAAGTCCCTGCCACTTCATCTCATAGCGGACAGGCGCAAGGCCGGCGGCCTCGGTCTCGGCGATGAAGGCAGGCAATTGCCAGAAGGACAGGCTCTCTGGATTGGAGAAGCGGTCGAGCAATTCCGACGGGTGAAGGGAGGTGGGGATGGCGAGGCTTTCCTGCGGGATCGGCTGCTCGCCGGCGGCGCCTTCAACGAGGTTGGTGAGCTGCCAGAAACCGGGGCGCAGCTCGGCCAGTTCGGCGTGGACGCGGCGGGCGAATTTCAGCGCGCCGGCCTGCTCTTCGAAGAACATGAAGTCGGCGTCGGTGAGCCGGGCGCCGTTGGGCTGAATGGCGGCGGCGTGGATGACGACCTGGCCGTTTTCGTCGCCCTGGCGAATCCAGACGCCGTTGCGCATCGGCATTTCACGGTTCTGGGCCTCCAATTCGGCGGCGCGCAGCTCGGATTGCCCATAGAGCGTCGATCCCAGCGGATTGAGAAGGGTGACGACCGCGATCCCGATGAGGAAGGCGAGGACGCCGGCCGGCAGTACGAAGCGCCACGCCGAAACGCCGGAAGCGCGCATCGCGACCAGCTGGCTGGTCTGGTTGAGGCGCAGCGTCGCGATCATGGTGCCGGCGAGGACGATGAACGGCATCGTCTGCTCGATGAGCGAAGGCGCGCGCATCAGCGTCAGCAGCACGGCGTCGGCCAGCGACAGCTGGATGTTGCCGCCGACGTCGCGGAACTGCTCCACGAGGTCCACCAGCAGGATGGTCGAGGTCACGGCCGCGAACGCGACGAAGACGCCGAAGAACGTCTGGCTGACGAGATAGCGGCCGATCCGGGAGCTGAAGAAATTCATGCGCCTGCGCCTGCTGCGGCGAGTTCAGTCTGCCTCCGCTTGAGGGCGCGGCGCGAGGGGCGGCGCGGGTGGGCGAAGACGAGCATCCAGCCGGCGCCGGCGCAGACGAGCAGCGGCAGCGCGTATTGCAGAGGGTTGAGCTCCGGGTTGTCGACGCACTCTGCCTGGATCGCGAGCGCGGCAAGGCGAACGAGCAGCGCCGTCACGCTGGCGATCACGAGGCGACGCGCGTAGCCGCGGCGGGAGAATTCCCCGCCCAAAAGGCCGGCGAGCGCGATGAGCGCAAGGGCGGGATCGAGCAACGGCGACGACAACCGGTAGTGCGCCTCCGCGAGCAGGCGGTCGACGTTGCGCTGGTCGAAGTAATTGGTGTGGTCAGGCGCGACGAGTTCGAGCAGGAAGCGGTCGGACGGCTTCAAATAGAAGAGTTCGGAATCGACGGAGAAATCGCCGAGTTCGAGCAGATATTGGTCGAAGTCCACGACCTGAACGGTCCCGTCCTCCAATTGGCGCTGCACCTGCGCATCGCGCATGATGATGGCGGGCTTGCCGTCGACCATGGCCACGGCGCCGCGGCTGGCGTTGTAGGTGATGGGGCGGGTGGGACGCGCGTCATGGATCATCATGTCGCGCATCTCGCCATTTGGGCCGCGCTCGCGTGCGTAAACGGTGAGGTCTTCGGCGGGGAAGGTGAAGGAGCCTTCGCGCACCAGCGAGGCGGCGACGTCGCCGCGCACTTCGTAGATCGTCTCACGGATTTCGCGGTAGGCGGCGGGCTGGACCAGCAGCACGACGCCGAGATGCACAACGGCGGCGGCCAGGGCGAGGCGCAAAATCGGTTTGGCCAGGCGCCCGTGCGAGACGCCGGCGGAATAGGCCACCACCGTCTCGCTCTCGTTGTGCATGCGGTTGATCGCGTAGGCGACGGCGAAATAGATCGCGAGCGGGAGGATCAAGCTCACGAGCTGCGGCAGCGCCAGGATCGTCACCCAGGCGAAGGCGAAGCCGGAATTGCGGTTGGCGGCGATCAGGGAGAGGCGGTCGAGGCCCTGGGTCAAGAGGGCGACGGCCGCCAGCGCCGCCAGGATCGCCAGCAGCGGGCCCAGCGCCTGGCGAAAGACATAAGATTCCAAGGTGTTCATCGGGGATTATTCCCTTCTCATCGTCGGGACTCTTGGCTCGTCGGCGCGGTTTTCGGCCCCCTCGGCCGCCGCCTTCCGCGCCGGGGCGGACTGAGCTAGCACTGGTTCGTTGCGCAATGAAGCGCGTCCGGCAGGATTTGGGCATAACGCCCGCGCCGGACGCTTGCGTCCCTGACAGAAGGCCGAGGACAGATGGACATTCGATACGAGAGCGAAGCGCGCGGCGACGCCGTCGCGGTGATGGCCGGCGAAGGCGGCGCGTTGATGGACGCAGGCCGCGCGCTCGACGAGCAGGCCAAGGGCGCGCTGACCAAGGCGATGAAGACGGCCCGGTTCAAAGGGGGCCCCAATCAGGTTGTGGAGATTCTCGCGCCCGCCAATCTCGAGTTCGGCCGCGTGCTGATCATCGGCGTCGGCGATCCGGAGAAGGCGAACGCGCTGACCGTGGAGCGTTGGGGCGCGCAGGCCGTGCGGCGGACGCTGACCACGGGCGCGGAGGCGCTGGCGCTCCTGCCAGAGGCGATCGGGGATCTGAGCCCCGGCGCTGCGGCGGCGCACGCCGCGTTCGGCGCGCGGCTCGGCGCCTATCGCTTCGACGCCTACCGGACAAAGCTGAAGCCGGAACAGAAGCCGTCGCTGAAGAACGTCAACGTGCAGGCGGAGAAGGCGCCGAAGGAAGACGAGGCCGCGCGCGCGCTGGCGCAAGGCATCGCGTTCGCGCGCTTGCTGGTGAGCGAGCCGCCGAATGTTCTGCACCCGGAGGAATACGCTGCGCGGCTGAGCAAGCTGGAGGAGCACGGGCTCGACGTCGAGGTGCTGGGCGAGAAGCAGCTCGCCGCGCTCGGCATGAATGCGCTCCTCGGCGTTGGGCGCGGCAGCGCGCGCGAGACGCAGCTCGTGGTGATGCGCTGGAACGGGGGCAAAAAGAGCGAGAAGCCGATCGCGTTCGTCGGCAAGGGCGTGACGTTCGACACCGGCGGCATCTCGCTCAAGCCGGGCGCCGGCATGGACGAAATGAAGGGCGACATGGGCGGCTCAGCCGCGGTGTGCGGCGCGATGCTGACGCTGGCGCTGCGCAAGGCGAAAGCGAACGTCGTCGGGATCGTCGGCCTCGTCGAGAACATGCCGGACGGCAAGGCGCAGCGGCCGGGGGACATCGTCGCCGCCGCGGACGGGCAGACGATCGAGGTGCTCAACACAGACGCGGAAGGCCGGCTCGTGCTGGCGGATGCGGTCTGGTACGCGCAGGAGAAGCATCAGCCGTCGGCGATGATCGACCTGGCGACGCTGACAGGCGCGGTGATCGTGGCGCTCGGGCATGAATACGCCGGCATGTACGCCAACGACGACGCACTTGCGGCGGCTCTCGAAACTGCCGGTGCGGCGGAGGGCGAACACGTGTGGCGGATGCCGCTCGCGCCGGCGTACGACAAGATGATCGACAGTCCGAATGCGGACATGAAGAACATCGCCGGCAAGCCCGCGGGCGGTTCGATCATCGGCGCGCAATTCATCAAACGCTTCGTGCGCGAGGGGCAGAAATGGGCGCACCTCGACATCGCCGGCACGGCGTGGAAGCCGGCGCCCTATGACGATCCGCTCTCGCCCGCGTGGGCGACGGGCTGGGGCGTGCGGATTCTCAATCGGTTCGTGAAGGATCGGGAATAGGATTAGGGCCGTAAGGGACTAGGGCAGTGGGGCAATAGGGCAGGATGCCAGTCCCGTTAGGAGGGAGGGAGTTTTCGGGGGAGCGCGCGAAGGAGTTTTCCGACGCTCTCCGCCTGCTCCATGAGCGTTGTGACCTTCTCGGCGTCCGCGAGTTCGATGCGCTCCGCTATGAGTAGGTGGGTTTCCCGTTCCTTGAGCGAGCCTTGCGCGACCTTCAGGTGTTGAACTTAGTTCCCGCGGCTCTCGCGGCCGTAGCCTTCTGCGATGTTTGCCGGAACGGAGACGGCGGCGTGAGACCGTAGAGTTCATCTTTGGGCCAACCGCGGGTCTCCTCGTAGACGGCGACGACCAGATTCATCCCCTGCTTCCATACCAGCAAATCGCGATACGACGTGATCTCACCCATTGATCGCTCCCTATTGCCCTATTCCCTTATTGCCTTACTGCCCTGCCATGGCTGAGCTTTGGTTCTATCATCTGGAGCGCTCCGAACTGGAGCAGGCGCTGGCGCCATTGCTGGAGAAGTGTCTGCAGCGAGGGTGGCGGGCGCTGGTGCGCGGGAGCGTGGAGGAGCGGCTCGAGGCGCTCGATGACGCGCTGTGGGCGTGGCGTGACGACAGTTTTATTCCGCACGCCAAGGATCATCCGCAGCCGGAGCGCCAACCGGTCTATCTCACCGCCAGGACCGGGAACCCGAACGCGGCGCAAGCGCTTTTCCTGATAGATGACGCCGAGCCGGGCGACCTCGCCGGGTTCAAGCGCGCTTGCCTTCTGTTCGACGGGCGCGACGAGGCGGCCCTCAAAGCGGCGCGGGCGCGCTGGAAAATCGCCAAAGAAACGGGCCACGATGTGAGCTATTGGAAGCAGGACGCGCGGGGCAAATGGGAGAAGCAGCAATGAAGGCGCTTGTTCTTTCAGGGCTTCTGGCGCTGGCGGCCGGCGCGTGTGCGGCGACGGCGGATTCTGCGGGGCAGACGGCCGAAACGCCGGGCGCGGCCACGCCGTGTGCGATGGAGCGGCATCAAAGCCTGGTCGGGCGGCCCGAGAGCGTCGCGCGGGCGGCGGACTTGCCGGAACGGGCGCGGGTGATCTGTCACAATTGCGCGGTGACGATGGATTATCACGAAGGCCGGCTGAATGTCTGGATCGGCGAGGACGGCACGGTGGAGCGGCTGTCGTGCGGGTAGGCGCGGCGGCGGTGCTTCTGGCGCTGACGCTCGCTGCATGCGGCGCGCCCGAGCAGCAGACGGAGGCGGCGTCGCCGACGCAAGCGCCCGTCGCGGAGAGCGCGGCGAAAGCGGATGCGCCCAAGGCGCAGCCAGCCGCGGAGCAGCCGGTGTTTCTCGGCGATCCCTGCAGCGCGGAACTCTATCAGGACCTGATCGGGCGCAGCGAGGCCTATGCGCGCGGCGCGAATTTGCCGGAAGGCGCGCGGGTGATCTGTCATGAGTGCGCGAAGACGGACGACAGCGTTCCCAGGCGGCTCAATGTGCAGATCGGCGCCGACGGCGCGGTGAGGGAGCTGACATGCGGATGACCTTGACGCGGGCCGCGGTGGCGGCGGCTTTTGCGATCGTCGCAAGCGGGTGCGCGACGATGAACGAACCCTGGCCGCCGGGCGCCGGCGCCGGCGAGAACGCCGCCACGCGGGACGATACCTGCGGGCGCGCCGCACATGCGCGGCTCGTGGGCATGGACGCGGGGGACATCGATCCCGCGACGCTCCCGGCCGGCGCGCGGATCCTTACGCCCGACATGATGGTGACGCAGGATTATCGCGCCGAGCGCTTGAACATCGTCGTCGGCACGGACGGACGCGTGGGATCGCTCGCCTGCTATTGACGGTTCACATGAACGTTCTTGGCGCCGCGGCGGGCGGTTTGGCCGCTGGCAACGGCCGGCGCGATTGGCTATAGGGGCGCTCCCTCGATTCCAGGAGACCGCCCCG
>WGOB01000076.1 GCA_016124255.1 Alphaproteobacteria bacterium | reverse complement strand
GTCGAGTCGAACCGCGGCGCCGGGTTGGTGTTGGCCGGATCCAGCACGCGCAGGCAGGTCGTTGAGCCGGTCACCACGCCGTTGATGAAGCGGCCCGATGCGCCGGGCGATCCCCCCGTGGTGTTGAGGTCGATGCCGATCAGCGCCGAATTGGAGCTGTTCAGCGGCCGGCCGACGAACGTGAAGTTCGAGATCGTCGGCGCAGTGCTGCGGTCGCCCGTCGTGCCCGCCGTCTGCAGGTTCGAGCACTCGACCAGCCGGTCCGGCCCGCCCGTCGCCGCATCCTGACGAATGATCAGGAATTGCGCGCGGCCTTGCCAGCCGGTGTCGCAATCGAGCGAGTCGTCGAGCGCGCCGGTGATCACGATGTGCTTCAGCTGCGCCAGGCCGCCGAAGATTTCGATGCCGTCGTCGCCCGAATTATGGACTTGGACGAAATCGATCAGCGTGCCCGAGCCCACGCCGCCGAGCGTCAGACCGTTGAGGTCGTCGCCCGCCGCCGCCGAGGTCAGGAACGCGCCCGGATAACGGATCTGCAGGTACGTGACCCGGCCGCTATTGTCGTCTGCCGTCGCGCCGCCATAGAGGGCGCTCTGGCCCGTGGCGGCGAGCACGCCTTCGACGGCCGCCTGGCAATCCACCGCGCCCTGCGCGACGCCGGTGTTGCAGTTCCGGATCGGCGCGCGCCCGAGGATGATCAGGCCCGCCCATTCGCGGCTCGCGCCGGCGTCGGGGCGCGAGCCCGTGGCGTCGCCGACCGAGGTCATGATCACCGGCGCGGCGGCGGTGCCGTTCACGAAGATCTGCGACCCGCGGTTCACGATCAGGATGTCCGCGGCGCTGTCGCCGAAGAGCGTCACGCCGGCGTCGATCGTCAGCGTCGCAGCGACGCCCGCCGTGCCGTCCCCGCCCCGATCCGTGCCGACATCGACCCGGCCCGAGATTTCATAGACGTTGCCTGCGGTCAGGCGGAGGTTCGCCGGGACCGAGCCGGAGCCCAGCCGGCCCGCCAGCACGCAGCGCCGCGCGGACGTCGAGTTGAAGAAGCCGCCGTCGGTGGTGCCCGCCGGGCAGCCCTGCGATTGGAACAGCTGGATGGTCCAGCCGAACGCCCAGTTCGACGTCGCCGTCTCGGTCGGAGAGAACGCGCCGACATAGGTCGCGGAATCGAGCGCCGAGTTGATCGTCGACGGGTTCACCGCCGTCCGCCCGACTTCGTTCGGTCCCGGCAGTACGCCGGCCAGCGTGTTCGCAACCGTCGTGGAATTGTTCGCGCCCGCCGCGATCGCCGCCGCGCTCGCCGCGCCGGTGGAGGCCGTGGGACAATCGAACAGCGTGGAGTCGAACCGCGGCGCCGGGCTGGTTTGCGCGCCCGGCTCCAGCACCCGCAGGCAGGTCGACGAGCCGGTGATCACGCCGTTGAGGTAACGGCCGGACGCGCCCGGCTGGCCGCCGCTTGTGTTCATGTCGATGCCGATCAGCGACGCGCTCGAACTGTTGGTCGGCACGCCGATCATCGTGAAGTTCGAGATCGTCGGCGCCGTGCTGATATTGCCCGTCGTGCCCGCGGTTTGCAGGTTGGAGCATTCCACCAGCTTGTCCGGTCCGCCCGTCAGCGCGGTTTGGCGAATGACGACATATTGCGCCGTCCCCTGCCAGCCGGTGTCGCAATCGAGCGAATCGTCCAGCGCGCCGGTGATCACGATGTGTCTGAGGTTCACCAGGCCGCCGAACACCTCGATGCCGTCATCGCCGGAATTGTGCACTTGGACATTGTCCACGACAGTGCCGGTGCCGATGCCGCCGAGCGTGAGGCCGTTGAGGTCGTCGCCTGCGGCCGCCGACGTCAGGAACGCGCCGGGATAGCGGATCTGCACGTAACGCAGCGTGCCGCTGTTGTCCGTGGGCGTAGCCCCGCCATAGAGCGCATTCGCGCCCGTAGCCGCCAGCACGCCCTCGACCGCCGCTTGGCAATCGGCGCTGCCTTGGGCGACGGCGGTGTTGCAGTTCCGCGTCGGCGCGCGGCCGAGCAGGATGAGCCCACCCCATTCGCGGTTGGCTGTCGCCGCGTCGCTGCGGTTGAGGCCCGCTTCGACGTCTTCGCGGCTGGTGAAGATGATCGGCTGGCTCGCCGTGCCGTCCGCGATGATCCGCGAACCGCGGTTCACCACCATGAGGTCGCCGGCTTCATCGCCGTAGAACACGACGCCCGGCGCCACAGTCAGGATCGCAGCCTGGCCGCTCGTGCCGCTCGCGCCAAGGTCGGCGCCGACATCGACCCGCCCGCTGATGCGGTAGACGACGCCCGGCGTGTTCGGGAGCGAGATGTTGGTGAGAATCTGGCCGGCGAGGCGGCAGATCGTGAACGCGCCGAGTGCGCCTTGGTTGGTCGTGCCGGTCGGGCATTGGGCGCTGCCGCCGCCCCCGCCCCCCCCGCCGCCGCCGCCGCCGCCAGGCGGCGTGCCGGGATTGGTGGCGCCGGGCGACGCGATGTCGGAGCCGCCCGAACAGCCGGCGAGCCCGACCGCCAGCGCGATCGCCGCCGCGCGGATGCACGATCCAAGTTTCATGTTGTCCCCCAACGCTAAGCACGCACGGACGCAGCTTCGCCGCGCCCGGATAAGTCGTGAACCGGCGGTGAGCGTTAGTGGCTGTAGGCGATACTTTAATGACAACGCCGTCGCGCTGCGCGCGAAAGAATGGCGACGTCGAGATGAAGCAAGGCGCGCGATCGATGTTCGACGCGGCCGCCGCAAAGCAGGGAACAGCTTTCGCAATGAATCGCCAAATGCGAAACGCCGCGATGGCGCGAACGCCTTGGCCGCAACATGCAATCAACTCAGAAGACTCTCCGTTCGCCTTGCAGCATCGCTGAAAATACAAGTATGCGACCGCACCGTCGTCTCGCGTGCAACGCGATACGCACGACGTGAAACAAAAGGTTCATAAAATTTCTCGCGCTTGTCGCCGCCTGTTGCGCGTGGCCCACACCCGCAACGATGCGTTGCTCGCCGGCGCCATAACGCGCGCCTTAACCAAACCGTCGCCGACGCGTCGCGTCTCCGTCACAAACACGACGCGTGAAAGCGCTCAGCGCGAGAAGTCGTAGGAGAAGCAGTGTTGCGCGGCGCGCCGTTCGCCGTCGCGCCCCGGCGGGCGATGCAGCGACGCGATCCGCAACGTCCACGCATTGGCGGCGTCGACGAACTCGGCCGCGATCAGATGCGTGGTGCGCAGGCCGCCGCACAAGCCCCCGTCGCCGGCGCTCAGCGCCACCGTCTCTTGCGTCACCCGGTAGAGCCACGGCCGCACGTCTTCCGGCGCGCCGAGGATCGCCTGCAGCGCGGCGACATCCGCCCCGAACGCGGCCGCGACGTCGCCCTTGTCGATCACCGCCGCCCGCACCGTCACGCCCTCCGCGAAGGCGAACGTCACCGCATCCGGCGCCCCCTCGACCGTGGCTTCCCGCCCGACCGAGACCGCCCCGACCATCGCCGCCTGCGCGTTGGCGGGCGACCACTGACGCCGCTCAGCCCCTGGCTCGGTCTGGCCGGTTCGCGCCGCCGGCTCGGTTTCGCGCGCCCCGCAGCCCGGAATTGTCGTCGCGAGCGCCGCCAGCATGGCCAGCGCAGCACCGCGACGGGGCCGGTTCTGCCCGCGCTGTCGTCGGCCGGGCAGCCGGAGCGGTGATTTCATCCCGTTAACCATGCCCCCAGCTGCAAAGATTTCCCTTTACAAGCGACTCAATTTTCACCATATGCCTTGTTCACCGGCGGACCTGGAAACAGCGTCCACTAACGCCCCCTCGGCCCAGGCCACGATGAGGCGGTTCGCAGAACGCGAAAGCGTGACGTGCACCGCCCGGCGTAAGCTACCAAGGGCGGACCTGACATAAAGCATGTCCGACTAACGCCGGCCTGGGTCAACGCGCAGCGAGGGGCAGTCCCCCTCGATGCGAATGGATTTGGGGGAGCCGGTGCAACACATTTCCACCGCCCTCGACGTTGTGAACCGCGGCGCGCCGGATGGTCCGGTCGTGATCGCGCGTCCTCACCGCGTCCGGGCCGCCGCTGATTGGTTCCTCGCCCAATTTCCGGGCGAGGTGTTCTACGCTGTGAAGGCCAACCCTTCGCCCTGGGTGATCGACGCCCTGTGGGAAGCGGGCGTGCGCGGATTCGACGTCGCCTCTGAAGCCGAGATCGATCTGATCAAGGCGCGCTATCCGCAAGCGACGCTCGCGTTCATGCACCCGGTCAAGTCGCGCCGCGCGATCCGTCGCGCGTACGAGCAGGGCGTGCGCGCCTTCGCGCTCGACAGCGAAGACGAACTCGACAAGATCCTCGCCGAGACCGACGGCGCAAAGGATCTCACGCTCATCGTGCGTCTCGCTGTCTCCAATGACGCCGCCTCCCTACCGCTTGCGCACAAGTTCGGCGTCTCCGCTTCAGAAGCGCCCGCGCTCATCCGCCGCGCGCGCGCCGCAACGGAAGAAATGCTCGGCATCTCTTTCCATGTCGGCAGCCAATGCATGCGCCCGCTCGCCTACAAGCAGGCGATGCTGGAGGCGAACCGCGTCATCGTGCAGGCGGGCGTGGTCGTCGACATCATCAATGTCGGCGGCGGCTTTCCCGCGATCTATCCGGGCATGCAGCCTCCGGAGATGCACGCCTACATGCGCGAGATCCGCGACGCGTTCGAAGAAATGTACGTCGCGCAGAACGCCAAGCTTTGGGCCGAACCCGGCCGCGCGCTCGTCGCCGAAGCGGGATCGATCCTTGCGCGCGTGGATTTGCGCAAGGGCGACGCGCTCTATTTGAACGACGGCGCCTACGGCAATCTGTTCGACGCCACGCACGTGCATTGGCCGTTCCCGGTCGCGCTCGTGCGCGAGGGCGGCTCCAACGCCAAGAACGCGCCGTTCCGTTTCTACGGCCCGACCTGCGATTCCATGGACGCGGCCGCCGGCCCCTACATGCTGCCCGCCGACATCGCCGAAGGCGATTTCATCGAGATCGGCATGACCGGCGCCTACGGCGTGGCGATGGCGACGCGCTTCAACGGCTTCGGCGAGTCGCGTCTCGTCTTCGCCGCCGACGCGCCTTGGCCCACGCTGTTCGTCACCGACGCGCCCGAAGCGCTGCCGGCCGAGCCCGCGGCCCCTGTCGTCCGCCTGGCGGATCGCAAGGGCCGCCAACGGCGCAGCAAATAGTTCACATTGACCTGTTCGTAAGGTGCGCCTAACGCTGGCGCGAGCTGGGCGCGCGCCGCATCAAAGGCGCGTTTAGGGATCGCACGAGGAGCGCGTGTGTGACCGGTATCGCGTGGCGTCCTCCTGAGACCTTCGAAGAACGGATCAAGCGCTTCCTGGCGCCGCCGAAGCTGGAGCTCGCCCGCATCGTCGCGCGCGAGGTGAGGCGCGGCGAGCCGGAGCTCGCGCTCGCGCCTTATCTGGTCGACCCCGCGCGCGCCGCAATCGACGCCGGCGCCAATCGCGGGATCTGGTCGCACATCCTGGCGCGCCATTGCCCGAAAGTGTTCGCCTTCGAATGCAACCCCAAGCTCTTCGATGTGCTGGCCGCCGCCGCGCCGCGCAACGTCGAACCGCAACCTTTCGCGTTGTCCGACGCCGACGGCGCAGCCGAGCTGTTCGTGCCCGGTTCTGGGCGCCGGTTCTCCAACCAGGGCGCGAGCTTGTCCGCCTGCAAGGTTGAGGGCGCCGCGCACCGCGTCGTCGCCGTCGAACGCCGCCGCCTCGACAGCTTCGATCTCCCGCCCGTCGGCTTCATCAAGATCGATGTCGAAGGCCACGAACTCGCCGTCGTGCGCGGCGCCCAGGCGCTGATCGCGCGCGATCGCCCCACGCTCGTCGTCGAGATCGAGGAACGCCACGCCAAGCGGCCCCTCGCCGACTCCGTCAGCGAGATCTGCGCGCTCGGCTACCGCATGATGTATCTCGGCGAGCACGGCCTGGAAGACGCGGCCCGCTTCAATCTCGCCGCCCCCGAGACCATGCGCAGCGTGCGCGGCCTCCCGGTCAACAATTTCATCTTCATCCCGGCGTAGTTGAAAGGCGCAGCCACGCCGGCCTGCCTCAAGGCCGCTGCCTACCCCACGCGGAGGACGACAGCGCCGACGCCCGCGAAGACGACTAAGGATCCCTTGCATTGCCTGCGCATTGCATTATGTGCACGCGCGCCGCTATGAAGCCGGCTTTGATGGGTCGTGCGTGGGCGGAGCGTCCGCACGGCCTCTTTTCACCGACGCCGCCAGGAGAAATCCGATGGCCGCCGCGAAAAAAGCCGCCGCAAAGAAACCCGCGCGCCGCGACAACCGCAAAGCCGAGCTGCTGGCCAATCCGATCGAGCACATCGACGTCACCGAGATCGACGGCCGCGCCATCGTCGACGCCTGGCGCAAGATGAGCTTTTCCTCGCGCGACGCCGCCCGCGCCGCCGAAATCCTCAACATGGCGCTCGCGGACAAGGACTGCTCCGTGTGGCTGACGCTCGCCGGCTCCACCAGCGCCGGCGGCTGCATGCATGTCTGGCGCGACATGGTCGAGATGAACATGGTTGACGCCATCGTCGCCACCGGCGCTTCGATCATCGACATGGATTTCCTCGAAGCGCTCGGCTTCAAGCACTACCAGGCGCGCGAAATCCCCGACGACAACACCCTGCGCGCGCTCTACATCGACCGCATCTACGACACCTATATCGACGAGGAGGAGCTGCAGGCCGTCGATCACACGATCGGCCGCATCGCCGATGCGCTTGAACCGCGTCCCTATTCCTCGCGCGAATTCATCTGGGAGCTTGGCAAGTGGCGCGCCGAGGGCGCCGCCAAGAAGAAAGGCTCCCTGATCGAGACCGCCTACAAGAAAGGCGTGCCGATCTTTTGCCCCGCCTTCACCGACAGCTCCGCCGGCTTCGGCCTGGTGAAGCACCAGGTCGATCGCATGAAGGCGAAGAAGCCTTATCTCACGATTGATTCCGTCGCCGACTTCCGTGAGCTGACCGACATCAAGCTCGCCGCCGGCGCCACCGGCCTCTTCATGATCGGCGGCGGCGTGCCGAAGAATTTCGCACAGGACACCGTCGTCTGCGCCGAAATCCTGGGCCACGAGGATGTCGAGATGCACAAATACGCCGTGCAGATCACCGTGGCCGACGTGCGCGACGGCGCCTGCTCCTCCTCAACGCTGCAGGAGGCTGCAAGCTGGGGTAAAGTGCAGACCGTCCACGAACAGATGGTCTTCGCCGAAGCCACCACCGTCGCGCCCGTCATCGTCTCCGACGCCTACCACCGCGGCCACTGGAAGAAGCGCAAACCCCGCAACTGGGCCAAGCTCTTCGCGTAGGCCGCACGCGGGCCGCGATCGCCGCCGCCCCGCGTTCACCGCCGTCGCTACGCCCCTGTCTCCCCACGGCAGAGCGCGCTTGCCGCAGTTTGGGGAAACGGGGGAGGTGTGGTTAAACGCTAGGAAAAGCGGGTGCGGGCATGGCAAAAATCTTCAACTGGCGGCGAAGGAACGCAAGCGAGTCCCCCGATCCCTCCCCGTGGCTCGTGCGCCAGGATGACTATTCCGTCCAGATCAGCATGGCGGAGGATGAGCTCTTCTGGATTCGTGTTGAGCGGCCCTACAAGGAAGAAGCCGTCGTCTCCGACTGCAAGCGCTCGGCCCAAACCGCGGTGAAAGTGGCGCAGGCGCTGGGTTTGGCGCTTGCAGCGTCCGGTGACGTCGATGCGCTGCGCGGCCTGAAGTTCACCAATATCGTGCCTGGTCGTGGGCGGGCGGACGCGCAAGCCGAAGCCGCGCAGCTTACGCTAGTGCTGGCGGCGATGTTTCCGGGGCCCGGCAGGCGCGTCGCCAACCTTCACCTCCGAAGCAACGGCGAGAAGTTCGATCTTCTCGTCGACCTTGCCGCCGAGCCTGGTTGAGCCTTTGCAGGCCGCCGCTTCGGCCCGGTTGTAAATGTCGAGAAGAGTCCGATCGCCGAGCATGCGGAGCAGGCGCACGGCTTCGACAATCTGCGCCAGCGTCATGCCGTCGAACGCATGCGACGACCCGCAGCCGCCGGGGGCCGAATACGATCGATCGTACCCACGACGGATCAAGCTGATGCCCATACCCACGACATGCGCTCCGGCAAGGTGTTCTTGCGGTTGCCGTCAGTCGCCGTAGCGATCGCGGAAGCCCTTTTCGATGCTGCCGCGGTTCGTGTCGGCTTCTGACGTGAAGACCACCTGCCGCGCGATCTCGCTCGTGAGGCGGGCGACATCTCC
Organism: Alphaproteobacteria bacterium; assembly: GCA_016124255.1. Taxonomy (GTDB): domain Bacteria; phylum Pseudomonadota; class Alphaproteobacteria; order Caulobacterales; family Aquidulcibacteraceae; genus CADEEL01. The sequence continues at coordinate 7,920 of WGOB01000076.1, read as the reverse complement.
GTTGCAGGCCTCGAGCAGCTTCATGTGGATCAGCGGATCCTTGGAATATTGAATGCGCGCGGCGGTTTCCGGATCAGTGCGCTCCCTGATTTGCCGAAGAGTCAGGGTAGTGCTTTCGGGTTGGGCCATCGCTCGCCTCCTGCTCGCCGGCTGTCGGAGCGCCGTCTGCGCGCGGAGAGGCTTTGGTGAGGTCGGTTAACGAACGATTAAGCGCCCTGGCGGCGGAAACGCGCGTCGCTTGCCCCGTCGGCGCCGACGATGCCGCAAGATCCGTTGACAAATTAACCATTTAGCTAGACTTGTTAACAGGGCTTCCGGCGGGTGGCGGCGCTATGGTGACAAATCGCAAGCGGCTATCGGTGGTGATCATCGGCCCGATGGCGGACCGAGAGGACGGCGCCGGCGTGCCGATCAGCGCGCATCTGCCGAACATCGCCGAGGCGTTGCGCGCCTGCAACGAGCGCTTCGCCGAGCGCAACATCGACGTTCAGTTCGTTCCGGTGTCGGCGCACGACTTGCCGAGCGGCGACATCCCCGAGTTCGCATTCCTCAGCATTGACCAGGCCGATTTGGCCATCGCCGACATTTCGCAGCGCTCGGCGAACGTGTTTTACGAGCTCAGCATGCTGCATGCGCTAGGCCGGCCGACCATCGTGATCGACAACAGCGCTGCTGTCGGCGATCTGCCGTTCTATCTGCGTCGGCTGAAAGTGGTCGGCGTGGATGACTTCACTGTTGAGCGACTGACGCCGTCCTTGCTGGAAGCGCTGTCGGCCTATGTCGCCAGCGGCAGTTTCGCGCCGCTGCGCTCCAACCCGATCGAGCACTTCTATGGCAGCGCCTTGGTCGATGCGTCCGCGGCGAGCGGCATCGCCACGGGCTATTTCTACAATTTCGTCCGGCGCGTCATCGCCAACGACTATGGCTTGATCGCGCGGCTGCAAAAGCAAGGCCGCCGCGAAACCAAAGACATCCGCGCCCTGTGCGTCGTGCTGCCGACGACGCTGAATTCGGTCAACGATGATCAGCGCGTATTGGAAGGCCTGCCGACGTACTTCCGCGGCCGCGAATACAAGGACGCCGACTTCTTCCGGCCGATGGTGTTCAACACTGCCGGTCCCTATATCACGGATTACGCGACGCCGTTGATCGCCTTGACGGTCTCGACCAGCTACATTCGGTTGCGTCGGCTTCTCGGCGCGTTTCCTGTTCCGAATTTCGTCGACATCGACAAGTTCGAGCAGCGCCTGATCGCCGCCTATCGTGAAACCATCACGCGTCTGGTCGAAGAGACCGCCGGGATGAATCCAAGCCGCGTCAAGTTCGCCACGCCGCAGGAGCTGTCGGAGGAATTCTCCGGCTAGAGCAACATCCGACCGACTGGAATCGCTTTGCGATTCCGAGGCCGGATAAAGTTGCTCTCTATTCAAGTGTGTAGAGCATCTTTTTCCGGCCATTCGATCGCAGGGGCGATCGCGTATGGTCGGAAGATGCTCTAGGCCCCTCCAAGAGCCGCGCTCAATCCGGCGCCGGGCCCCGATCCTTCAGCGGAAAATTCTCCCGCCACGGCCGCGCCTCGTCGATCACGCGCGCCACGGACGGCCGCGCCATCACCCGCGCGCGGTACGCGTGCAGCGCCGCGTGCGCAGCCGGGATCGGAAACGCCCAGCGCGCATAATGCAGCGCCGGCGCCGCCGCACACTCGGCAAGCCCAAAGGTCTCGTTCGCCGCCCACGTCCGCCCCGCGAACCAGCGGTCCAGCCACGCATAGCTCTTGTCCAGCGTCGCCTGCACCTCCGCCGCGATGTACGGGTCGCGCTTCCCCTCCGCGCGCAGCACCGCGAACACCATCCGTTGCACCGGCCCCATCACGTAATCGTCGAACACGCTGTCCATCTGCCGCGCCTCGATCGCGGCGCGCGCATCGGCCGGGACCATCGGCGGCGCATCGCCGAAATGCAGATCGAGATATTCGATCACCGCGGCGGACTCGATCACAGTCCGGTCGCCGTCGACCAGCACCGGAAACTGCCCGGTCGGCGAAAGCCGCGCGACCGCCGCCAGATGCTCCGGATGATCCCCGTCCAGCATCAGGAACTCGAACGCCACATCGCGCTCGTAGAGCGCAATTGCGGCCTTCCAGGTGAACGCCGCAAACGGGTGGCCGTAAATCTGCACCATGGACGAACCCCTGCGCTGCCGCGCGCATAGCGCCGCGTGCTTGAACGCGTCCCCGCGCCGCCGCAAGAGGGAACCGCTGCGCGGCCGGCGCGTTGCAGCAGCAGGTCAGCACGTCTGAAAGGACCCCCCATGAGCCAGGACAACCGCGATCGCCCCAGCACGCTGCGTGCGACCAAGGATGATGGCCCCTCGCCGATGCGGTCCGCGCTGATCTGGGCCGGCGCCGCTGCGGCGATCGCCATCCTCGCGGGCGGCGGCTACTACGCCTGGCGGACGTACGCCCCCAGCCAACCCGACGCGGAGATGGCCGCCGCCGACCTGCCCTACGCGGGCCCGCTCTCGCAAGACGACGATCTCTCCGCCGACATCGCCGCCGCCGACGCCGAAGCCGAGGCCGCCATGATCGAGACGTCCGCGCCCGCCCCGGCGCCGACGCGCCGCGCCCGCCCTGCGGACGAGCCCGCCGAAGCGGTCATCGGCGTCAGGCCCGCAAGCGTCGCCACCTCCGGCGCCGACGTCGCAGAATCCGACGAGATCGTTGTCCCCGGCGTGCGCCGCCCGAACTGGAGCCGCATGCCCAGCGCGCGCCGTCTGTCCGCCTATTATCCGAGCCGTGCGCTCGAACGCGGGCGCGAAGGCGAAGCCTCGCTGCGCTGCTTGGTGGAAGGCGACGGCCGGCTCGATTGCGAACGCCTCTCCGAGGCCCCCGCCAACGCCGGCTTCGGCATCGCCGCGCTGCGCGTCGCGCGCACCTTCCGTCACGCGCCCGAGCGCGCCGACGGCTCCGACGCCGCCGGCACGCCGGTCAATCTGCGCGTCCTCTTCCGGCTGGAGGAGGATCGCCCCCGCCGTTAGGAGCAGTTTCCGCTCAAGCGGAGGCCGGTTGAGCGGCAGAAAGTGCGACCAACAAAAAACATGGAGCCTGCGGCCCGATCCAATCAGGTCGTTGAACGCGCTAAAGCGCCTCACGCCGGCCGAGCAGAAACCGCCGCACCGCGCCGTCCCGCTCCCGCGCGATCGCTTCGTCGTACGCCGCACGCGCCGCCTCGCGCCGCCCAAGCCGCGCGAGCAGATCGGCGCGCAGCGCCCAGTACGGCTGGTAGCTCCTGAGCGCCGCCGCATCCGCGACCAGCGCGTCGAGCGCGGAGAGCGCTTCGCCTGGCGGCGCATGCCGCGCCCGCGCCGCTGCTGCGTTGAGCCGCACCGCCGGCGAGTCGACGATCGCGCCCAGCTGCACATAGAGGCTTTCGATCACACCCCAGTTCACCGGCAGTGCGAAATAGCGCGCCATGTGTGCATGCTGGATCGCCGCCTCGATCTGGAACCGCCCGGCTTCCTCCGTATACGGTGCAAGCCCGGCCATGATCTGGATCGCCTCCTCCACGCATTCTTTGCGCCAAAGGCGCACGTCCTGCGCGTCCAGCGGCACATACCCGCCCGCCGCATCGCGCCGCGCCGGCCTGCGCGCCTCCAGCATCAGGATGAGCGCGACCAGCGCCGCCGCCTCCGGCGTGCGCGCCTGCTGCGAAGCGATCCGCGCCAGCCACAGCGCTTCCTCCGCCAGCGCGCGCCGTTCCGCGTCTTCGCCGCGCGCATCCGTCCAGCCTTCGGCATAGGCCGCATAGACCGCTTCCAGAACAGCGCCGAGGCGCGGCGCCCATTCCTCCGCAGGCGGAACATCGAACGGAATCTCCGCCTCGGCGATCTTCTTCTTCGCCCGGACCAGCCTTTGGCTCATCGCCGCCGGCGCAACCATGAACGCCGCCGCGATCCGCGCGCCCGACAGCCCAAGCACCGCCTGCAGCATGAGCGGCGTGCGCGCGCCTGGATCGATCGCGGGATGCGCGCACGCGAACAAGAGCCCGAGGCGCCGGTCTCCCGGTTCGCGCGCCGCCATCTCGGCCTCGATCTCCTCCGCCGCGCGGATCAGCGCCGCTTCGCCCGCGCGCACGGTGGCGGCGCGCCGCGCGGCGTCGATCAGCTTTCGCTTCGCCGCCGTGAACAACCAGGCTTCGGGATTCTCCGGCGCGCCGGTGTGCGGCCACGTCTTCAGCGCCGCGGCGAACGCCTCGCTCAGCGCATCCTCCGCCGCAGTGACATCGCGCGTCCGCGCCGCAAGCTGCGCGATGAGCCGGCCATAGCTCTCCCGCGCAACCCGCTCCGCAAGGCGCGCCGCGCTCATCGCTGCAACGCTCGAAACATCAATGCCCGATGCATCAATGCTCGATGCAGGGCCTGAGTTCGATCGTCCCGTGTTGCGCGCCGGGGCAGCGCGCCGCCCACGCAAGCGCGTCGGCCTCGTCCTCGGCCTCGATCAGATAGAAGCCGCCGAGCTGCTCTTTAGTCTCCGCAAACGGCCCATCGGCGACGACCGGCGCGCCGCCGCGCACCCTGACCGTCTTCGCCGTCGCGACCGGCGCCAGCTCCTGGCCCGTAATCGCCTTGCCCGATTTGGCCAGCGCATCGGAATAGGCGAAATAGGCCTCCATGCCCTTGGCCATGTCGTCCGGGCTCTGCCCCGCCCACTCCGCTTCCGCGCCATAGATCAGGATCACGTACTTCATCGCTCATCCTCCGCGCCGCAGCATTGCGCCATGCAAGCCGCGGTCGCCTCCTTGACGTTCGCCCGCGCGCGATTTCGACAAGGCGCCTCACATCGCGGCCAGCACGTCAGTGCGTCTGAAGTCCTCGCCAACGAACAGCAATGAATCATTGCGCACTCTGGCAAGGGCGTACGCAAAGCAATCGCCGAAATTGAGCGCGCCGCCCGCGCCTTTGCCGTAGCGGGCGTATGCCTCGATCGCCGCCCGGGCCATCGCCGCATCGACGGGCTCAATCGTCAGTCCCAGCGCGCCGTTCAGCGCATCGAGATTCGCCGCAGCCTGCGATGCCACCGCGGCCGCCAGTCTTCTTCGTACGACTATGTGCGCTTCCACGAGCGAAACAGCCGACATGGCGAGTGATTGCGCCCCGCGCAGCCGCAATTCAACCGCGGAGGCATGCGGGCCCGCGAACAGGACCTCGATCAGCGCCGACGTATCGACGATCACGTCCGTCCGTTCCCGGCGTCATTCTCGTCCATCAGGTCGGCCATGAGGTCATCGATCGGACGATCGTCGACCACCTCAAGGGATCGGAACCACGCCAGCAACCGGTCAACGTCCGCGTCCTGTGTCTCGCGCTGGCGGCGGTCGAGAGCCTCCTGCACGGCGACGCGCACTGCCTCCGTCAGCCCGACATCGAGCTTGTCGGCCAGCGCACGCAGCAGCCGCTCCGCTTCGGGATCCTTGATGCTCACGCCCATTCTAGAACTCCGGCCCGAATTTCTAGAACTGCGCCGCTTAAGCGGCCTTCGCAAGCCCCTTCACCATCCCGAGCGCGACCAGGCTCTCCGCCGTCGCCACGATCGCGTCTTCCGGGCTGCGCGGCGCCCAGCCGAGCAGCCGCTGCGCCTTCTCCGATGTGCACGGCCGCTCGCGCCCAAGCTCCGGCACGATCTGCTTCACCACCGGATCGATGTTGGAGAGGAACCGCACCAGCCAGTCTGGGACGCTGCCGGTCGGGACCTTCCGCGCCGCGTCCCCCATCCGGTCGCGCAGCACATGCGCCACATCCTGCATCCACATGAAGTCGCCGCTGCACGCGAGGAACCGCTCCCCCGCCGCCGCGGGATCGGTCATGGCGCGCAGGTGCAGGTCGGCCACGTCGCGAACGTCCACGATCATGAACCCGAGCCGCGGACACCCCGGCATCGCCGCTTCCATCAACTTCTTCACCAGCTCGATCGAGGTCGAATAATCCTGCCCCAGCACCGGCCCCAGCACCGCGGACGGATTGACCACGGCCATCTCCTGCCCGTTCGCGCGCGCCCAATCCCACGCCGCGCGCTCTGCAATCGTCTTCGACTTCACGTACGCGCGCACGTCGAGGCCGTTCGGATCGGTCCAGTCATTCTCCGTATACGGACGGTCCGGCTTGCCCTTGGCATGTCCGTACGCCACCGCCGCCATCGACGACGTGACGACGACGCGCTTCACCCCCGCCGCCTTCGCCGCCTTCAGCACCCGCAACGTCCCCTCCCGCGCCGGCACGATGAGTTCGTCCTCGTGCTTCGGCACCGTCGGGGGAAACGGCGACGCGACGTGAAGCACATACGCCTGCCCCGCGACCGCGTCGGCCCATCCCTCGTCCTTCATCAAATCCGCGAACTTGAACGTCAGCCCAGAGGGATCGGCGCCGCCGGCCCGCACGACCGTGCGCACCTCGTCCTGCCGGGCAGGTGACCGGATCGTCGTCGTCACCTGATGTCCGGCGTTGAGCGCCTGCACGATCGTGTGCGCGCCGATGAATCCCGATCCGCCCGTGACCAGCACGCGTTCGCCCATGGCCGCTCCTCCTGATGACGCCGCACCAAGTCACGCGCTGATGAAAATGTCAAACGTTCAGGATTCAGCGAACGATGTTCGCCTCATTCCGAAAGCCGCGCGCGCGCCGCCCGCATCGTTGCGGTTTCATCCAGCGCCGCTTGTTCCGCCCGCGCCGCCGCCTCCGTCGCCCGCGCCGCATCGAGTTCGGCCAGCTTCTCCAGCTTTTTCAGCGCCACATGCGCCTGCGCCAGCGCCTCCCGCAGCACGCCCTCGTGCGCCGCGTACGCCGCGGCCTCTGCATTGAGCGCGCGCCGATCCTCCGCCCGCGCCGCGGCATAGCCGCCATACGTGCTCCACGCGCTCGCCGCCTTCGCCGCGAACGCCTGCTCGCCTGCAATCCTTACATCGAGATCCGCGATCCGTGTCAGCGCGCGCGCATGCAGCCGCTGCGCCTCGCCCAGCGCACGCTGGCATCGCTTCACCTCCGCCTGCGCCAATTTGATCAGTGTACTGAGCGCTTTCATCTTTCGCCTATGCGTCCAGCGCCTGGCGCAGCATCGCGAAGCTCTCCGCGAAATCGCTGCGCTGATCCCGCCCCTGCTTCAGCACGTCTTCAAGCGCCGCCCGCCGGCGGATCGCTTCGTCGATCTCCGCGTCCGCGCCTTCCTTGTAGGCGCCGATGCGGATCAGCTCCTCCATCTCGGCATAGACGCTCATCAGCGCCCGCGCCCGTGCGACCAGCGCGTTCTCGTCGTCAGCATGGCACATCGGCATCAGCCGCGAGAGCGATTTGAGGATGTTGATCGCCGGATAGCGCCCGCGCTCCGCGATGCTGCGCTCCATCACGATGTGCCCATCGAGAATCCCGCGCACCGCGTCCGCGATCGGTTCGTTGTGATCATCCCCGTCGACCAGCACGGTGAAGAGCCCGGTGATCGAGCCGGTCTTGGCGACACCCTCCACGCCCGGGCCCGCGCGCTCCAGAAGCTTCGGCAATTCCGCGAACACCGAGGGCGTATAGCCGCGCGTCGTCGGCGGTTCGCCGGCCGCGAGGCCGATCTCGCGCTGCGCCAGCGCAAACCGCGTCACGCTGTCGAGCAGCAAGAGCACGTCGAGCCCCTGGTCTCTGAAATGCTCTGCGATCGCGCACGCCGTCTTCGGCGCCAGCCGCCGCCGCGCCGCCGGCTCATCGCTCGTCGCCACCACGACGACGGAGCGCGCGAGCCCTTCCGCGCCAAGCGTATCGTCGATGAATTCGCGCACCTCGCGGCCGCGCTCGCCGATCAGCCCGATCACGATCACGTCGGCCGCCGCATTGCGCGCCAGCATCGAGAGCAGCACCGATTTGCCGACGCCGCTGCCCGCGAACACG
>WGOB01000056.1 GCA_016124255.1 Alphaproteobacteria bacterium | reverse complement strand
GCCTCCGTCGGAGTATAGCTCAGCCTGGTAGAGCACCACGTTCGGGACGTGGGGGTCGTTGGTTCAAATCCAGCTACTCCGACCATGGGGCCTTGGACCGCCGGCTTCGAGCCGGCCCGCGTCGCGCAACCCTTATTCCTTCTCTTGGATCAACGCGTCCTCGTCGCGGCCGATGATGACGGTGCGGGCCATGTCCAAGAAGAGGCCGTGCTCCACGACGCCCGGAATGCGCTTCAACGCGGCGGCGAGCGCGTGCGGGTTCGGGATCATCTGCGCCGCGGCGTCGAGGATGATGTTGCCGTTGTCCGTGATGTAGGGGAGCGCCTCCTCGGCGCCCGGGCGCAACGTGACGTCGTCGCCGCGGCAGCCGGTCTCGCGCAGCGCCTCGAAGATGCGCCCCGCCGTCAGCGAAAACCCGAACGGCGTCACCTCGATCGGCAGCGGAAACGCGCCCAGCACCGGCACCGGCTTGGTGTCGTCGCCGATGACGATGAAATGATCGGCCGCCGCCGCAACGATCTTCTCGCGCAGCAAGGCGCCGCCAGCGCCCTTGATCAGGTTGAAGCCGGGATCGATCTCGTCTGCGCCGTCCACCGAAACATGAATCCGCGTCACGCGCTCGATATCGACGAGCGGAACGCCCGCGGCTTCGGCCAGGCTGCGCGTCGCCTCCGACGTCGGCACGCCGAGCACGACCAGCCCCTGGCGCACCCGCTCGCCAAGCAGCCGGACGAAATGCGCCGCCGTCGACCCGCTGCCGAGGCCCACTGTCATGCCCTCGCGCACATAATCGAGTGCAGCCATGGCGGCGTTGATCTTTGCGGTGTCGGCGCTCATTCGGCCTTGCCCTTATCTGCCTTGCGCGCGGCCTTTTCAGCGCTCTTGGCTTTGCGAAAACGATCCGCCCAACCCTCGATCTCCGTTTGCCGCGCGCGCCCCAGCGCCAGCGCCCCGGCCGCGACGTCCTTGGTGATCACGCTGCCGGCGGCGGTGTAGGCGCGCGCGCCGAGCGTCACCGGGGCCACCAGGGCGGTGTCGGTGCCGACGAACACGTCCTCGCCGATCGTGGTGCGATGCTTGTCGAAGCCGTCATAATTGCAGGTGATGGCGCCCGCGCCGAGGTTGGAGCGCGCGCCGACATCGGCGTCGCCGATATAGGCAAGGTGATTGGCCTTCGCCCCTTCGCCGAGCGTGGAGTTCTTCACTTCGACGAAATTCCCAATCTTCACTTTGCGCTCGAGCCGTGCATTCGGACGGAACCGCGCGAACGGGCCGATCTCACAATTCTCGCTGACATGCGTCCGCTCGAAATGGCAATGGGCGTGGATCACCGTGCCCGCGCCGATCGTCACGCCTTCTGCGAAATAGACGTTCGGCTCGATCGTAACGTCCCGGCCGATGCAGGTGTCGTGGGAGAAGTACACGGTCTCCGGCGCGATCATCGTGACGCCGCCTTCAAGCGCCGCGCGGCGCGCGCGCTGCTGGAACGCCGCTTCCGCTTCAGCGAGATCGACGCGGGAATTGACGCCCAGCACTTCGTTCTCTTCAGCGTGCGCGGCGTGCGTCTTGAACCCGGCCGAGCGCGCGAGGCCGACCACGTCGGTGAGATAGAACTCGCCTTTGGCGTTGTCATTCCGGACCATCGACAGCAGCTGGAAGAGCTGTCCCGCATCGGCGACCACGACGCCGGAATTGCAGAACGCCACGCGCCGTTCCTCGTGCGTGGCGTCGCGCTCTTCCACGATGCGTGCGACCGCCCCTTCGCCGTCTAGAATGAGCCGCCCGTAGCCGGTCGGATCGGCGGCGTCGAAGCCCAGCACGACCAGGCCGCCCCGCTCTCGCCGCAGCGCGAACATGGCCTCCACTGTTTCCGCGCGCACCAGCGGCGCGTCCCCGTAGAGAATGACGACATCGCCCTCGAACCCCGCCAACGCCGCCCGCGCCGCGCTGACGGCGTCGGCGGTCCCGCGCGGCGTCTCCTGGACAGCGACTGAGCCCTCCCCCAGCCGCGCGGTGACCAGCTCCCGCAACCCCGCCATCCCGGCCCCAACCACCACCACGGCGGGGGCGCATGCGCAGGCCAGCGCCAGATCGATCGCCCAGCCGATCAGCGGCTTCCCGCCGACCTTGTGGAGCACCTTGGGCAGGGCGGACTTCATCCGCGTGCCCTGCCCCGCCGCGAGGATGATCGCGGCCCGCGGCGTCCCGACCCGTGTTGTCTCGCTGGGCAAACTGTCGCTCCGGCTTGCTCGAATCCGAGCGTCGTTCTAGCGCAACCCCGCCGCGGACGGGAGACGATGTTGAAAACGGACGCCGCCGCCCAGTCGGCGAGGGGAGATCTTGCGGGCGCGGTCATCGCCTTCGATCTCGACGGCACGCTCGTCGACACCGCGCCCGACCTCGTCCGGGCCCTGAACCAGACCCTGGAGCTGGAGGGCCTGGCCCCCGTCAGCGTCGCCGCCGTGCGCCGCATCGTAGGACATGGCGCGCGCGCCATGATCGCGCAGGCCGCGACGTTAACCGGCGTCCGGTTCTCCGATGAGCGGCTCGACGCGCTCACGCTCCGCTTCGTTGATTTCTACCGCGCCGACATCGCCGGCCAGAGCCGGCCCTTCCCCGGCGCCGCGGAAACACTGCGGGCGCTGCGCGACGCGGGCGCAACCCTGGCGGTCTGCACAAACAAGCGCACGGCGTTGTCGGAAGCGCTGCTGCACGCGCTGGGGCTCGCCGACTGGTTTGCGGCGATCGTCGGCGCGGACGCTGCCACCGCGCGCAAGCCCGATCCCCGACATCTGATCGAAACCGTCACGCGCGCGGGCGGCGCGATAGCGCGCGCTGTCATGATCGGCGATTCATCCACGGATGTCGGCGCAGCACGCGGCGCCGGCGCGCCAATCGTGCTGGTCTCGTTCGGTTATCTCGACGCGCCGGCGGAGGAACTCGGCGCAGACATGGTTGTCGACAGCTTCAGCGAGATCGAAGGCGCCGCGCGGCGCCTTCTCACGCCGCGCGGTTGAGCCGGAACCGGTCAGGCCACCTGCATGCGCGACATGCGCTCATCGCCCGGCTGGCGACGTGTCGGGAGCCCATTGACCATATTGCTGCGCACGTCGGTGCGCGCCGAACGCATCGCGGCGACGAAGCCCGCATCGACGAGCTTGATGTCGACATCGTAGCCGCGCTCACGCCAGTATTCTTCGATCCGCTGCTTCAAGCGACGTGCGCCGTCCGTCGTGCAGAAATCGTGGTCCATACGGTTCACCTCCGTTGATCCCTCTGGCCTTCGCCTGGCGAGACGCGCCCCGGCTCATGACGCGGCCGCCAGGAGGGATCGTCGATCCACGCAGGAAGAGCCTGCATCGCTCCAGCCCCGGACCGCTCCCGTTAAACAAACATTCCCCATCGAGAGGGCGGCGATATGGCGAACGTGGGACAGCTTGAAAGCACGCGTGCGCGCGAGCCTTGATCTCGCCACATCCTGGCGACGGTTTTCGCAAAGGACCCATGCGGCCGCGCTATGCAGCCGATGGATCGGCCGGGCAGCTCTGCAAAAACGAAAACCGCGTAGCGAAAAACGCAGAGCTTCAGAGCTCGCTTGTTCCCACCGTGAGGCCGAGCAGCGCGCGCCCTGTGAGTTCCATGGTCGCCGGCGCGACCATCATGTGCGCGGTCATGGTCTGTGCGTCGACGAGACGCCGGTTGAGCGGATCGTCGAGGAAGACGCTTCCACCCCCGGCAAGGTCCTGCACCACCCGCACATTGTGCGCCGCCGTGCGAGTCAGGTGCGTGGCGGCGAGGCGCACGCGAGCACGCTGCGTCGCATCCAGCGCGGCGCCGGCGGAGGCCGCGCGTTGCGCCGCATCGATCTCCTGCAGCAGCAGCGCCCGCGCCGCCGCAACCTCCGCATAGGCGCCGGCGTACGCGCCCTGCACTGCACCGCGCGACGCCAGCGTGCGGCCGCCGGGCAGCTTCTTGCTCGCAGCCGCGGCCGCGAACTCGTCCAGCGCGCCGCGTGCATTGCCCGAGGCGACCGCGGCGATCCCGATCGAGAGTAAACCGAACACCGGGAACGCATAGAGCGGCGCGTTCACGCGCGGCGCATCGTCCACAAGCGAAACGCTCCGCCCGCGCGGGACGCGAATTCGCGCGACCGCCATGTCGCCGGAACCGGTGCCCTTAAGCCCGCTCGTGCGCCACGTGTCGATGAACTCCGCCTCATGCGCGGGAAAAAGCATCATGCGATGCGACGGCGCGCCGTCTGCGCCAGGCTGCGGCGCGCCGTTTTCGAACAGCACGCAGCCCCCGCAGAGCCAGTGCGAGACTTGGCCGCCGCTGTTCCATTTCCATCGACCCGAGACGACGTAGCTATCGCCGTCCAGCTCCGCCTTGCCCATGGGCGCATAGACGCCGGTCGCGATCGACAGCGGGTCGGCGAACACCGAACGCGCTTCACTCTCCGGCAGGTAGGCGCCGAGCACGCTCGTCGTCGCCGCGATCATCACGCACCAGGCGGCGGACGCATCCGTCTCCGCAAGCGCCTCGATGGTCTCGAACATCTCGAGCGGCGGCGTTTCCAGGCCGCCATACGCCTTGGGGGCTGCCATCCGGAAAAAGCCATCGGGCGCCAGCGCCGACGCGAGCGCGTCAGGCATGCGCCGCGCGGCGGTCATTTCGTCGCGGTGGCGCAGGATGGCGTCGCGCTGTGCGCGGGCGCGGGCGACGAGATCGCTCATGGGGCCTCCGGTGGCGCTTGCGCGCGCCCTGGTCGCGATCATACGCGCAGGCCGCGCCCGAAGACTATCACCGGCTCACGCCTTGGATGCACCGCGCGCCCGGGGGCGCGGGGCAGCCGAGCGCCCCCGCGGCTCATCGCGCAAGGGATGTTTGAGCAGCGCCAGCGTCTCCTTCGGACACACGCACACAAACCGCGATCGTTCGGTCGCCCAATCGGCGAGAATGCGCGCGGCGTGCCTGGAGCCGGTTTCGGCCTCGTGTTCCTCGATCAGCTTGCGCAGCACCTCCTCCCAATAGTCCGATCCAAGCGGCTCGGAGACCACGCTTGCGGGATTGAGCTTCTCATCCAGCGCATCGTCGAACACGAACGCCATGCCCCCGGTCATGCCCGCCGCGAAGTTCTCCCCGACCGGACCAAGGATAACCGCCATGCCGCCGGTCATGTACTCAACGCCGTTGGAGCCGCAGCCTTCCACAACGGTGACCGCGCCCGAATTGCGCACCGCAAAGCGATCGCCCGCCTGCCCCGCCGCGAACAACCGCCCCGAGGTCGCGCCGTAGAGCACCGTGTTGCCGATGATGACGTTGTCGCTGCTCTCCAATGTGCTGGACGCCATCGGCCGCACGACGATCGTCGCCCCCGAAAGCCCCTTGCCGACATAATCGTTGGCCTCGCCGAAGAGTTTGAGCTTCAACCCCTGCACAGCGAACGCGCCCAGCGACTGGCCCGCCGCGCCGCGCAGCTCGATCGTGAGCTGGCCCGGCGAGAGCCCCTTCATGCCGTACTTGCGCACGATGTGCGACGAGACGCGCGTGCCGATCGCGCGCATCGTGTTGCGCACCGAATAGGTGAGCTGCATCTTCTCGCCGTCTTCCAGGAACCGCTGCGCGTCGCGCACGATCTCAAGGTCGAGGCTGTCGGGCACTTCGTTGCGGCCCTCGAGCGTGCAATAGCGCGGGTTCGGACCCGGGTCTGCCTGCACCAAGAGCGGATTGAGATCGAGATCGTCGAGATCCTGGGCGCCGCGATGGATCTGCGCGAGCAGGTCCGTGCGTCCGATCACGTCTCTGAGCGAGCGGAAGCCGAGCTCGGCGAGGATTTCGCGCACCTCTTCCGCGATGAAGCTCATCAGGTTCACCACCTTCTCCGGCGAGCCGGAAAATTTCTCGCGCAGCTTGCTGTCCTGCGTGCACACGCCCACCGGGCAGGTGTTTGAATGGCATTGCCGCACCATGATGCAGCCCATGGCGACCAATGCGGCGGTGCCGACGCCGTACTCCTCAGCGCCCATCATCGCGGCCATCACGATATCGCGCCCGGTGCGCATGCCCCCGTCCGCGCGCAGCGCCACACGATGGCGCAGATTGTTGAGCGTGAGCACCTGGTGCGCTTCGGTGAGACCGAGCTCCCACGGCACGCCGGCGTGCTTGATCGAGGTGAGCGGCGAGGCGCCGGTGCCCCCGACATGCCCCGAGATCAGGATCACGTCGGCCTTCGCCTTGGCGACGCCGGCGGCGATCGCCCCGATCCCCGAGCGCGCAACGAGCTTCACGCAGACCCGCGCCTCGGGATTGATCTGCTTAAGATCGTAGATGAGCTGCGCCAGATCCTCGATCGAATAGATGTCGTGGTGCGGCGGCGGCGAGATCAACATCACGCCCGGCGTCGAATGGCGGAAGCGCGCGATCTCTTCGGTGACCTTGAAGCCCGGCAGCTGCCCGCCTTCGCCGGGCTTGGCGCCCTGCGCGACCTTGATCTCGATCTCGCGGCACTGGTTGAGATATTCAGCCGTCACGCCGAAGCGGCCCGAAGCGACCTGCTTGATGGCCGAGTTGGCGTTGTCGCCGTTCGGCGCCGGCGCGTAATGGGCGGGGTTTTCGCCGCCTTCGCCGGAATCGGATTTGGCCCCGATCCTGTTCATGGCGATGTTAAGCGTCCGGTGCGCTTCCGGGGAGAGCGCGCCGAGAGACATCCCCGGCGTCACGAACCGCTTGCGAATTTCGGTGATGGATTCCACTTCCTCGATCGGCACGGCCTTGCGGTCGCGCCGGCGGAATTCCATGAGGTGGCGCAGGCTCGTCGGCGGCGCATCCCAGATCATCGCCGAGTACTTCTTGAACGCCTGGAAGCTCTCGCGCGCGACCGCGTCCTGCAGCGCGTGAATGGTCTCCGCCGAGTGCGCATGGGTTTCGCCGGCTTGGCGGAACTTGTAGAAGCCCCCGATCGGCAGCGCGACGGCGTCGTCGTCGAACGCACGCCGGTGGATTTCCGCCGCGCGGCGCTGCACGCCCGACAGGCCGATCCCCGAGATGCGCGATGACATGCCGGGAAAATATTCCGCGACCATGGCGCGCGAGAGCCCCAGCGCCTCGAAATTATAGGCGCCGCGATAGGACGAGATCACCGAGATGCCCATTTTCGAGATGATCTTGAGCAGCCCCGCATCGACGCAATCGAGGAAGCGCTTCACGCATTCGCCGAGCGTGCGATCGCCGAAGAGCCCCCGCGCATGGCGCTGCGCGATGCAGTCCTGCGCCAGATAGGCGTTCACCGTCGTCGCGCCGACGCCGATCAGCACTGCGAAATAGTGCGTGTCCATGCACTCCGCGGAGCGAACATTGATCGAGGTGTAGGTGCGCAGCCCGTTCTTGACGAGGTGCGTGTGCACAGCGCCGGTCGCCAGGATCATTGGGATCGCCGCCGCAGTCTCGTCGATCCGCTCGTCTGTCAGCACGAGATGCGACGTGCCGGACCGGACGGCGTCCTCCGCCTGCTTGCAGATGCGCTCGAGCGACGCCTTGAGCGCGCCGTCCGCAGCGCCCTCGGGCCCGACATCGAACACGCAATCGATTTCCTCGAAACGGCCGGTGAGATGCTCCTTCAGCCGCTCGAACATGCCCGTGGAGATGACAGGGCTCTCCAGCGTGAACACCTCGACCTGGCTCTGCTCCTGCGCCAGCACGTTGCCGAGATTGCGGAAGCGCGTGCGCAGACTCATCACCCGGTCCTCGCGCAGCGAGTCGATCGGCGGGTTGGTGACCTGCGAGAAATCCTGGCGAAAGAAGTGCGAGAGCGGCCTGTAGCGCTGCGACAGCACCGCGAGCGGCGCGTCGTCGCCCATCGAGCCGACAGGCTCCTTGGCGTCCTCCACCATCGGATGGAGCACCATCTCAAGATCTTCGATGGAGACGCCCGCCGCCAGCTGGCGGCGGCGCAATTCGTCGCGGTCCGCGAACATCCGCGGCTCCGGCCCCGGACCGATGATGGTGTCGAGTTCGACGAGCCCGCTCGTCCAAACTTCATAAGGGTGCTTGCGCGCGAGTTCGTCCTTGATCTTGCGGTCGTTCAGCAATTCACCGCGTTCGAGATGCACGCCGATCATCTCGCCGGGGCCCACACGGCCCTTCTTCAGCACATTCTGCTCCGGGATCTGCACCATCCCGGCCTCCGAACCGACGAACAGAAGGCCGTCGTCGGCGACGGCGTAGCGCAGCGGCCGCAAGCCGTTGCGGTCGAGCCCCGCGATCACCCAGCGCCCATCGGTCGCCGCGATCGCGGCCGGCCCGTCCCACGGCTCCATCACCGAGTTCGAGTACGCGTACATCGCCCGGTGCGATTGCGGCATCGCACGCGATTGCCACGCTTCAGGAATGAGCAGCGTCTTCGCCATGGGCGCGGAGCGGCCCGCGCGGCACAGCACCTCGAACACCGCATCAAGCGCCGCTGAATCGGATGCGCCCGGCTGGATGATCGGCTTGATGTCGGCCGCGCGCTCGCCCAGCGCCTCCGACGCCATGCGGATCTCGTGGCTCTTCATCCAATTGACGTTGCCCTTCAGCGTGTTGATCTCGCCGTTATGCGCGAGCATGCGGAACGGCTGAGCCGCGCGCCAGGAGGGGAATGTGTTGGTCGAGTAGCGCTGATGGAAGATCGCCATCGCCGAGACGAAACGGTCGTCCTGCAGGTCGGGATAAAAGTTCGAGAGCTGCTCGGCGAGGAACATCCCCTTGTAGATCAGCGAGCGCGTCGACAGCGAGCAGATGTAGAAATTCTCGATCGCTGCGGCGCGGGCCTGCTGCTCGATCCGGCGCCGTACGACGAAGAGATCGCGCTCGGCGGCGCCGGCGTCGTCGCTTTCGCCCATGTCGAACATGATCTGCTCGATCTCCGGGCGTGTGATGTTGGCTTTTTCGCCGATGACGGAGACGTCGATCGGCACCTGACGCCAGCCATAAATATAGCAGCCCTGGCGCAGCAATTCGGTTTCCACGATCGTGCGGCAGGCTTCTTGGGCGCCGTAATCGGTTCGCGGCAGGAAGATCATGCCGATCCCGATCCGGCCCTTGCGCAGCGCGTGGCCCGTGGCGCGCACTTCCTCCTCGAAGAACGCGCGCGGCACCTGCACGTGGAGGCCGGCGCCGTCGCCGGTCTTGCCGTCTGCATCAACCGCGCCGCGATGCCACACGCATTTCAGCGCCTGGATCGCGTGCAGCACCACGTCGCGGCGCGGCGCGCCGTCGATGGCGGCGATGAAGCCGACGCCGCACGCGTCGTGCTCATCGGCTGGCGAATAGACATGCCCAGCGCGGAGGCGTTCAGCGTTGCGCAGCTGGCGCGCAAGGGCGCTCTCGACGGTTTCTGTCATCGGATCAATCAGCCAGAGCGGGGGCAGGCTTTGCCGCGTGCTCGCGCACGAGGCTTTTGTGGATTGCGGCGGCGGCCATGCGCCCGTCGCGGATCGCCCACACCACAAGCGATGCGCCCCGCGCGACATCGCCTGCGGCGTAAACCCCCGGCACCGACGTCATCAGCGTGCGCGGATTGGTTTCGAGATTGCCGTAGGCGTTCACCAGCAGGCCTCGAACGCCGAGCGTCTCCGCGGGTTCGGGATCAAATCCGAGCGCGAGGATCACAAGATCGGCGTCGACGTTGAAATCGCCGCCCGGGATCGCCTCGACGAGGCGGCGCCCGCCGGCGTCCGGGGCGCCAAGGCGCATTTGCGACGCCCGCACGCCGCTGACGCGCCCATCGCCCAGGAACGCACGCGGTGCGGCGAGCCAGGCGAACTTGACGCCCTCTTCCTCCGCGTAGCCGACCTCGCGCAGCGAGCCCGGCATGTTGGCGCGGTCGCGGCGGTAGAGACACGTGACCGATTTCGCGCCCTGACGCACCGCCGTGCGCACGCAATCCATGGCGGTGTCGCCCCCGCCGACAACGACCACATGGCGATCGGTTGCGAGCAGCGATCCATCTGCATGCTCCGGCACGGCGTCGCCGAGGCCTGCGCGATTGGCGGCGATCAGGAACGAAAGCGCCGGCACGATGGCGGAGAGCCCGCGCCCTGGCGCCTCCAGGTCGCGCGCGGCGTAAGCGCCGGTGGCGATCAGCACCGCCGCGTGCTTGCCGGCCAGCGCCGCGAGCGTTTCATCACGCCCGACCGCGCGCTTCAGGCGAATGTCGACGCCGCCGTCCGACAGTCGATCGACACGCCGCTGCACGACATGCTTATCGAGTTTGAAATTGGGAATGCCGTAGGTCAGCAGCCCCCCCGCCCGGTCATGCCGGTCATACATCACAACGTCATAGCCGTGGACGCGCAAAGCCTCCGCAGCCGCCATCCCCGCCGGCCCGGCGCCGACGATGGCCACCGAGAGGCCAAGGCGGCGCCGTGGCCGGATCGGCCGAACCCAGCCGTTCTCCCACGCGGTCTCGGTAATGTATTTCTCGATCGCGCCGATCGTGATCGCGCCATGGCCCGATTGCTCCGTGACGCACAGCCCCTCGCACAGGCGATCCTGCGGGCAGATGCGACCGCAGATTTCAGGCATCGAGTTGGTCGAGGCGGCGACCTCATAGGCCTCCTCAAGCCGCCCCTCAGCGGTCAACATCAGCCAGTCCGGGATGTTGTTGTGAAGCGGGCAATGCACCTGGCAGAAGGGCACCCCGCATTGGGAGCAGCGGCCAGCCTGCTCGCCGGCCTTCAGCCGCGCGTACTCGCCGAAAATCTCTTCAAAATCACGGCGCCGCGTCTTGGGCGCGCGCTTCTCAGGGGAGCGGCGCGCGGTCTCGGCGAACTTCAGCATTTTCGTGTCGGCCATGGTTGAGCCCTGCTGCCTTCGGCCTGGAATCCCAAGGTCCCGGGGGCCCAATACGTCTTACGACTCTGTGCAAGAGCGAAAACGTACCCACTCGGCGCATCCATTTCAAGCGAACTGCAGAAATGGCCCATCAAGGCTTCACAAGAGGGAATAAAAGCCCAACCGATGACGCACTGCACTCAGATCGCCGTGCGCAGGGTTAAAAGCTCGGGGAAAAACCCGCGCTCCAGCGTGGCGGCGAGATAGGGAACCCCGGAGGAGCCGCCCGTGCCGCGCTTATAGCCGATGATCCGCTCGACCGTTTTGAGGTGCGCGAAGCGCCATTGCTGGAAGCGATAATCGATGTCGACCAGCTTCTCGGCGAGTTCGTAGAGGTCCCACCAGCGCGTGGCGTCGCGATAGACCGTAAGCCAGGCCGCCTCGACGCCCGGATGCGGCTCATAGGGCTCGCGCCAGTCGCGGTTCAGCCGCTCCGCCGGCGCCGGGATGCCGCGCCGCGCCAGGAGCATCAGCGATTCATCGTAGAGCGAGGGCGCCGCAAGCGCCGCCTCCAGCAGCGCATGGATCGCGGGATCAGCCCGGTGAACCTCGAGAACGCGCGCGTTCTTCGCCCCAAGCGCGAACTCCAGCAGGCGGTACTGGTAGGATTGGAAGCCCGAACTGTCGCCAAGCGCATCGCGGAAGCTCGAATAATCGAACGGCGTCATCGTCGCGAGGACGTCCCAAGATTGGATCATCTGCTGCTGGATGCGCCCGACGCGCGCCAGCATCTTGAACGCCTGTTCTGGGTCGTCTGCGCGGATGGCGGCGCGGGCCCCGTCCAGCTCGTGCAGACAGAGCTTCATCCAAAGCTCGGACGCCTGATGGATGACGATGAAGAGGAGTTCGTCGTGCGCGCTAGAGAGCGGCTTCTGCGCGCCCAGCACGAGCGGCAGCCGCAGGTAGGCGCTGTAGCTCATCGCATCGGAGAAATCCCAGCGAACGCCCTCGTAGGGGTCCGGTCTGACCGGCGTCTCGTCCGCCACTCACGCACCCTTTTGGTCGGGATAGTCGAAACCCGGCCAGTTCCGCCCGAAGAGTTCGTAGGCAAGGAATGTGTACGTCTGCGCCACGTTGGGGTGCGCGCGGATTTTCTCGGTCACGAAGCTCTGCACGTCCTCGAACCTGTCGAACGCGATCCGCACGAGCAGGTCGTGTTCGCCCATGACCGAGAAGATTTCCCGTATCTCGGGGATCTGATCCTGCAGCGCGTCGCCCACGACGGCTGGCGTCGCGCCCGTCACCCGGACGAAGACGAAGAGATTGTGCTTCATGGCCGGCTCCACGCGGCGGGATTCGCTGGTTTGCGCCAGCATAGCGCCCGCCGGCGTCACCACCTAATCCGCCTGGAATCCGTGGCGCTTGTGCGCGCCGTCGCAGAACGGTTTGTTCGCCGAATGCCCGCAGCGGCAGAGCCAGGTCTTGGTGCAGCGCTCCACCACGCGTCCCGTGCCGGAGACGATCTCCAGATTGCCCTCCACCTGCAGCGGCCCATCCTTCTGCGGCGCCAGCGCGATCGCCCCGTCGCGCACGGCGAGCGCGTCGGTGCTGCGCGACGCCGGCTCGCCGCTCGCAATGAAGCTGACCTCGTGGTGTGACCCATCGCAGAACGGCTTATTCTTGGAGGCGCCGCAGCGACACAGCGTGGCGCGGCAGCCGATCGCTTCGCCGCTCAGCGTCAGCGCGCCGTGAAAGGCGATCGGGCCGTTCTCGCGCAAGGTCGCGAGATTCACAGGCGGCGCGGTCTCCGGCGCGCCGCCGTCATGGCGTTCATACGCGATCGCACCCGAAGGGCACCGGTGGGCGACTTCAACGAGCGTGTCGAGCGCGGTGTCGTCCGGATGAATCCACGGCCCCTCGACATTGGCGAGGAACGTCTTCGGCGCGCCGGTCACGCAATGGCGCGAATGAATGCACTTCTTGCCGTCGAAGACGATCGTAATCTTCGCGCCGCGCACCGTTTCCATGGTCGCCTCCTGAGCGGGAGGCGACCATGCGCCATCACCGCCCGGTCGGCAAATCCTTGTAGGCGACGCCTTTGTCGACGCGGACGTCCTGCGGCAGCCCGAGCACGCGTTCCGCGATGATGTTCTTCAGGATCTCGTCGGTGCCGCCCGCGATGCGCAGGCCCGGCGCCCACATGTAGCTTTGCTGGAACACCGCATCCATCGGCGCGATAGCATCGTCGCTGATGATGCCGAAATGATCCTCCGCTTCGATCGCGGCGTTGGTGATGTCCTGCAGCCGGTTGGCGTTCAGGATCTTGCCGATTGAGCTTTCCGGCCCGGGCGTCTGCCCCTTCGACAGCGCCGTGATCGTGCGGAAGCGGCCGAGCTTGTAACCCTCCGCGCTGACGAACCAGTCCGCGAGCTGCGCACGGAACGCCTGGTCCTGCAGCAGCGTGCCCTTGCCGCTCGGCGCCGGCGTGCGCCGCGCCAGCTCCATCGCCTCGGAATAGTCCGGCCCGGGCGAACCGCCGACCGCGAGGCGCTCGTTCATCAGCGTCACGAGCGCGACCTGCCAACCCTGGCCGACCTCGCCCAGCCGCTGCGCATCGGGAATGCGCACGTCGGTGAAATAGACTTCGTTGAAGTTCGATCCGCCGCTCATCTGGTGGATCGGGCGGACTTCGACGCCGGGAGACTTCATGTCCAGGAAGAACATGGTCAGCCCCTTGTGCTTCTCCACGTCCGGATTGGTCCGTACCAGGAGGATGCCGTAATCGGAATAGTGCGCGCCCGAGGTCCACACCTTCTGGCCGTTGATCACCCAGTCGTCGCCGTCCTTCACTGCGCGCGTCTTGAGGCCCGCGACGTCGGAGCCGGCCGACGGCTCAGAGAACAGCTGGCACCAGATCTCATCGCCCTTCAGCGCGGGGCCGACATAGCGCTTCTTCTGGTCTTCGCTCGCAAAGGCGATCATTGTCGGGATGCACATGCCGAGCCCGATCGCGAAGGGGCCTGAAAGCCCTTCGAACTTGGCTTCCTCCTGCCCGAAGATCACGTTGAAGATGGGCGCCATCGCGCGCCCGCCATGCTCTTTCTGCCACGTGATCCCGGCGAAACCCGCTTCGGCCTTCTTCTTCTGATACGCCTTGCAGCGCTTCATGAAGTCGCTCTCGGAGCTTTCCGCCTGCGCCCGCGCGCCGGATTTCGGCGCCAGGTTCGCTTCCAGGAATTTCCGGGCCTCGGCGCGGAAGGCGGCTTCTTCGGGGGTGTCGTTGAAATCCATGATCCTCGGCTCCCTTATCTGTCAGCATAATTCGGTTGGCGCTTCTCAAGGAAAGCCGCCAGCGCTTCGCGGTGATCCGCAGTTTGGGCGGTCAGCACCTGTTGGCGATCCTCCATCGCCATCGCCGCGTCGAGCGAGGGCGCATCGATCGAGAAATTGATCGCGTCCTTGGTAAGACGCAGGCCCATCGGCGTGTTGGCGAGCATCGCATCGATCAGCGGCTGCGCCGCCGCCTCCATCTCCGCGTCCGGCACGACGCGATTGACGAGACCGATCGCCTTGGCCTCCTGCGCCTCGATGAAGCGCCCGGTGAGCAGGAGTTCGCTCGCCATCGCCTGCCCGACAAGACGCGGCAGAAAATAGCTCGATCCCATGTCGCAGCCGGTGAGCCCGATGCGGATATAGGCCGCGTTCATCCGCGCGCTTTCCCCGGCGATGCGAATGTCGCTTGCCAGCGCCAGCGAGAACCCGCCGCCGCATGCCGAGCCCTGCACCAGCGCGATGATCGGCTGCGGGCATCGGCGCATCGCCTTGTAGACGTCGCGGATGCGCGTCTGCGTATCGAAGCCGTGCTGCACGCTGCGCCCGTCGCGCGGGATGTCGTCGAAGCCTTTGAGATCGAGCCCCGCGCAAAACGCGCGCCCCGCGCCCTTCAATACGATGACCCGGGTTTCATCGTCACGATAGAAGCCCTCGAACGCCGCCGTCAGCGCATCCGTTAGCGCACGATTAAGCGCGTTGAGGCTCTCGGGGCGATTGAGCGTCACATGCGCGACGCCGCCCCGGCGCTTGATGAGGAGCGCTTCGCTCATGCAGCGTTCTTCAATTCCAGGCGGCGCACGAGCTTTTCCTTCCACACGCCCGGGCTGCCGGCTTGTACCGCAAGCAACTTGGCGCGCCGGTAGAAGAGGTGGCAATCCACCTCCCACGTGAAGCCCATCCCGCCATGGGTCTGGATGTTCTCCTTCGCAGCGAGGTGATAGGCGTCGCACGCCGCGACGCGCGCCGCCGCCGCCGCAAGCGGCAGCTCCGGCGCCTCGGTGGAGAGCGCCCAGGCCCCGTAATACGCGTTCGAGCGCGCCACCTCGGTCGCGACGTACATGTCCGCGAGCTTGTGCTTGATCGCCTGGAACGACCCGATCTGCCGCGAGAAAGCATAGCGGTTTTTGGCGTAGTCCACCGCCATATCGAGGCAGGCCTGGGCGCCGCCGACCTGCTCGAACGCCAAGAGCACTGCGGCGCGGTCGAGCACCTGCTCGGCGAGCTCCCAGCCCTCGCCGGCCTTGCCGAGCCGCTCCGCCTTGGTTTTCGCGAACTCGATCTTCGCATGCCCGCGGGTCGGATCGAGCGTCTTCACTTCGCTGCGCGTGACGCCGCCGAGCTCCGCGATGGCGAGCGATGCGCCGCCCCCTTCCTTGGCCAGCACGATGGCGAAGTGCGCGATGTCCCCGTCGGTCACGGGAATCTTAGCGCCGGTGAGCGCGGCGCCGTCGAATGTGGTTGTCATCGCTTCCGGCTTCGGCGCGCCGGGTCCTTCAGACAGGGCGAAGCATCCGATCGCCTCTCCGCTCGCGATCTTGGGCAGCCATTTCTGCTTCTGCGCGTCGCTGCCGGCGAGCAGCAGCGCCTCGGTCGCGAAATAGACCGTCGACGCAAACGGAATCGGCGCCACCGCCCGGCCAAGCTCCTCGGCGAGGACGCACAATTCCAGCCGTCCCAGGCCGACGCCGCCATATTCCTCGGGAATGGCGATCCCCAGCCAGCCCAGCTCCGCCACCGCCTTCCAGAGCGCCGTGTCGTACGAGGTCGTTCCCGTCTTCCGCCCGAGCACGGCGCGAACCGCCTTGGTCGAGGATTTGTCCGTCAGGACTTTGCGGGCCTGATCCTTGAGGCTCTTCTGATCGTCGGAGAAATCGAAATTCACGGAGCGCGCTCCCTCATGGTTTCGGGCAGCTTAACCACGCGCGGCGGAAGCGAAAGCGTGTCGCAACGGCAGCGCCGGAACGATTCCTCAACCCGCCGACGGTAGAAAGACCGCTGAGAGGACGGGGTGCGCGATGGCGAAGGCAGTCTTTCATAAGGGTCAGCGGGTCTATGTGAAGCCCGTGGGCACCTGGGCCCAGATCGAGGCCGTGCTCCCCCAATGGGTCAAGGGCGTCGAGGAGCCCCTGAAGGTCACCTACGAGGTCGGGTTGGGGCGCGAGTTCCAAACCCACGAACTCGTCTCCCAGGAGGAGCCGGAGGACCAGACCGAACTCGTCGAGACCGAGAAATGGCGCGTTATGCGCCGGCCCAACCGCTGGGAACAGCGCGCCGACGCCCGTCAGAGCCAGGCCGGCTCCTATCCCGTGGTGGTCACCGACGAACGCGA
The DNA here is from genome assembly GCA_016124255.1 of Alphaproteobacteria bacterium. GTDB lineage: Bacteria > Pseudomonadota > Alphaproteobacteria > Caulobacterales > Aquidulcibacteraceae > CADEEL01. The sequence continues at coordinate 15,087 of WGOB01000056.1, read as the reverse complement.
TTGGGGCGGCTGGCGGGTGCCGGTCTCCGAGTATGAGCGCGATCCCGCCCGGATCGAGCTGCAGGCGCGCGTGATGGCCAACGCCTTGAAGATGCTGCGCGTCTGCCGGGAGCTGACGATGCTCGCCGCCGATCACGCGCTGGACACGCCCGCCGAGATCATGGCGCTGGCCGCTCAAGCGGAAGGCCTCCTCGCCTCCATTGCGCAGGATGCCGACCAGCCGGCCATCGCCGCGGAATAGCGCAATTGAAATCGCCGCCCCGCTGGTCCACATGCGGGCTTTGCGGAGACTTTCATGCGCGACGACGCCGCGCGGCCGATCCGGCTCGCCGATTACCGCCCGCCTGACTACACGATCGACGAGACGGCGCTGTCGTTCGCGCTTGATCCGCATGTGACGCGGGTTCGCGCGCGCTCCCAGGTTCGGCGCCTGACCGACGCCGCCACGCCCCTGCGCCTCGACGGCGATCGCTGCAAGCTGGAACGCATCGCCATCGATGGCGTCCAGTTGGACGCCGGCGCTTATGCGCTTGAAGACGGCGCGCTGGTGGTCCATGCGCCGCCGGCCCGTTTCACGCTCGAGATCGACACGCTGCTCGACCCCGCCGGCAACACCGCGCTCGAGGGATTGTATATGTCCGGCGGGCGCTATTGCACGCAATGCGAGGCCGAAGGCTTCCGCACGATCACATATTTTCTCGATCGCCCCGACGTGATGGCGCGCTACGAAACGCGCATCGAGGCGCCGAAATCCGACTTCCCCACCCTGCTCTCCAACGGCAACCTTGAAGAAGAGGGCGATCTTACGGACGGGCGTCACTACGCCGTATGGCGCGATCCTCACCCGAAGCCCTCTTATCTCTTCGCCCTCGCCGCCGGCCGCTATGAGAGCATCGCCGATACGTTCGTCACCAGATCCGGACGCCGCGTGACGCTCAGAATTCACGTCGATCCCGGCGAGGCCCCGCGCGCGCATTACGCGATGGACAGCCTCAAACGCGCCATGGCCTGGGACGAAGCGGTGTTCGGCCGAGAATACGATCTCGACGTGTTCAATATCGTGGCGGTGCGCGACTTCAATTTCGGCGCGATGGAGAACAAGGGCCTCAACATCTTCAATTCGGCCTACATCCTCGCCGATTCCGAAAGCGCCACTGACCTCGATTATGAAGGCATCGAGGCCGTCGTCGGGCACGAATACTTCCACAACTGGACCGGCGATCGCATCACCTGCCGCGACTGGTTCCAACTGTCGCTGAAGGAAGGCCTCACCGTCTTCCGTGAACAGGAATTCTCCGCGGATCAGCGCTCGCGTCCGGTGCAGCGGATTAAAGATGTGAAGCGCCTGCGCATGCGCCAGTTTCCCGAGGACGCCGGCCCCCTCGCCCATCCCGTGCGGCCCGCGAGTTATCAGAAGATCGACAATTTCTACACCGCGACCGTCTACGAAAAAGGCGGCGAAGTGATCCGCATGTTGAAGCGCCTGATCGGCGACGAAGCCTTCGCGCGCGGCATGGATCTTTATTTCGAGCGGCGCGACGGCACCGCGTCCACGGTCGAGGATTTCATCGCCTGCTTCGCCGACGCTTCGGGCCGCGACCTGAGCGATTTCATGGCCTGGTACGATCAGGCGGGCACCCCGCACCTGCGTGCGCGCGGCGCCTATGACGCCGCCGCCAAGACCTACGCCCTGACGGTGTCGCAAGAGACGCCGCCGACGCCGGGCCAAGCCGAGAAGCGTCCCCTGCCGTTGCCGCTGCGCATCGGCTTCATCGCCCACGACGGACGGGCGCTGACCACGCGCTACGGCGCCGCCTCCGCCGAAGAGCACGCCCTCGTGCTCACGGCGCAGGAAGAAACCTTTACGTTCGATGGCGTCGACGCCGCGCCCATACCCGCGATCCTCCGCGGGTTCTCCGCGCCGGTGACGCTCGACGATGGGCTCACCCCTGGCGAACGCCTGATCCAGATGGCGCACGACCCAGACCCGTTCACGCGCTGGGAAGCCGGACAAGCGCTCGCGCGCGAAGAGATTTTGGCGCGCGCCGCCGCCATCGCATCGCAGAGCCCGCCGCCGGCGCCGCTTGGTCTCGCCGACGCGCTCGGGCGCGAACTCGCGCGCGCCGACGATGATCCGGCCTTCGCCGCGCTGGCGCTGCGCATGCCCGACCTGCAGGAGCTCATTCAGGCGGCGCCCCAACCCGATCCCAACTGCCTCTTCCAGGCGCGGGAGGATACACGCCGCGCGATCGCAACGGCGCTGCGCGCACAGCTTGAAGCGGTCGTCGCAGCGCCGCGGCCGGAGACGTTCTCCGCCGGCGCAGACGCCGCAGGCGCGCGCGCGCTGCGCACGGCCTCGCTCGATCTCTTGTCATCCCTTGGACCGGATGCAGAACAGGCGCTCTGGCGCGCCTTCAGCGAAGCCGACACTATGACGGAAAGCATCGCCGCGCTCGAAGCGCTCGGCGCCGCGGGCGGCGCCCGTTTCGAAGACGCCCTCGCGCGCTTCTACGAACGTTGGAAGCAACGCCCGCTCGTCATCGACAAATGGTTCAATGCGCAGGCCGCCGCGCCCCGCGCCGACGCGATCGCCCGCGTGCGCGCGTTGCGTGCGCATAGCGATTTCGAACTGCGCAACCCCAATCGCGTGCGCGCGCTTGCCGCGAGCTTCGCCACGCGCAACCCGCGCGCATTCCACGCCGCCGATGGATCGGGCTACGCCTTCCTCGCCGACATCGTGCGCGAGGTCGATGCGATCAACGCCGCCCTCGCCGCACGGCTCTTGACGCCATTTGAAACTTGGCGGCGATTCGATCCGCAGCGGCAGGCCCACGCGCAGCGCGCGTTGCAGGCCCTTAACGAGAGCGCGAGCCTCTCCAAGAACACACGCGAGATGATCACCCGGACCTTAGCCTGAGGCCCGCGGCTGTGGATTTCTCGTGATAAGTGACGCCGCCCTGGCGGCGCCTCCTCGACCTCGCTTTACGCCATCGTTACGATTTTACGACTGACGATTCCGCACGGTGGTTGGGCCCGCTGGACGGATGGGGGTGGCGTTGTCTGGTCAATCGGCGAACGCAGGGCGTGCGGCGGATGCTGCACAGCGTGGCGGCGGCAACCGCGCGCTGATTGCGCTCGTCGTCCTGTTGCTTGTGGCCTTTGCGGCCGCGCTGATCATGCAGGTCGACAGCCGCCGTCGCGCGACGGAGGAGTTGGCGATCCAATCCCAGACCGCGTCGGCGCTCGTGCTGGCTGAACGCGTCAACGCCAACCTCGCACAAGCATGGGGCGCCTCCGCCGGCGCTGCTGAGATGGCGGGCCGCACGGATGCGATCCGCGCCAACCCCAGCGGCGTCGCCATCGCCGCGTCGCGCGCCCGCCCTGTGCGCGGCGCCGCGGTGTTCGACAGCGAGGGCCGCCTGGCCGCAATCACCGACCCAGACATTGCGCAGCTCGCCGCTGTCGCCCTGCAGGCGGCGCAGCGCGAGGCGGTCTGGGCCAACACCGTGCGCACCCGCGAGGGAGAGACGGCGCCGGTGATCGTGCGCCGCACGCGGCAGGGCACCATCGTCTCCGTCATCAACACCGATGCGCTGCTTGTCGGCGTGCCGTCGATCGAGACGACGATGATTGCGGCGCAAAGCGGGGCCGTTCTGTTCGCGTCGGAGCGCCTGCGCGCGCTGGGTCCCAACGTGCAGGCCACCTGGCTCGCTGCGCTCGGAGACGGCGCCGTGCGCCAAACCGGCGCCGTGCTGGAGGACGCAAGCGGCGCCTGGGCCATCGGCGCAGCGACCACCTCGATTGCCGATTTGCGCATCGTTGTGGCGACGCCCGCCATGCCTGGGCTGATGCTGCTGCTGCAGTCGATCATGCAGTTCGCGCTTCTGGCCGGCGCGCCGCTGGCGGCGGTCGGCGCCCTGCTCCTGCTCCTGTCGCAGAACGAGAAGCGCGTGAAGCTCGCGGAAGCGGAGGCCGAACGCGCTGAAGCCCAATTCAAGCTCGCGGCGGACAGCGCCCGCGCCGGCGTGTTCGAATGGCGCAGCGACGAAGATACGATCGCGCTCTCCGAGCAGGCGGCCGCGATGCTGCACAGTCCCCAGGACACCATGCCGCTGGCGGAGTTCGCCGAGCTCCCCCTGCAGGAGGATCGCGCCGCCGTCGATGAGGAATTGCGCCGTGCGCGCCGCACCGGCGCGCTCGATCTACGCTTCCGTGTCAGTGTCGGCGGCCAGATCGCGTTTATCGAAGTCCGCGGCGTCGCGATCGAGGATCGCGCGGTGCGCGGTCCCGTTCGCTTCATCGGGTCGGTCCTCGACGTCACCCCCCGCCACACGGCGGAGCTGCGTGTCACGCGCCTGGAACATCAATTGCGCGCGGCGATCGATTCCTTTTCCGGCCCGTTTGCGCTGTGGGATCAGCGCAAACGCCTGATGCTGTGGAACCAGGCCTACGTCACCGCCTTCCAGCTTGCACCGGAGACTGTGCGCGCGCGCGCCTCCTACGAGTCGATCGCGGCTGCGGCTGCGCCCCAAATCCGGCGCGAGCGCGTGCACCCCGTCGACCCGCAGATCCGCGAGATCGAGCTCGCAAACGGCGAATGGCTGCAAGTCGTCGAGCGGCGCACCAGCGACGGCGGGCTCGTCACCATCGGCATCGACATCACCGCGATCAAGCGCCAGGAGGAGGCGCTCAAGCGCAACGACAAACGCCACCGCGATCTCATTTCACGCCTTGAACAATCGGAAGATCGCATCCGCCGCCAGGCGCGCGACGTCGAAGAAGCGCGCCAGCGCGCCGAAGAAGCGAGCAAGGCCAAGAGCGCCTTCCTCGCCAACATGAGCCACGAGCTGCGCACGCCGCTCACCCACATCATCGGATTCTCCGAGATCATGGGCAAGGAGCTGTTCGGACCGATCGGCAGCGAACAATATCGTCAGTACGCGAACGACATCCACGGCAGCGGCAACCACCTTCTGGACCTGATCAACGACATCCTCGACATGGCCAAGATCGAGGCCGGCAAGGTGCAGCTGTCGCCCCGCCCGCTCGACCCGATGGAGGCGATCGAAACGGCCGTGCGCCTGACCCGTCGGCGGGCCGATGAGAAAGGCCTGCAGATCATCGTCGATGCGCAGGACATGCCCGAGATCGAAGCCGACCACCGCGCGGTCAAGCAGATGCTGATCAACCTGCTTTCGAATGCGATCAAGTTCACCGACGAGGGCGCTGTGATGGTGCGCGGGCGCAGGCATCGGGAGGGCGTGATGCTCCGCGTGGCCGACACCGGTTGCGGCATCCCGCCGGAGCAATTGCCGCGTCTCGCCAAGCCGTTCGAACAGGTGGAGACCGAACTCTCGCGCAACCACTCGGGCACGGGGCTCGGGCTGGCGCTGTCAAAGTCCCTCGCCGAGATGCACGGCGGCGAACTCACGATCGAGAGCGAACTCGGCAAGGGCACGATCGTCTCGATCTATCTGCCGCGCGCATTCGCCGGCGTCGCGCTGCCTGAAGCAGCGGAGTGACGCCGCGCTATTGCGCCTCTTCTTCCTGCGCCTGCTCTTCCGCCAGCCGCTCCTGCCAACGGCGGCTGATGACGCGCCGCGCAGCCGCCGCGCGCTCGCGCGCGATCGCCGCGACGGCGGCCCGGCGCTGGTCCACCGGCATGTCCGCAAGCGCCGCAGCAACTGCGTCATCAATGCGCGCCAAGAGCGCGGCGTCGGCGGCCCGCATGCGCCGGAGCGCTGCGCGGACTGCTGCTTCGTCATAGGTCTCCGCCGTCGCCAGGTCCGTCACCTCTTCGCGCGCGCGCCGCGTCGCGCGGCGTTCCTCCCGCGTTTCGAAGAAAGTCCGGCGCAGCGTGCGCCGCAGCGCAGCGCGCTCGCTCGCGGAGAGCGACGCCATGAACGCGCCCCGCGCCGCCGGTTCGGCCGCCGGCATGCTCATGCGCTCTAGGCGCCAACCCGCGATCGCGCCGATCAACAGCACATTGATCGCCACGGATACGAACAGCAGCGTGCGCCAGGGAAAGCCTTTCACCCGCCGTCTCCAAAGAGCGCAAACGCGTCCTCCGCGCCGCCGAAGACGGCCGCGATCATCGCTTCGGCGTTGTCAGGCTGCGGCGTAGCCGGCGTCAGCCGGCCCCCGCCGAACCCGACGATGACGCCGAACACCGCACACGCCGCAAGCGCGAGCGCGGCGCGACGGGGATCGTTGAGCCAGCCTTGCCGCGATGCTGCGCGATGCGCCGCCATCACGCGCGCGGCGAGAAGGTCGCTTGGCGCCGGCGCCGGCGCATCCGCCAGCGCCGCATCGAGAGTCCGCGCTTCCGCGAGCAGCGGCGCACATTCATCGCGATGCGCCGCCGCGTAGCGCTCCGCCGCCGCTCGTTCGTCCTGCGGCCAGCGATGCGGCGCGGCCCCATAGGCGGCGACGATCGCCGCGAACCGCTCCTTGTCCATCATCCAACGCCCTTTCCATCCCTCATCGTCATGCGCCCCATTCGTCCGCAAGCGCTGCGCGCAACGCCCGTCGCCCACGCGCGAGCAAGGATTCCAACGCCTCCACGCTCACCTCCAGCGCCGCCGCCGCTTCGATATTCGTCAGATCCTGGAAGCAGCAGAGCGTGATCGCGGCGCGCTGCCGTTCGGGCAGCCGCCCCACCTCCGCGCGCACACGCGCCGCGCGCTCGCGCGCCTGCATCTCCTCCGGCGCGCCTGGCGCAGGGTCGCGCAGCGCGAGCCCTGCGTCCGGATCCGGAAGCTCGCGGCGGCGGCGCAGACGATCGTAGCAGAGATTGAGCGCCACCCGATGCATCCACGTTTCGAACTTCGCCGCACCAGGTCGCCAGCGCGGCGCCTCGCGCCAGACCCGCAGAAACACCTCCTGCGCCACATCCTCGGCTTCGGCCGCGTCGTTGAGCATGCGATGCGCGAGCGCCACCATGCGCGGCAGATGCCGGCGCACCAGCGTCGAGGCGGCGCCTGCGTCGCCCGCCCCTGCCCTCCGGACATATTCCGCATCCGGATCGTTGACGCCGCCGTCCGACACGCTGCGCGATGGGGCCGACCTCCTCTATTGCCGCCGCGCGCGGAGCGCCTGCATCTGGCTGCGCGCCGCGCGGAGTTCCGCGGCGCTCAGAACCCCGTCGCTGTTGGCGTCAGCACGGTCGAACAGCGGCATCGGCCCGTTCATGAATTCTGCCTGGCTCAATCGCCCGTCGCCGTCGGCGTCCATCTCGGCGCGCGCCGCCTCCATCCGCTCCGCTCCGGCGCCCCCGCGCCGCCCCGCCCGGCCTTCGCGCATCGCCGCCTGCTCCGCCTCGGTCAAGTAGCCGTCGCCATTGGCGTCGACCCGGTCGAACATGGCCTCGCGCAGCGCCAGCGCCTCCGCCCGCGTGACCGCGCCATCGCCATTGGCGTCGGCGCCGCGCAATCCCTGAGCGGTCGCAGGCGCAGCGAGGCAGACCAGCGCCGCCGCTATCAGAATGGTTCGCATCAGATCTGCTCCGTCGTCATGGTGTCCCTCGGCTTCCGCAGTTCAACGCGCGGGCCCCGACTTTCCGTCGGCAGGCGGATACAAGCGCGAGAATACGCCCCGCACGCGGCTCTGCGCCTCAAGGAGCCGCCCTTCCAGCGCAGCGATGTCCCGCGATTGAACCGCGCCGGCCAGGAACGTCGCCGCCGGCGCGGGCAGCGCGGCGACGTCGACCTCGCCCTCGACGCACAGGCGCAATGCCTGGTTGAGCTGGCTGTAAAACCGCCACGCCTCGATCAGCAGGTCCGAATCTGCCGGCGCCAGCGCCCCTGCCGCGCGAAGCCGGCTGAGAGCCTCGCCGGTATTTGCGTGGAGCACGTCCGGGGCGCCAGGCGCGGCCAGCAATTGCCCAGCCTGCGCGATGAATTCCACATCGACCAGCCCCCCCGGGACGAGCTTCAGATCCCACACCGACCGCGCCGGGCGCTCACGTTCCATGCGCGCGCGCATATCGGCGACGTCGAACCGAATTTTGGGGGCGTCCCGCGGCGCGCGCAGCGCCGCCGCCGTCGCCGCCGCGATCCGCGCGCCAAGCGCGTTATCCCCGGCGACGAGACGCAGGCGCGTCAGCGCCAGGAGCTCCCAGGTCCAGGCCTCCTCGGCGTAATAACGCTCGAACGACGACAACCGAACCGCAACCGGCCCCTTCGAACCGGACGGGCGCAGCTGCATATCGATCTCATAGAGCACGCCTTCCTCGGTCGGCGCGTTCATCGCGCTGATCAGACGCTGCGTCACGCGCGCAAAGAAATCACCCGCCGAAAGGCTGCGCATGCCGTCGCTGCGCGCGCCCTCAGGCGCGTCATAGACGATCATGACGTCGAGATCGGACCCTTCCGCGAGTTCGCGTCCGCCGAACTTCCCCAGCGCCGCCACGCAAAACGCGCCCGCGCACGTGCCGAACGCCCGCTCCACTTCAGCCCGGGCCGCGCGCGCAAGGCCACGTGTCAGTCCCTCGGCCAGATCGGAATAAGCCCCGCCTGCAGCGCCGGCGCCGGCGCGGGCGTTGAGCACCTGCATGCCGATCCGAAACGCCTCTTCGTTGCGGAAGCGCCGCGCGGCGTTGAGCGCGCCCTCGAACGCATCGGCCGCATCGACAGCGGCTTCCGCAGCGAGTGCGATTCCGCCGTCCGGTTCGTCCGAAAGCGGACGATTGAAACGATCGTCGATCATGGCGTCGAGCAGCGCGGGCCGCTTGGCGAGGGTTTCCCCCAGACGCGGCGCACGCGCCAGCGCCCCCACCAGCGCCTCCAGGAAGCGCGGCTGCGCATCCATCAGCGAAAGCAGCTGGACGCCCGCGTTCAGCGCGCCGAAGAAATCCGCGAAGCGGCGGAAGGCGTCGTCAGGCGCGCCGGTCGCCGCGAACGCGCGCAAGAGACGCGGCGTCAGCTGCGTCAGCAGCTCGCGCGCACGCTCCGCACGCATGGCGCGGATGCGGCCGTGGTGCCAGCCGCGGATCGCGCCGGCCACGTAGGCCGGATCGTGAAAGCCGAGGCGCTCGATGGTCGCCAGCGTCTCGGGATGATCCTCCACCCCTGTAAAGATCAGGCTGCCCATCGGATCTGCGAGACTGGCGAAACGGCCGAAGAGGCGATTGTCGATCTCTGCGACCGTCGCGCGCGTCGCTTTGAGCGCGGCGCCCAGGTCGCTGGTGCTTGCATAGCCCATCAGCGCGGCAAGACGTTCGCGCCCGTCCTGTTCGGCCGGTGGGCGGTGCGTGTGGGCGTCCTCCAGCATCTGGATGCGGTGCTCTACATCGCGCAGAAACGCGTAGCGCTCCGTCAACGTCTCCGCGGCCTCCGCTTCCAAGACGCCGGCGCCGGCGAGCGCGCGCAACGCCGCGCTCGTCCCACGAACGCGGAGGTCGCGATTGCGCCCGCCCAGGATCAATTGCTGCGTCTGCGCGTGAAGCTCGATATCGCGGATGCCGCCGCGACCGAGCTTGACGTCGAACCAGGGGTCGTCGAGGTCGCCGCCGCCGTGCGCGGAGAGAATCTGTCCTTTGATCGAGTGGACATCCTTCACCGCTTCGTAGTCGAGACTGCGCCGCCAGACGTAAGGCGCGATGTTCGTCAGGAAAGCCTCGCCGAGCGCGATGTCGCCGGCGGCGGCGCGCGCCTTGATATAGGCCGCGCGCTCCCAATTCTGGCCGAGCGACTGGTAGTAGACTTCCGCCGCAGCAATCGTCACCGCCGGCGGCGTCGAGCCCGGATCGGGCCGCAGCCGCAGATCGGTGCGGAAGACGTAGCCGTCGACCGTCGTCTCCTCCAGCGCCTTCACGATCAGCTGCACCGCCCGCAGCGCGATGGCGCGCGGCTCGCGCCGCTCTGAACATGGCAAGAGCGCCGGGTCGTAAAAAACCGAGAAATCGATATCGCTGGAGTAATTGAGCTCATGCGCGCCCATCTTGCCCATCGCGATGAACGCCATGCCCGGCAGTGCGCCGGCCGCGAACGCGCCCTCCAGATCGCCACGCGCGCGCAGGGCTGCGCCCGCAAGCGCGATTGCGGCGGAAAGACTTGCGTCGGCGAAGTCGGTGATCGCCGCGGTAACGCGGTCGAGCGGCCAGCGCCGCGAAAGGTCGGCCAGCGCGACCGCGAGATGCAGTGCGCCTTTCGCCCGCCGCAAGCGCGTCATGCCTTCATCGAGCGTCGGCGGATCCGCCGCAATCGCACGCGCCGCGGCGATCGCGTCGCCGCACGTGCGCGCCGCCCAGTCTCCATCCATCGCATCCATGAGGTCGGGACGCGCGCCGATCGTGCGCGCCAGGTAGGGCGCGTACGCGGCCGCGGCCCGCGCCGCGTCGCGAAACGGCGAGGCGCGATCAACATCATCCGCAGCTGTCTTGACCGTTTCCGGCGGCGCACGCGCGGGGACGATCACGGCGTCGCCGGAAAGATCAGCGCCGCACGCAAGCCGGGACGCGCCGTGTCGCCGAGCCCGTCGCTGAGCGAGAGCACGCCGCGATGCAGCCGCACCACCGCCTCAACAAGGCTGAGCCCAAGGCCCGAACCCGGCGTCGAACGGGAATCATCCAGCCGCACGAAGCGTTGCACAACGCGCTCGCGATCCTTCTCAGGAATGCCCGGGCCGTTGTCGAGCACAGCCAGCTCCAATTGCCCGTCGGGTCGCAGTTCGGCGCGCAGCTCGATGTCGCCGCCTTCCTGCGTGTAATTGATCGCGTTCTCCAGCAGGTTCACCATCGCCTGCGTGAGCACCTCCGGCACGCCGCGATAACTCAGTCCATCTTGGATATGCGCGCGCAACGTGATCGCGCGATCTTCCGCAACCGGCGCATAGAATTCGGCGAGATCGCGCACCAGCGCGGTGACGTCGATCGCCTTGAAACTCGACGCAGCGAAGGATTCGATCCGCATCACGCTGATGATCGCGTTGAACATGTCGAGGAGCTTGTCGGCCTCCTCCACCGCCTTCGCCAGACCAGCGCCGGCGCTCTCCGAACCCGGCGCAGCCCGCGCGGCGGTCTCCAGGCTTTGCTTCAGCCGCATCAACGGCGATCGCAGATCGTGCGCGATGGAATCGCCGGCCGTGCGCGTGGCCTCAACGAGCCGCGCGATCTCGTCCAGCATCTCGTTGATGTCGCGGTCGAGCTTGTCGAACTCGTCGCCGGCAGGCAACGCCGCGCGGCTCTTTGGCACGCGCTTGGCGAGATCGCCTGACTTCACCTCCTGCGCCGTGCGCGACAGCAGATCAGCGCGCCGCGCCGCAAACTGGCTGGCGAAAAGCCCCGCGGCGATCGCGCCGAACACGCCGAAGAAGCCAATGAAGAAAAGCCCGCTCATCAGGCTCGAATAGATCCGCGCGACAACGCCGAAATCGCGCACCACGACGAGCACGGGCCCGCCGATCAGCCGACCGGCCCGTCCGCGACCCACGCTCTCCACGACGCGGCCGTTCTCCATCAAACGCTGGATCGGACCATTGACCGCGCGCCAGTCTTCTCCGGGCACGCGCGGCACCGGATCGAAGTCCTTGTAGAGCGTCTCGCCGGACACATCGATCAGCGCAAAGAGCATGTCTGACTGGCGCGCCGAGCGTTCGGCGACTTCCGCGCGCAGCGCCGCGATCCCGCGCTCCGCATAGACGCTCTCCAGCGATTCCCACTCCAGCCTGGCGGCCGCGTCAGCATCTGCTTGCGCCTGGCCGATCGTGGACACGTAAACGCCCGCGAGCGCGGCCATCAGGATGAGAATCACCGCGGCGGCAGTGATGGCCACCAGGCGAAACGTCGTCGTCCGTGTCAGCGCGCCGAGGCTCGGCCTCATGCCTCCAGGCGATAGCCCGAACCACGAACCGTGTGCAGCAGGCTGGCCGAATAATCTTTGTCGATCTTGGATCGCAGGCGCGAAATGTGGACGTCGATCACGTTCGTTTGCGGATCGAAGTGATAGTCCCACACGTTCTCCAGCAGCATCTTGCGCGTCACCGTCTGGCCGGCGTTGCGCATCAGATATTCCAGGAGGCGGAACTCCCGCGGCTGGAGATCGATCTTCTTGCCGCCGCGGTGCACCGTGCGGGCGAGAAGGTCCATTTCCAGATCGGCGACAGCGAGCCGCGTGTGCTCTGAGACCGCCATCTCGCGGCCTTTATGCAACGCCCGCACGCGCGCCAGCAATTCCTCCGTCGCGAACGGCTTGCCGAGATAATCGTCGGCGCCGGCGTCGAGGCCCTCGACCTTCTGCGAGACTTCGCGCAGCGCAGAGACCATCATCACGGGCGTGGTGACCCCGCTTTCGCGCAGCGCGAGGACGACCTCCGCGCCGGTCTTCCGCGGGAGCATCCGGTCCAGGATGATCACGTCATAGGCGCGGGCGCGGGCGCGATCCTCGGCGACCGCGCCGTCCTCCACCAACTCGACGTCGTATCCCTCATCCTCCAATGACCGCCGCATATGGGCGGCCATGTCCTTGTCATCCTCAACCAACAAGATTCGCATGCTTGGCCCTCATCCCCCCGACGTGTCGGCGGCGATGAACCGCCCGCCGCCACGGCCCTCGATGCGAAGCAGAAGCGGACGCCCCTCACGGCGGGCCTCCGTCACCGCGGCCTCGAACTGCGCGAGGTCGCGGACGCTTTGGCCATCGGCCTCCACGATCACGTCGCCCGGCTGCACGCGCTTGCGCGCCAGGTCGGAATTGGGGGTCACGGAGAGCACGACGAGGCCGGACGCGCTCTGCAGCGACAGCCGCGTGCGATCCTGGTCCGTCAGCGGACGAACCGCGAGGCCAAGCGCGCTCTGCGCCATCTCCGGCGTCATGGACTCCGGCGCCGCCGCCGGCGGCGCCGGGCGCGGCAGCGCGTTGGCGACCACTTCTTCGGAAGGCCGCTCTGCGATGCGCACATTGATGTTCATCGGCCGGCGGTTCCGCTGGATGCCGAGACGGATGCTGGCGCCGACGCCGGTCGACCCGATGCGCTGCGTCAGATGACGGGAATCCTCGATCCGCTGTCCGTCCATGGTCAGGATCACGTCGCCCTGCTGCAACCCTGCACGCGCGGCGGGGCTCTCTGGCACGACGGCCGCGACGAGCGCGCCGTCATCGTCGTTGAGGCCGAGGCTGCGCGCGATATCCAGGTCGAGCGGCTGCACCGTCACGCCAAGCCAGCCGCGCGACACCCGGCCGCTTTCCATAAGCTGATCAATCACGCGCGCGGCGGTGTCGGCCGGGATCGCGAACCCGATCCCCACATTCCCGCCGGTGGGGGAGAAGATGGCGGAGTTGACGCCGATCACGCGGCCGCGGAGGTCGAAAGTCGGTCCGCCGGAATTGCCGCGGTTGATCGGCGCGTCGATCTGCAGGAAGTCGACATAGGACGAGCCGAAATCCCGCCGGCCGGTCGCCGAGATGATGCCGGCCGTGGCCGTGCCGTCGAGCCCGAACGGGTTGCCGACCGCGACCACCCAATCGCCAACGCGCGGATTGGCCTGAGGATCAAGGCTCACATACGGGAAGCGGCCCCCGCCTTGGACCCGCAGCACAGCGAGGTCCGTGGGTTCGTCCGCGCCGATCACCTCAGCACGCAGTTCGCGCCCGTCGCTCAGATGCACCGTGATTTGCTCTGCGCCTTCCACCACGTGATTGTTGGTGACGAGCGTGCCGTCCTGATTGATGAAAAAGCCGGAGCCGAGCGCGGTCGGGCTTTCGTTCGGATTGCGGCCGGGGCCTCGGAAATAATCTTCAAAGCCGGGCGGCAGGCCGTCGAACGAGGGGGCGCGCTGCGCGCTTGGCCGCTGCCGGACCTGGATCGACACCACTGCGGGGCGGACCCGCTCAATCAGATCGGCGAAGCTCCCCGGCGCGCCGCCCGGGGCGGCGATCGCCGGCGCCTGAATCTCTTGAGCGCCAGCTTCGCGGGGGATGAAACCGTGCGCGCCAATCGCGCCGGCAAGGATCGCCAGCGAGGCGCCCCCGGCGACGAACACGCGCTTCACGAACTGGGCGTTGGGGCTTTCCGACATGAATTCATCAATCCCGCATCAGATTTACAGGGCCTTGGAACCGATCGATCGTCGCGACCCGGCGGCGATCACGGCCGGACTCACGCCGCCGCCGGCGCCGGCGGCTCCGGACGTCACCCGCGGCATTATCGGCGGTTCATGGCGAAGTTGCGATCCCTTTTCGCGACAGGCTGTCGCTAAATTGGGGGTTATGAACGCCGGCGCGGGGTTCGGCCCGGTGCTGCTTGTCTACGCGCCTAGCGCTCGTCCGGTTCTGGCGACAGCGGATCCTTGCCCCGGCGCAGCGCCAAGAGCGCGCCAAGGCCGATCGCCAAGAGAATGAAGGGCGCAGCCCATAGGCCCCAAAACGCAGGATCGGCGCCGGGCCGCAACAGGACGAAATCGCCGTAGCGATCCCGAAAGAAGGCGCGGATGTCGGAGTCGCTCTCGCCTGCGGCGATCCGTTCGCGCACGAGGCGACGCATATCCGTCGCCATGTCGGCGGTCGATTGCGAGATCGGCTCGTTCTGGCACACCACGCAGCGGATCTCGTTCTCCAGGGCGCGCGCGCGCGCCTCGTCCTGGGGGTCGCCCAGCGGCGCCACCAGTGCGGCCGCGAGGATCAGCGCCTTCATGCGACCGCGCCGTGCGGAACCGCGGCCGTCGCCCGCCGCCGCGCCAGCGCCGCAAGCCCCAGCGCGCCGCCCAGCGCGATGAGCCCCGCGCCGATGAAGATCAGGCGTACGAATGGATTGTAGAAGAGCCGTAGGATCCAGCGGCCGCTCGTATCGCCTTCCGCCGGCTCGCCGAGCGCGACATAGAGGTCGTCGAGCGTTGTCGGCAGGATCGCGACCTCCGTCGTCGGGGCGCCGCCGGAATCGTAATAGCGCCGCTCCGCCGCGGCCGTGCGCACCTCGCCGCCGCGGGCGACGCGCAACGATGCGCTGGCGGCGCGATAATTCGGGCCGCGCGTATCGAGGACATCGATCAGCGTCACTGTGCGCCCCGCGAAGCGCACGCTTTCACCCGGCAGCAGCGCTGCGGTGCTCTCCGCGCGGAAGCTCGTCTCCACGGCCGCGCCGATCGCAAACACG
>WGOB01000089.1 GCA_016124255.1 Alphaproteobacteria bacterium | reverse complement strand
TCTCGGCCGCGTCGAGCGGCGCGAGCCAGAGCATCGCGCCGCCCTCGCCGCGTTCGGCGCCGACGAGCATGCGGCCCTCCCCAGCATAGGAGAGTCCTTCCAAGCCTGCGTTAGGCTCAAGCTCTCCCGCTTCGGTAAGCGCTGGTCCGCGTACGGAGGGCGCAAACGGACCCAGCCGATCGAGATCGTAGAACCGTATGAGCTGGCTGCGTTCGAACGAGACGGCGAAGCGGCCGTCGGGCAGGCGCGCGAGAGCTTCCGCATCGCCGAGGCCGGTTTCGTAGAAGCGCTCGCCGTTCTCATCGCGGAGCCCAGCGACCCCGGCGTTCACGAAACGCAACGGCGCGGCGGTCTCAGGATCGCTGACAAGCTGCGCCAGGATCACGCTGCTGCGGTCGGACACGGCGAGGAAGCGACCGTCAACGCCGACATAAAGGCCTGATAGACCGCCGAGTTCGGGCACGTCGGCGGTCATGGAAACACCGCCGCGGAAAATGAGCTTGCCGAGCCGCCGCTGGCCGGGGTGACTTGGATCGAGATCGACGGGGCGCGTCGTGATCACGGCCGCCCGCCATTGTTCCGAAGTCGGAACATCGGGCGGGGCGACGTCGTCACCGTTCTGGCCGATCGCCGGGCCGCAAGCGACAAGAAGAAACGCCAGGAGCGCTGCGCGCATCGCTCCTACGCCCGAGGGGCGCTTCCTTGACGGATTGTGCGGAGCCGCCCTGGATCGCGGCGTCTTCATGTGCGCGCGCTGGCGCGGGATCGGGCGTCGCTCCTGCGCGGCATGGGCCGCGCCACGGGCTCGGCAGGCTCTTCGTCGAAAAGCTCGGCGAGCTTTTCGGTCATGGCGCCGCCGAGCTGTTCGGCGTCGACGATGGTGACGGCGCGGCGATAATACCGGGTGACGTCGTGGCCGATGCCGATGGCCAGCAGCTCGACCGGCGAGCGGCGTTCGATCCAATCGATGACGACGCGCAGGTGGCGCTCCAGGTAATTGTTCGGATTGGCTGAGAGCGTGGAATCGTCCACCGGCGCGCCGTCGGAGATCACCATCAGAATGCGGCGCTGCTCTTGGCGGCCGATCAGCCGATCATGCGCCCACAGGAGCGCCTCGCCGTCGATGTTCTCCTTCAACAGGCCCTCGCGCATCATCAGGCCGAGATTGCGGCGCGCGCGACGCCATGGCGCGTCAGCGGCCTTGTAGACGACGTGGCGCAGGTCGTTGAGGCGGCCGGGTTGGGGCGGGCGACCTGCCTTCAGCCAATCCTCTTTCGACATCCCGCCCTTCCACGCGCGCGTGGTGAAGCCGAGGATCTCGACCTTGACGCCGCAGCGTTCGAGCGTGCGCGCAAGGATGTCCGCGCAGAGGGCCGCGACCATAATCGGGCGCCCGCGCATGGAGCCGGAATTGTCCATGAGCAGCGTGACCACGGTGTCCTTGAAGTCCGCTTCCTCCTCTTCCTTGAAGGAGAGCGCGGACAGCGGATCGACGATCACGCGCGTCAGGCGTGCGGTGTCGAGCACCCCCTCTTCCAGATCGAACGTCCAATTGCGGTTCTGCTTGGCGAGGAGGCGGCGCTGCAGGCGGTTGGCGAGGCGGCCGACAACGCTCTGCAGCGGCTTCAGTTGCTGATCGAGATAGGCGCGCAGGCGGCCGAGTTCTTCAGGGTCGCAGAGTTCGACAGCGTCGATCTCCTCGTCATGAGCGCGGGTGAAGACCTTGTAGTTGGCGTTGGGATCATCGGCCTGATCGTCGAAGTTCGGGCGAATGGGCTTTTGGCCTTCCTCGGTGGCCTCGGCGTCCTCCTGCTCCTCCGATTCCATGTCGGTCTCGATGGATTGGGTTTCGTCGCCTTGCGTCTCGGCCTCAGACATCTCCATGTCGGCCGGGATTTGCTGCATCTCTTCATCGCCCTCGCCGTCATCATCGCCTTCAGGCGGGGGCTGCTCCTCCTGCGCGGCTTCGGGCGACTGATCCTCGGATTGTTCGCCGGCAAGTTCATCGCCGTAGCCGAGGTCATCAATCAGTTCTCGGATGATCTCGGCGAACGCCGCCTGATCCTCCGCAGCCGCGGACAATCGATCCAGCGCGGCGCCGGCCTTGGATTCAATTTCCTTGCGCCAAGCCGCCACGATCGGGGCGGCGATCGGCGGCGGCGCCTGGCCGGTCAGGCGTTCGCGCACGATCAACCCTAGCGCGTCGGCAAGCGGCGCGGTCGCGCGGTCTTCCTTGCGCGCCAGGCCGCGCTTCTCGTAGCCTTCGACCAGTGCTGCGGTGAGGTTGTTGGCGACGCCCTTCAGCGCGCGGGCGCCGAACGCCTGGACGCGCATATCCTCGGCGGCGTCGTAAAGATCGCGCGCTTCGGCCCCGCCAGGGCGGGCCTTGGCGTGGGCCGCTTCATCATGGTGCGCGAGGCGCAGGGCCAGGCGATCGGCATGGCCGCGGATGCGCTCGGCCTCAGCGTCGTTCAGCACCCGCGGCGGGTGCGGCAGGACGATCTTGTCGCCGGCCATGCGCGGACCTTCCGCACCGAACGCCACGTCCAGATCGTCCGCGCCCGCGAGCGCGCGCGTGGACTGCGCCAGCGCGCGCTTGAAGAGCTCGGTCGGGGATTCCTTTTGGGCCATTTAAGGCAGTTTAGCCGGTATGCGGCGCTGCAACAAAGGGGCCTGCGCGGCTCGCTTTAGGGAAGCCTTGCCCAGCGCCGCGCCGGCGGATAGCGAAGGCGGCGACGGAGGACGACATGATCGGTTATACGACCCTGGGCACGAACGATCTGGAGAAGGCGAAGGCCTTCTATGACGCGGCGCTCGCGCCGCTCGGCGCCAAGCGCGGCTTCGCCATGGACCGCGCGCAATTCTACACTGCAGGCGCGGGGCCGATGTTCGGCGTGTTCATTCCCTACGACAAGCTGGAAGCGAAAGCCGGCAACGGGACGATGGTGGCGCTCGCGGCGGAGTCACGCGCGGCGGTGGACGCCACGCATGCTGCGGCGCTCGCGAACGGCGGCCAGTGCGAGGGGCCGCCCGGAGAGCGGATGCCAAATTTCTATGGCGCCTATTTCCGCGATCTCGACGGCAACAAAATCTGCGTCTTCAAGATGGGGTGAGGCCATGCGTGTTCCCTCTCTCGCGGCGTGCGCCGCCGCTGCGCTCCTCCTCTCAAGTCCGGCGCAGACGCAGACGGTCGACGTGCTGGCGCTGGCGCAAGCTGGGCATCTGGACTGCTATTCGCCGAACGCCGAGGCGCGGACATGCCGCGCGCTCTCGCGCTACGAGTTCGTCGACGGCGGCGCAGCGATGAACGTCGCTGACGTCAATCTCGGCGGACCGCCGGTGATCGTCATGCGATCGCAATCGGCGGTCGTCGTGACCAGCGACGCGATCTGCGGCGAGATCAAGCAAGCCGATCTCGACGCGGCGACGTTCACGATGGGCGGCGCGCCAATGTCGGCGGAGGACGATGCGGCCATCCGCACCGTTCTTTTGACGGGGATGGCGGGGATGCTGGATCAGGAGGTTTGCGTCCGCTTCCGAATGGAGGGCGAAACCATGCTCAGCGAAGCGAGTCTGGGCGGCGCTGAACTCGGCCCGCCGGAGCCGGTGATCTGGGTGCGCCCAGAGGATGGCTGGCGCGTGGAGTGACAGGCCCCTAGAGCATCTTCAGACCATACGCGATCGCCCCTGCGATCGAATGGTCGGAAAAAGATTGCTCTACACATTTGAATAGAGAGCAACTTTATCCGACCTCGGAATCGCAAAGCGATTCCAGTAGGTCGGATGTTGCTCTAGACGCGACGCAGCAAGTCCGAGAGCGGGACGCTTCGGTCCTGCTCGGCGAAGACCGGATCGAGGCCGCACACGGCGCCGGGGATCATCGCCGTCGGGCCCTTGGCGCCCCATTGCGGCGGCACGACCGACCAGGCGTCGCGCGGGAGGGTGCTGCGCTGCGCGACTTCGAGCGGAATCCAGCGCGGCTCCGCCTCCTCGCCATCGGCGCGCCAGCCGTTGACGCGGGTGTCGACGGCGCCCTCCGGGATATCGCGAATGACGCGCCAGACGCCGCTCTTCAGGCCGGCCAGCAGCCGGTGATGGCCGTCGATGCACTCGACGGCGCGGAGCCGCACCGCGCCCTCTTCCTGCATCGTGAAGAGGCCAAGCAGGATCGGTTCGGCCAGGAAAGGCTGGAGCCGACCCGCGCGCAGCGCGTCGGCGAGCGCATCGACCGCCGCAGGATTGCGCAAGGTGCGATGCCCCGGCGCGCTCAACACGCGCGCCAGCGGATAACGTGCGATCAGCGCAATGCGCTGCGCATTGGTGATGGGCGTATGCAGCGGCGCGTAGCTCATAGCGAGGAGGGCAGCACGGCGCCCGACTGGCTCGGATCACATGTCAGCTGAGGCCGACTTCCTTGGACCACAGCATTCGTGCGGGCGATTTTCCCACGCTGCACCAGGAACCGATTGATCGGCTGCTCGTGGTGCTCCAAGCGTTTGCCAACGGCCAACACTCGCACGCTGCCTCACACTTTCTCAGTCCGCCCTAAGCCACCTTAACGCGCGTCGCGGCTTCGGGCAGGTCCGTGCCGAAGGCGCGCTGGTAGAATTCGGCGACGGTGGGGCGTTCGAGTTCGTCGCACTTGTTGAGGAACGTCATGCGGAAGGCTTGGCCGACGTCGCCGAAGATCTCGGCGTTCTGCGCCCAGGTGATGACAGTGCGCGGGCTCATGACGGTGGAGATGTCGCCGTTCATGAAGGCGTTGCGCGTCATGTCCGCGACGCGGACCATGGACTGGATCATGCGCTTGCCTTCAGCAGTGTTGTAGGTCGGCGTCTTGGCCAGCACGATCTCGGCTTCGACGTCATGCTCCAGATAGTTGAGCGTGGTGACGATCGACCAGCGGTCCATCTGGCCTTGGTTGATCTGCTGGGTGCCGTGATAGAGGCCGGTGGTGTCGCCCAGGCCAATCGTGTTGGTGGTCGCGAACAAGCGGAAGTACGGGTTCGGCGCGATGACGCGGTTCTGATCGAGCAGCGTGAGCTTGCCCGAGGCTTCCAGCACGCGCTGGATGACGAACATCACGTCGGGGCGCCCCGCGTCGTATTCATCGAAGCAGATGGCGACCGGCCTCTGAAGCGCCCAAGGCAGGATGCCTTCGCGGAATTCCGTGACCTGCTTTCCCTCCTTCAGCACGATCGCATCCTTGCCGACGAGATCGATCCGGGAGACATGGCTATCGAGGTTGACGCGGATGAGCGGCCAGTTGAGCCGCGCGGCGACCTGCTCAATGTGCGTCGATTTGCCCGTCCCGTGGTAGCCCTGGACCATGACGCGGCGGTTGTGGGCGAAGCCGGCCAGGATCGCGAGCGTCGTCTCCGGATCGAAGCGATAGGCCTGATCGACCTCCGGCACATATTCTGTGCGATGCGAGAAGGCCGGAACTTTCATATCGGTCGGCGCGCCGAAATCCTTGGCGCGCATTTCCTTGTCCGGCTTCATCGCCAAAAGGGCGTCGGCGGGGCTTTCATTGCTCATGACCGCTACATGCGGCGTTCCAGCGTCCGGGGCAAGCCGGGACAAGAAACGGGCCGCCTCACGCTGCGAGAAGCGGCCCGTCGCGCAGGGAGCGCGCTGAACTCCGATCGCGACGCTTTACTGGCCGTCGCCATCCGCCGCTTCGTCCGCGGCGTCGTCGACGCGGTCGAGGAACGCTTGGGTCTCAGAGCCGGCGGTATCGGCGGACTCGCCGACGGCGTCGGCGGCGTCAGCCACCGTGCGGTCGATCGAGCGGCCGAGGCGCTCGGCGGACATGTCGTTGTCCACCCATGCATACACGCCCGCGCCGATCAGCCCGGCGACGACGAGCGCGCCGAAAGTGCCGCCGGCGCCACGCATTCGACCGGTGAAGAGCGAGGCGAGAAGCGCGAAAATCAGCAGCGCCAAAAACGCGTAAAACGCGACGACTGCGATCGCGCTGAACGCGCCGGCGAAGCCGCCAAAGCCCAAAACGCCTGCGACAATCGCAAACACGAAGAAAGCAATCGCTATCCTCAGCACGGCCAGTCCTCCAATCCTTAATGAAAGGAGGAACGGCGGGCGCGGCGGGACGGTTCCGCCCTTAGCGCCCGGGAAGCCGATCGAAACTCGGCAGGCCCTCGGCGATCACATGGAAGGGCTGCTTGTCTACGGTGTAGATCGCCGCTTGCGGCCCTTCGAATACAGCGGGATCGTCGAGCGTGCCGACCTTCAGGATCACGGCGGGGAAGCGTGGGGATCTGGTGGCGATGTGGGCGCCGCACTCGGGGCAGAACTCGCGTGTAACTGCGCCTTCAAGATCCTTGCGGGTGAAAGTCTTGGGGGCGCCTTTGGTGTAGCGGAAGCCGTCCTGGGGCATCGCCATGAAGATGTTGGGGCCGCCGCCGGTCATATACTGGCACTCGCGGCAATGGCATTGCGCCTTCATCATCGGATCGCCCTCGGCGACGTAGCGCACCTGCCCGCAATAGCATCCGCCTTCGACCTTCATCGCGCCCTCCTGTCTTGCAGGAAGACTACACGGCCGGCGGCTCAGGCCAACCCGGCGCTTTTCAGGGTCTGGTAGGCGCGGATGACGCGTTCGAGTTCGCCTTCGCTGGTGCGATCGCCGCCGTTGGCGTCCGGATGGTAGCGCTTCACGAGCTCCGCATAGCGGGTGCGGATGTCGGCAGCGGTGGCGGTCTCCTCTAGCGCCAACGCCTCCAGGGACAAGAGCTGGAGCCGGGACAGGCGGCGCTCGCGCGGCGCCTCCTTGACCCGGCCGTCGCGGCCGAACAAGCCGAATGCGTCGGCGCGCCTTCCGTTCTGGAAATTGCGCATCGCGGCGGAGAGCTGATCGGTCTTTGCAGCACGGAACGTCCAGGTGGGCCGATGGCCGAACTCGGCCTCCTTCTGAAACTGATCGAACTCGTGATCGCTCATGCCCGCGAAATAGTTCCAGCGCCGATTGTATTCGGAGGCGTGCTCCTGGCAGAAATTCCAGAATTCGTTGGCGCGCTCGCGCGATTTTGGCGCGCGATGGCGCCCAACGCGGCTGCAGCCGAGATGATCGCAGGCGAGATCGCCCGGTTCGCGGACGCGATCGTCATCGCGGCGGCGAATGAATTTGGGGCGGTACTCGTACACGCTGCTCATGCGCTGTAGAGTATGATCATGAGCGAGCGGCCGGACAAGGAATTGACAGATGTGCGATTTGGCGCCTCCCGGCGTGCGCGCATGAAAAAAGCGCTGGAAACGGCGTTTTCTCCCACGTCACTCATCATCGAAGACCAATCCGATCGCCATCAAGGCCACGCAGGCGCCCAGCCCGGCGGCGAGACGCATTTTCACATCACGATCGTTTCCAGCGCGTTCACAGGGCTTAACCGGGTCGCGCGGCAGCGCCGGGTGATGGACGCGCTGAGCGCGGAATTCGCGTCCGGGCTGCACGCGCTCGGCATGCTGCTGAAAACGCCGGATGAAGCGGCATGATCATGGGCTTGTTGAAGTGGGCGGCGGCGATCGTCCTCGGCTTCGCGCTGGGCGTGGGCTCGGCGCTCTTGGTGATCGGCTTCGGTGCGCAGCGCGCGAGCGACGCCGCTGGCGCGTGGACGATCAATCGCCTGGCGGGCTCCCAGGCGGCTGACCCCTATACCCGCGCGTCCGTGGCGCGCGTGGGCTTGCTCGCCTTGGCGCAGAGCGAGACGATCTATTTCAATCTCGCCGAAGACGAAGACGGGCGGCGCTTGTCGCAGGCGTGCCGCTACGAGCTGACTGGCGGGCCGATGCCCGCGCGGTGGTGGTCGATCACGCTCTACGCCAGCGACAATTACCTGCCGCGCAATCAGGGCGACGCCTTGTCGATCGATGCAACAAGCGTGCGCGCCGATGAGGCAGGACGATGGGCTGCAACTGTGAGCGCGGCGTCGCCGGACGCGGAGAACTGGATCTCTTCTGACGCCGCGGGCGACGGCTTCTCGCTGACGTTGCGACTCTACAATCCCACAGACGCGGCGCGTGCGGCGCCTTCGGACGTGCCCACGCCACGGCTTCGGACGCTGAGTTGCGGCGATTCCACATGAAGGGCTGGCTTCCGTTTCTGCTGGTGGTCGCGATCGTCGGTGTCGCCGCGCACGCCGCTACCGTGATCGCAACGCCGCGAGCGATCATGAACGTCGCTATGACGAGGCTCGCGGAGAACGGTGGGCCGGGCTGGCGACATGCGCCCCGCACGACGGCCGACGCGCGGAACATCGTGCGCCCGTCCCCCGATCTCGCCTATTCCGCCTGCGTCTACGACCTCGCCGATGGGCCGATGACGATCACGATGGCGCCGAGCGAGGATTATTGGTCGCTCTCGCTCTACGCCGCGAACTCCGACAATTTCTTCACGCGCAATGACCGCGCTGCGCGGGAAGGCGTCGCGATCACGCTGGTGCGACGCGGCGCTGCGCCGCCGCCGGGTGCGACTGAGGTGGTTGAAAGCCCGAGCGCCCGGGGCGTCGCCATCCAGCGCCGCCTTGCGCCTACCGCCGGCGCATACGCCATCGCGGACGCCGCGCGGCGCGGCGATCTCTGTGAAGCGTTTGCAGCGCGTTAGCCCAAGGCTAAGCGCGCGGCGGCTAGGCGCGCGATCGCCAGCGTCATCATCTTGCGCCGCGCCGGAGACAGCGGCGCAGGGGCCGGGCGGCGGAGGATGGCGCCGCCAAAACCGTCCGCGACAATGAGCCCGGCGCTCTCCGGGATCAGGCGCTGAGGGAATTCTTCGGTGACGGCGAAGAAGAAGACATCACAATAATCCAGATAGTCCGGCCATTTGGAATCGACAGCGAAGTCCGCCAGGCAGGACTTCGTCTCGACGATCCAGATGTCGCCTTTCGGCGACAGGCCGCAGAGGTCCGCGCGGCGGCCGTTGGCGAGCGGCATCTCCAGGACCGGCGCGACGTCATGATCGAGCAAGAGGCGCGTCACGCCGCGGGCGAGCAGCGCCGTCACCTCCGGTCGGCTTGTCGGCTCGTTGGCTGGCTGCGCGGTTTCGGGCATGAGCGCGGATCGCGATCTTGGGACGTTGCGGGCGGATTCCAGACTCTCGTTCTAGCGCGACGCATGCGCGAAGTCAGCGCGGACGGGAGCCGGAACCGGGGTCCGCCGTGGAACGTTCCTTCCCTGACGTTCACCACCGGAGACACCTCATGAAATCCCGCTTGTTGATCACGGCGGCGTTCGCCGCCGCGTTGACGCTCGCCGGCTGCGGCGCCGGGGCGACTTATCCGTCCTTCTCCGAAACCGACTATCGCATCGAAGGCAACGCGGCCAACCCAGATGGCGGCATGCGGCCGATCGTGATCTATCGCGACGGGCCGAAAATGCGGCTGGAGACGACGACCAGCGCCGGCGCACCGGCGGTGATCGTGTTCGACCGGGCTGCGGGCAACGCTTATGTGCTTGACGCCGTCGCGCTAACCGCCGTCGCTGCGCCGGCGGATGCGCCGGCGCCGCCTGAAGCGCCGTGGGCCGCTCTTGGCGCAGAGAATGCAGAACGTGTCGGCGACTGCACGATCGCCGGCGAAGACGGAAACGAGTGGCGCGCCGAGGATCAGCCGGAGGGCAACGTGGCGTGCATCACCGGCGACGGCATCGTGCTGCGCATCCGCGAGGGCGAGCAAGTGATCTTCGAAGCGACGTCCGTGCAGCGCGGCGCGCAGGATGCAAACCTGTTCGGCGTGCCTGCGGGCTATCAGGTCGTTGATCCGCAAGCGGTGCTCGCGGAAGTCGGTGAGACGATGGACCAGATGGACAGCGTGACGCCGGACAGCGCGCCGACGACAACGACCACCACTGCTCCGCCCGCGACGACGCCTCGCCAACCGGCGCCAACTCAACCGACCACGCCGGCGCCGACCCAACCGAAGCAATAGGAGCCAACCGCGACGCGGCGCTCGTTGTCCCGCTTCGTCCCCGGACACAGAAGAGCGCGCGACCGGAGGGTCGCGCGCTCCGCTGTGATTTATAGACGCCTTATTCCGCGGCGACGCGGGCCAGCGCGTTGGTGTCCACGCCGAAATTGATGGTCTGCAGATACTTGATGCCGTCTTCGGCAATGGCGTCGCCGACCATCTCGTCGCCTTCGGCTTTGAACTCGTCGAAGTTGACGTACATCGCATAGAAGGGCGCCGTGCGATCGGTGATGATGCCGGCGTTCCAAAGCGTCTTGACCAGAACGCGGAAGATGTTCGTCGATTCCTTCATCTGCTCGCGACGGGCCTCATCCGTGGCGACCTTCTGGAAGCCTTCCATGACCAGCTCCGGATCGAGTCCGAAGCGGGTGTAGATCTCTTTCATCTGGTGCGGGGCGACGAGATTGAAGAGCAGCGTCTGGAAGCAGTGCGCGGCCCAATCCTCGACGATGTTGTGCTCTTCCGGGGTGAGCTTCGGGATGGTCCGGTCAGCCCAGATCTTCCCGAACTTGTGGTGGAAGGCTTCGTCCGTCATCACGAGCTGCGTCAGGCGCCGTGCAAGGGGATCGTTCCAGCGCTGATAGATGGTGGCGAAGGCGCCCATGGCGAGGCCTTCCACCAGCATCTGCATGCCGATGATCTTCTTGTAGACTTCCGGCGCGTGGACGATCTCCTGCAGGAGCGTCGCCAGCGTCTGGCCGCAAGGGAGCGGCGAACCCCAACGCGCCCTGATGTATTTCGCGAAGGCGGTGACGTGGCGGCCCTCTTCGCGCGTCTGGTTGGCGGCGTATTCCTGGGCGCCGGGGTCGCGCAGCACGTGGCAGAGCGAGGCGGAAAGATTCAACGCCCCCTGCTCGCCATGCAGGATCGCGCTCATCGACCAGCGCGCGATCTCGTTCTTGAAGCGGATGCGCTGCTCGGGATGCTTCTCAAAATGCTCGCGGACGTAGTCGGTCTGGAGCGCCGGCACCATTTCGTCAGGCTGAATGTCCTGGGTGTCGAGATCCCAGGGCTCCGCGTCGAAATCGATGTACTTCTTGTCGAGCGGATCCCAGAAGTGGTCGTGGGTGGCGGAAATGATCTTGTCGAAGGCGTCGGAGCGGGTCATGTGCCGCTCGATGTCGAGCATCGCGCCGAAATCGGTGGGCGCGACCGCATCGTAAACGTTGTCCTTGGTGATCTGACGGATGCCGTTCTCGCCGTCGGCCATGTTCTTCTCCCTGGGTCGCACCGTTCGAATGACGCAGTTCTGGATACCATTCTCCCTACACGGGAAGAGGGCGGCGATCAAGAAAAATGACGGGTGCGTCACGGATTTGTAAGATCCAATCGTCTTGGCCGCGCGGCATACGGCCGAGCGCCGCGCTCGTTGACGGCGCCGAGCGGCCCCTGTCTCTAGCGACATGGCTCATCCGACGCCCCTCCTGGCCCCGTCGCTGGACGATATCGACGCGATGGCGCGCGCCGCGTGGGCGGCCCTGCCGGAGACTTTCCGAGCGCTGGCGGGCGACGTGGTGTTCCGGATCGAGGATTTTGCGGATGACGAGGTTCTCGCCGATCTCGGCCTCGAAGATCCGTTCGAGCTGACTGGGCTTTATGCCGGCGTCGAGTTGACCCGCCGTTCGATCAGCGATCCCCAGCCCACGATCCCGTTCGTCTTCCTCTACCGGCGGGCGATCCTCGATGAATGGGTGGAGCGCGGCGACACCCCGTTGGATGAGCTTGTCGCCCATGTGCTCGTGCACGAGATCGGCCACCATTTCGGACTGAGCGACGAGGACATCGACGCGATCCTCGAGGCGGCTGACTAAAATTCCCAGCTCACTCCAGCCTGCACCAGGCGCGGCGCCCCGGGGAGAACGCCGCGGGCGCGGTCGACGATGTAGAGTTCGTCGGTCACGTTCTTCACGGTGACGAAGACCACCGTGTCGCCGCCGCCGGGGCGAACATTGGCGGCCAGATTGAGAATAGTCGCCTCCTCGATCAGGCCGCGCTGGCCGTTGGCGATGGGGGCGACGGTGTTGAGATCATCGGTGAACATATCGCCGGTGTATTGCAGCTCGGCCTGCAGCGTGAGCCAATCGCCGCGCGCATAGCCGAGCGCGGCCGACGCGATCCATTCGGGCGCGTAGGGCAGGCGATTGCCGGACACCGAGACGCCGGAGAAACCCGAGATCGATGAAAGGCGCACGCCTGCGAACTCGGCCTCCCCGACCCAGGTCGCGGCGGCGCGAAAGAAGAGGTCGTCGCCACTGATGACGCCCATATCGCGCAAAGAGCCGCGCAGGCTCGCCTCGACGCCTGCATGGCGGGTTTCGCCGGCGCTCGTGAGCGCAGCGCCGACGCCGCCGGCGACGGAGGCCGGGATGATCTGGTTCTCGAAGTCCATCACGAAATAGGCGACATCGAGATCAACGCCGCGCGCCAGGGTTCCGCGCAGGCCAAGCTCCCAGTTCGTGCTTTCTTCAGCGTCGAGATCGACGACGCCGCCGGCGTTGGTGACGATGTCCTCCACCCGCGGCGGCGAGAAGCCGCGATGCACGCCGGCGTACAACACGAGATCGTCGCGCCATTCCCAGACGACGCCGAGCCCTGGGATCACTTCGGTGAGGTCGGTCTCGCCGGCGGCGCCGGTAAGGCGGTTCACGCGTTCGAATTCGATGCTCTCGACACGCACGCCTGGGCTGATAGCGAATCGGCCGTAGTCGAGATTGACGAGCGCAAAGCCGGAGACCGCGTCGGTGCGGCGAAGGTTGCTCTCCACGAGGCCGGCGTTCGGCGATGATCCAGAGCTTCGGCCTGTCGGGCTGTCGGAATTGATTTGAAACCGATTCTGCCGCTCGGTGTGCCAGCGCAGGCCGACTTCGATATCGGCGTCAGCGCCTAGCACACGCGCATCCCACGCAAGGCGACTCTCGATCCCGTACTGATGAAATTCGCGCAGCCGGCCTTCGTTCCCGCAGGTGGTGTTGAGGTTGACCATTCCGGCGCATGCGGGATCGGACGCATCGTTTGGGCGCTGGGCGGAATTCGACGACTGCCGCCACCAGTCGCGATTGAAATAGAGCGAGTAGAGCGACGTCGTCAGCTTCAGGTCGGGGGCGATCGCCCAGCCGTACGACACCGCGCCCGTATAACGCTCTGTGTCAAAGCGATCGTTGGGAAACGGATTGGCGAAAGGATCGGCGGCGAACTCCGCCTCCGTGAGGCCGGAATAGGACACCTGGCTGTTTTCGCGATTCATCGCGGCGCGGATAATGAGCTCGTGACCCGGCGCCAGGGTGCGTTCGGCGCGGAGGGCGTAGTCCTCGAATGCGAGATCGTGGTTGTCGCGCACGCCGTCGAAGCGGGTCGCGTTCACGTGGCCCAAAACCCGAAAACCAGCGATCGGTCCGCCCAACGATCCGGCCACTTCCGCGTAGCCGCGATCGCCGCCGGCGGCGAGAACGCCGCCGCCGAATTCCTCCGGCGCGGCGGGCGAGATGTAATTGACGACGCCCCCCACGGTGTTGGGGCCGAAGCGGATTTGGCTTGCGCCCTTCAGGATCTCGATGCGCTCGAACCGGCGCAGCGGCGGGTGCGAATAGGCGGCGTTGTCGCCATAAGGCCCATAGGTGAGCGGCAGACCGTCTTCGAGCAGCAAGACCTCGCTCGAGCGGGTCGGATTGAGGCCGCGGACGCCGATGTTCGGGCGCAGGCCAAGCCCCTCCTCGTCGCGCGGGTAGAGCCCCGGCGCCTGGCGCAGCGCTTCGTTGACGGTGAACACCCGCGCTGTCCTAAGGTCCTCGCTCTCGATGGTCGCGCCGGATCCCGGCAGGCGCAGCAAGTTCTCGCGCTCCCCGATCACGACGATCTCCGCGTCCCGCGGCAATTCCTGCGCCGCGGCTAATGAGGCGGCGGCCCAGATCGCGCCGAAGGCGGTTGCTGTCGTCCATTTCCCGATGCGCCTTTTCATGCCCGCCTCAATCGCAAATGCGAGTCATTCCTAGGCCTCTTGCGACTAAGTCTCAATTATCTTTGCACTGTCGGTCGAGTTGGTCGCAGGTCCGGCGCGAGGATTTTAACACTCAGGCCTGGACCTGAGTATTGCGCCGCGCTACTTAACCCCCATGCAGACGGCGGGTGAACCAATCGATGGCGTGTTCCGGGCGCTTGCGGATCCAACGCGGCGGCGCGTGATCGAACGGCTTGGCCAAAGCGCGGCATCGGCAAGCGAACTGGCGCAGCCTTTCGGCATGGCGTTCCAGTCGTTCAGCGAGCACCTCAAAGTGCTGGAGGACGCGGGGCTTGTCACATCGCGCAAAAAGGGGCGCGTCCGGACGTATGCGCTCTCCACCAAGCGGATGAAGCTCGCCGAGGACTGGCTGTCGACACAGCGAACGCTGTGGGAGCAGCGCCTCGCCCAGCTCGATGATTACCTGATCAAGCTCAAGGAGACGCGATCGTGACGTACATCTTCAAACCCGACCCGGCGCTCGATCTTGTTCTCGAACGAGAAGTGGACGTCCCACGCGAATTGGTGTGGGAGGCGTGGACGACGCCCGAGCACGTGAAGCATTGGTTCGTGCCGAAGCCGTGGACGATCGTCTCCTGCGACATCGATCTCAAGCCAGGCGGCGTGTTCAGTTCGGTGATGCGCTCCCCCGAAGGCGAAGAATTTCCCAACATGGGCTGCTATCTTGAGATTGTGCCGAACCAGCGGCTGGTGTGGACGGATGCGCTGCTCCCCGGCTATCGGCCCTCGCAGAAGCCGTTCTTCACGGCGGCGCTGCTGTTGGAGGCCACAAAATCCGGCGGTACGAAATACACGGCGCTGGCGATTCATCGCGACGAAGAGGGGCGCAAACAGCACGAGGCAATGGGGTTTCATGATGGATGGGGCACGGTGCTGACGCAGCTCGTCGCCTACATC
>WGOB01000015.1 GCA_016124255.1 Alphaproteobacteria bacterium | reverse complement strand
GGGGCCGCGGCGGATGCGCCCGGAGGTGTCGTAGTGCGAGCCGTGGCAAGGGCACATCCAGCCGTGGAAGTCTCCCGCCGCGAACGTGGGCACGCAGCCCAAGTGCGTGCACGCCGCCTGCAGGATCAGGAATGCAGGCTGGCCGGGCTGGCCGTCGGACTGCTCAAGCCGCGAGGCGTCGGTCGCGGGATCCTTCAGGGGCGCGTAATCGTCGCGCCGTGCAGAGGCGATCTCAGCGGGCGTGCGGTGGCGCACGAACACCGGCTTGCCCTGCCAGGTGGCGACGATCTGCTGGCCTTCTTGCACGGCGTTGAGATCGATTTCGGTGGTGGCCATGGCGCGGGTGTCCGCGGCCGGGTTCATCTGGTCGATCAGCGGCCAGATGGCGGCGGCCGCGCCCACGGCGCCGACGGCGCCCGCCGCCACATAGATGAAGTCGCGCCGGGTGGGCGCGTCGTGCGCGTCATGCGGCTGGTCGGCCGCATCAGCAGTCGTTTCGGCCACGCATATCTCTCCGTTCGCTTGCGCCCGCCACGCGCCGCGCGCGGAAGGCCAACGGTCGCCCGGAAGCTAGAGGACGTCGGCGGCGGGCGCGAGCGGCGTAGCGCCGCAGCGACGCTGCGCCATCGGCGGCCCTCCCCGTCGAAACCCAAATCAAATCCGGGCCGGTCCTAACGTGCGCCTCGCCCTCTATCAACCGGACATCCCCCAGAATCTCGGCGCCGCGATCCGGGTCTGCGCGTGCCTGGGCGCGGCGCTCGACGTGATCGAGCCATGCGGCTTTCCGCTCACGGACAAAAGCTTGAAACGCGCGGCGCTGGACTACGGCGATCTCGCCGTGCTTGCACGCCACGCTGGGTTCGCCGCATTCCTGGCGCATCCCGCGCGCGGCGGCGGGCGGCTGGTGCTGGTCGAAACCGACGGCGCTGAGCGGATCGATCGCTTTTCGTTCGCGCGCGGCGATACGCTGATCCTGGGGCGCGAAAGCGCTGGCGCGCCGCTTGAGGTGCGTCAAGCCGCAGCGGCGAGCGTACGGATACCGATGGCCGACGGGGCGCGGTCGCTCAATGTCGTGACGGCGGGAACCGTCGCGCTCTATGAAGCGATGCGGCAAACGGGCGCAATCGAGGATTTGGAGGCGAAGGGGTGAGCGAGATCGAGACCCGGAAAGCGCAGGCGAGGGCCTGGTTCGAGGCGCTGCGCGACCAGTTGTGCGCCGCGTTCGAGGCGCTGGAAGACGCCGCCGACCCCGCGCTCTATCCGGGACCGCCCGGGCGGTTCGAGCGCACGCCCTGGACGCGTGCGGACGGCGACGACGGGGGGGGCGTGGCTTCGCTGATGCGTGGGCGGCTGTTTGAAAAGGTCGGCGTGCACGTGAGCACGGTGCATGGGCGTCTCAGCAAGGATTTCGCGGCGCAGGTCAAAGGCGCCGATCCCAACGACCCGCGGTTCTGGGCAAGCGGGATCTCGCTGATCTCGCACATGCGCAACCCGCACATCCCCTGCGCGCACATGAACACGCGCCACCTCGTCACGACGACATGGTGGTTCGGCGGCGGCGGCGATCTGACGCCGACGCAGGATTACCAGCGCAGCCAGAGCTTCGAGGACGCGGAGGCGTTTCACGGCGCCTTCAAGGGCGCGTGCGACCGGCACGGCGGCGATCTCTATCCGCGCTTCAAGACCTGGTGCGACGAGTATTTCTTCCTGCCCCACCGGAATGAACCGCGCGGGATCGGCGGCATCTTTTATGACCACCACAACACCGGCAGCGATGGCGCCGACAGCTGGGAGAAGGATTTCGCCTTCACCCAGGACGTGGGGCGCGCGTTCCTGGACGTCTATCCAGCGATCATCCGGAAGCGGATGAATACGCCGTGGACGCCGCAAGACCGCGAGGAGCAACTGATCCGGCGCGGGCGCTATGTGGAGTTCAACCTGCTCTATGACCGCGGGACGCTGTTCGGGCTGAAGACCGGCGGAAATGTGGAGAGCATCCTCTCCTCCATGCCGCCGGCGGTGCGGTGGCCTTGAGGAGCCGCTAATCCCGCTCGAGCGTGATCCGCAACATGCGCTCCATCGTTTCTGCGTCTTCGGCAAAGGCGAAGCTCGTCAGCAGCCACATGAACGCGAGAAGTCCGGGCCCCGCCAGCAACGCCCAACCAGGCGCTTCGCCACGCAGCGATCCCAGCGTAATCAGCACCGTGAACAAGACAGCCAGAATGCACCAGGCGACGGTGAACGCCAGTATGAAGCGGCGCAGCCGCAAGACGGCGTCCACACGTGAGCCGACAGGCGACTGCGTTATGCGTACGCGCGTGTGCGCTTGGAAGGAGTTGTGACGCCAGAGCTCACCGGGCTCGCTGTTCAAGTTGTTGTAGAACACCGCCCCATCTGGAAGCGCCGTACCCAGAAACCGGCGAGCCTCGCAATCTGACCCAACAGTGCTCTTGATGGGACCTAGGACGTATCGTGCGCGCGGCGCTGCTATCTCTGCGTGGAGGCGCGCCAAAGCGTCTTCCAGGGAGAGGCTCGTTTCGAACGAGACCCGGCGGAATGGCAGTAGCTTCATCAGAGGTCCACGGCGCGCGGATCGGATTGCGGGCGGGGAGTTCGGCGCTGCGTCACGCGAAGCCGCACCTAAGCGCGGGCGGCGCAGAGCGTCCAGGTTCCGGGCACGCCCTTGAGTTCGTGCACGCCGCGGTCGTCGAACCCGACGCCGGAGCCGATGACGAGATCGCGCACCGTGCTCGACGTCAACACGTCGCCTGGACCGGCGCGCTCGACGATGCGTGCGGCGATATTGACCGCGATGCCGCCAACATCGGCAGCGGCAAGCGATATTTCGCCGGTGTGCAACCCGGCGCGCATCTCCACGCCGAGGGTGGCCATCGCCGCACGCATCGCCTGAGCGCAGCGGATGGCGCGCACCGGGCCGTCGAATGTCGCCAGGACGCCGTCGCCTAGAAATTTTATTGTGCGGCCACTGGCGCGCTCAATCTCGCGCCTGGCGATGGTTTCGTGCTCGGACATCAGCTGACCCCATCGCGCATCGCCCGCCTTCGCCGCCTGGGCCGTGGAGTCGACGAGATCGGTGTAGAGCACAGTCGCCAGCACGCGATCGAGCGCGGGCGCGGACGGCTGGCCGGTGAGAAAGACTTCGATCTCCTCGACAACGCGTTCGAGATCGCCCAGCCAAGGCGCGTGATCGACGCTGTCGAGCTCGACGAGACGCGCGTTTGGGATCGCGGACGCGAGCGCGCGACCGGACTGGATCGGGACGGCGCGGTCCCCCGCTGCGTGGATCACCAATGTCGGCGCCTGAATGACCGGAAGCACGTTCCGCACGTCGATATGCGGGTAGAGCGCCGTCATGTCTGCAACGGCGCCAGGGCTCGCGCCAAGCTTGAGGTATTGTTCCCACCACGCCTTGTAGACTGCATCGTTCTTCACGCTGGGGGCCCATTGGCTGAGACCGATGGCGCGCCCCCAATTGTCCACCATGTGTTGTCGCCAAAGTTCGACGTCCGATGCCGCAAAGCCCCAGGGCTGATCCTCGTCGCGCATCTGACACGCATAAGAATTCACCAGAACGAGTGCGGAAACGCGTTCAGGATAGGTCGCGGCGAACAGCAACGCCGTCGGTCCGCCCTCTGAGACGCCCATGATGGCGGCGCGTTCGACGCCCGCGGCGTCCATCACGGCGCGGAGGTCGTCCATGTGCGTTTCAAAGGAGGCGACGACGTTGCGGCGATCCGACAGGCCGACGCCACGCTTGTCGAAGCGAACGAGACGTGTGAACCCGCCGAGCCGCCTGATCAGATGTGCGAGGCGCGGGTACTCGTAGGCGTACTCGAGATGGGTGACAAAACCCGCGCACCAGACCAAATCAATCGGACCATCCCCGGACGTGCTGTAGGCGATGTGTACATCGCCGTTCCGCGCGTATCTGGTTGGCGGCACAGTCATGATGGGCCTCGCGCGCCCTCGCGCTATCTGGAATTGTTGCGCCGTCGCCGGCGCCCGTCAACGACGCTGCTAGGGCGTCAGCCCCTGGACCACCGCCTTGAGGCGCTCGGCGATGGAGAGTTTGTCGTCGGGGAAGTCGGCGTCGATCCACCAGGATTCGACTTCGCGCAGCGCTTCGCCGAGGAGCGGACCCGGGGGGATTCCAGCGGCGATGACCTCTTCGCCGGTGAGCGGCAGTTTCGGGATCGGCCAGACTTTCGCCTGCTCCAACAGCGCGCGCCATTGCGGGACCGTCTTGGTGCGGGCGTCGGCGGCCCAGGCGAGCTTGACTCGATCGGAAAACGTCTCGGCGCCGAACGCATAGAGCGCGCGGTGCACTTCGCGGATCGACATGTAGGACACGATGCGCGGGGTTGCGCCGAGGGCGGCGACAAGGCGGGCGCGTTCCTCGTTGGAAACCTTCAGGCGTGAGGCCACCGCGCGCGCCGCCGCTTGATCGGCGAGGCCAGCCGCGAGGCGCGTCATGGCGTCGGCGGGCAGGAAATTATCCGTCTCCAGCGCAATGAGGCGCGCCAGCCGCTCGGTCTGCGTCAATTCCGGCAGCGCGCGGGCGCGGACGCCGCTCTCCTCCATCGCGGCGAGTGCGGGGCGCGGATCGGCGGCGGCGAAAAGCTTCTTCGTCTCTTTCCAGATGCGCTCCGCGGAGAGGCCGTCGAGGCCGGCGACGTTGCGGGCGCAGGCGGCGAGACCGGCCGAGTCGATGTCTTTCGCGTACCAGGCGCTGAAGCGGAAGAAGCGCAGGATGCGGAGATAGTCTTCGCGCAGGCGCTGATCGGCGTCGCCGATGAAGATGACGCGGCCAGCCTTGGCGTCATCGACGCCGCCGCCGGTGGGATCGTGAACGGCGCCGTCCGGATCGGCGTAGAGCGCGTTGAGGCGGAAGTCGCGGCGCTGTGCATCCTCCTCCCACGCTTCGGTGAACGCAACGGTGGCGCGGCGCCCATCGGTTGAGACGTCGCGGCGCAGCGTCGTGACTTCATAAGGGATGTGATCGGCGACGAGCGTGATGGTGCCGTGATCGAGGCCGGTTGGCGCGACGGCGAGGTTCGCCTTTCGGCCCGCCTCCATCACCTGATCCGGCGTGAGCTGGGTGGCGATATCAATGTCGTCCGCGGGCAAACCCATCACCGCATTGCGCACGCAGCCGCCGACGAAGCGCGCGGCGTTCGCGCGCGCCGCATCGAGCGCGGCGATGATGCGTTTCGTCTGCGGACGCGTGAGCCAGTCTGCGTGTATCTTCATGCGTAGAGCCGCTCATAGAGCGCACGAATCATGCCTGCGGTGGCGCCCCAGATGAATTTACCGTCGTGGGGCATCGCGTAGTAGGTCCGTTCACGGCCTTGCCACATCGCTTTGCGCACTTCGTGATTCAATGGGTTCATCAGAAAGCTCAACGGCGTCTCGAACACGCCCGCCACTTCGCGCGGATCGGGCGCCAGGACAAAACCCGGCTCGATCAGCGCCAAAATCGGCGTGATGCGGTAGCCGGTGCCAGTCTCGTACGATTCCCATGCGCCCACAGGGGCGAACAGCGCACGCGGGACGCCAAGTTCTTCTTCCGCCTCGCGCAAGGCCGCCGCGGCGGGGGCCTCGCCCGGCTGAAGCTTGCCGCCTGGAAACGACACCTGCCCCGGATGGCTCGGGAGATCGGCCGCGCGCTCGGTGAAGAGCATTGTCCACCCCGCCGGGCGGCGCACGATCGGCGCGAGCACGGCGGCGGCGCGAAGCGTCCGCGACCCGGGCGGGACGAAGCCGGGGTCGAGGTCGAAATCACTGCGCCCGGCCGCGGTCGCTGGACCATCGAGCGGATCGAGCCGCGACTGCAGGCGCTCAAAGAGATCCGCGACGTCGAAATCCGCGGCGCTCATGTGCGGCCCAGTTCGAAGCGGGCGCCTTGGCTTTCCACGCTCAGCACGCCGTCGCGCGTCTCGGCCCAGCCGACCAGCTCATAGAACGGGGGGCGAAGTATCCGAGCCTCGAGGCGTCCGCGGACCAGCACATAGGGGCGCGGGGCGCCGGCCGCGTCGATCTCGACGCGGATCGGATTGTCCGGCCCGGCGATGACCACATCGCCGACATTGGTGGTGAAGGCGATGGCTTGGCCGTCCACGCTGCGGTCGGCGCGGACGGCCACGAAGGGTGCGTCCTCGACATCGACGCGGATCTTTTCGCCGGGAGTGACGAGATAGGTCATGCCGTCCCCGTCCTTACGCAGGATCGAGGCGAACAGGCGCACCATCGGCTCGCGGGTGATGCGTACGCCTTCGTGCTTCCAGGTTCCATCGGCGAGGATTTCGAAGCCGGCGGCGCCGCAATAGGCGGGGTTCCACAGATGCACCGGCGGCGGGGGGCGTTTCTCCCCCGCGGCGCGTTGCAGGCCCGCGATGAACGCGGCGAACGATTGGCTTTCACCGCTCATCGCACACGCCCTAATTTCGCCCCCAAGCGCCTCTGTCTGGCGCGCATGAGCGGTCCCGCCACGATGTCAGCCGATCCCCAGCTCGCCGCCGACGCCGAACGCGCGGGCGCCCTCCTCGCCCAGGCGCGCAGCGAAATCGCCAAGGCGGTGTTCGGCCAGGACCGGGTGGTGGAGCTCTCGCTCGCCTGCGTGCTCGCGGGCGGGCATGGGCTGCTCGTCGGCGCGCCCGGCTTGGCCAAGACTCGGCTGGTGGCGGCGATGGCCACGGTGCTGGGGCTCGACTGGGCCCGGGTGCAGTTCACGCCCGATCTCATGCCCGCCGATATATTGGGCTCCGAGGTGCTCGACCAGGACGAAGCCGGGCGGCGGCGTTTCCGGTTCGTGAAAGGGCCGGTATTCACACAGCTCCTGATGGCGGACGAGATCAACCGCGCCTCGCCGCGCACGCAATCGGCGCTCTTGCAGGCGATGCAGGAGCGGCACGTGACCGTGGCGGGGACGGCCTATGACGTGCCGACGCCGTTTCACGTGCTCGCGACGCAGAACCCGATCGAGCATGAAGGCGCCTACCCTTTGCCGGAAGCGCAGCTCGACCGTTTTCTCCTGCAGATCGACGTGCCCTATCCCGACAGCGAGACCGAGCGGCGGATCATCGTTGAGACGACGGGGGTCGGCGAAGCGGCCCCGCAGCGCGTGCTTGATCCGAACACGGTGATCGCGCTGCAGACCTTGGTGCGGCGCATGCCGGTGGGCGAAAAAGTGCTCGCCGCGATCTTGCAGCTGGTGCGCTCGGCGCGGCCTGGCTCGTCGGTCGATCCGCGGGTGAACCAGCATGTCGCGTGGGGGCCCGGCCCGCGCGCAGGACAGGCGCTGATGCTGGCGACGCGGGCGCGGGCGCTTCTGCGCGGACGGCTCGCGCCGGCGCTCGACGACGTGGCGGCGCTGGCGCGGCCGGCGCTGGTGCACCGTATGCAGCTCTCCTTTGGCGCGCGCGCGGAAGGGCTCGACATCGACAGCCTTGTGGACGACCTCGCGGCCAGAGCCGCATGAGGGCGGCGTGAGGCGCATTTCTCAGCGTACGGATCGTTCGCCGTGATCGACCAGTCGCGCAATGAAGCGGCGGCCCTGGCGGGGGATCTGCCGGGCGTTCTGCTTGAAGCGCGGCGGCTGGCGGCGGCGGCGCCTGGGCTGCACGGGCGCCGGCGCGCGGGCGAGGGCGAGGCGTTCTGGCAATATCGCGATCATCGGTCGGAAGACGGCGCGCGCCTCGTAGATTGGCGGCGCAGCGCGCGCGGCGAGCGTCTCTATGTGCGCGAGCGCGAGCGCGAAGCGGCGCAGAATGCAGCGTTCTGGCTCGATCCTCACCCGGGCTTCGACTGGCGCTCAGACGAGAAGCTCCCCACAAAAAGGCGGCGCGCGCTGGTGCTGAGCCTCGCACTCGCGACTTTGTTTGCGCGCGGCGGCGAGCGCGTGAGCGCGCTCGGCGCGCCGACGCGGGCGGGGCCCCGGGCGGTGGATCAGGCGGCGCTCGATCTTGTTGCGCAGCGCTCGCCTGCGCCGGAAGCGCCGCGCACGCGCGCCTGCCTCATCCTTGCCAGCGATTTCTACGAGCCGCTCGACATCTGGCGCGCGCGGCTGGCGCGCCTCTCCGCCGCCGGCGCAAACGGGGCGTGCGTGATGATCTGCGATCCGGCGGAGGAAGATTTCCCTTATTCCGGGCGGACGCTGTTTCATGAAATCAGCGGGCGCAACGAGATCGTGCTCGGACGGGCGGAACACGCGCGCGAGGCGTTCGCCGAACGGCTCGCCGCGCACCGGCGCGGGATGCGCGAGATGGCGCGGGCGCTCGGATTCCTGCTCGTGACGCACCGCACGGATCATCCGCCTGCACCGGTGTTCGCACTGCTTGCCGCAGCGCTCTCGGAGCGGGGCCTTTGACATGGGGGCCGATCACGTTCGGCGCGCCGCTGGCGTTGTGGGCGCTGGCGTCGCTGCCGGTGCTGTTCCTGATCCTGCGCGCCACGCCGCCGGCCCCGCAGCGGCGTGTGTTTCCGCCGCTGCGCCTGCTGCTGGGGCTGCAGACGGACGAACAATCGCGCGAGCGGGCGCCGCTCTGGCTCGTTCTTCTGCGCGCGTTGATGTGTGCGCTGGCGATCATCGGGTTCGCACGGCCGAGCCTGACGCCGGAGGCGGCGGCGGAGGCGCAAACGCGGGGCGGACGCACGCTGATCGTCATCGACGACGGCTGGACCAGCGCGCCGTTCTGGGCGCAGGCGCGGGCAGCTGCACTCGACGCTGTGGCCGAAGCCGAACGCGGCGGCGGGCAGATTTTCGTGCTGCATACGGCGCCGGCCCGCATCCCGCGCGACGCCGGGGAGGCGTTCACGCCCGGCGAGGCGCGGGGACACTTCAATGCGCTAGAGCCTCAGCCCTGGCGTGTCGACCGCGCCGCAGCGGCCGGGCGGATCCAATCCGTGCCCGGACGATTTGACCGGATCTTGTGGATCGCCAACGGGCTTGATGACGAGGGCGCGCAGGCGCTCGCGTCAGCGCTCACCGCCAAGGGCGCGGTGACGGCGCGGATGCCGGCGCGCACGGCGCGCGCGGTGGTCGGCGCAAGCGTGGGCGCGGACGGGGTGACTGCCGAGTTGCGGCGGGCGCAAACGAGTTCCGACGTGGGCGCGGTGACGGCGGAGACGGCCGAGGGGCGCTCGCTCGGCGCCGCGGAATTCCGCTTCACCGGCGAAAGCGCGATCGCGCGCATCGATCTGCCGCCCGAGATCGCGGCGCGCACCGCGCGGGTGCGCATCGTGGGCGAAGACAGCGCCGGCGCGGTGCGGCTGATGCCCGGGGGCGCTGCACGACCGACGGTCGGGCTCGTCGATCCCGGCGGCCAAGGCCAGCCGCTGCTCTCCGATCTCTTCTATGTCGATCGCGCGCTTTCGCCCTACGCCAGCCTGCGGCGCGGCGATGTCGGCGACCTCGTGCGCCGGCGCGTGCAGGCGATGGTGCTCGCCGACGCAAGCCGCATCGCACCGGCGGATCGCGATGCGCTGACGCGATGGATCGAGCGCGGCGGCGTGCTGATCCGTTTTGCGGGGCCAAGGCTCGCGAACGACGCCGACGATCTCCTGCCCGTACGGCTTAGGCCCGGTTCGCGCACGATCGGCGGCGCACTCGCCTGGGAGCGGCCGCAGCACGTGCGCCCGTTTGCGGCGAACTCGCCGTTCGCGGGGCTTGCGATCCCGGAGGATGTCGCGGTGCGCCGGCAAGTGCTGGCCGAGCCGAGCGCGGAAACCGAAAGCCGGGTGTGGGCGCGGCTGGAGGACGGCGCGCCCGTCGTGACGGCGCAGGCGCAGGGGCGCGGCCTGATCGTGCTCTATCATGTGACGGCAGGGCCGGCGTGGTCGGACCTGCCACTCTCCGGGCTCTATGTTGAGATGCTGCGGCGGACGATCGCGTTCGCGGGACGCGGCGGCGAATCCGAG
This sequence comes from Alphaproteobacteria bacterium, assembly GCA_016124255.1. Taxonomy (GTDB): domain Bacteria; phylum Pseudomonadota; class Alphaproteobacteria; order Caulobacterales; family Aquidulcibacteraceae; genus CADEEL01. The sequence continues at coordinate 25,777 of WGOB01000015.1, read as the reverse complement.
GAGCGGCCCGACGCCTCCGGGCCCTATGTCGCGACGCGGCTGATGGATGGGTTCGGCGCGCTTTCGCCAGCGGATGCAGACGCCGCCGCGATCGACGCGGAGGCGTTCGCGAGCGCGCGCGCAGGACCTGCTGCGCCGCCAGGCTTCTACGAGCGCGCCGGCATCGCCGCGACGCTGGACGCCGCGGGCGCGGACGAGCGGCTTGCGCCGCTGGCGCTGCCCTCTTCGATCGCGCGCGCCGGGCTCGAGGGCGCGCGCGTGCGGCCGCTGTCGGGGCTCTTTCTCGGCGCCGCGGCAGCACTCCTCGCGCTCGATCTTTTGCTCTCGCTGTGGCTTGCAGGACGGATGCCGCGGTTGGCGCGCGCGGGCGGGGCGGCGCTGGCGATCATCGCTGCGCTTATCCTGGCGCCGCCCGCCTTCGCGCAGGACGATCCGACGCTGCAATTGCACCTCGCCTACGTGCGGACCGGCGACGCCGCCACCGACCGCATCGCGCGCGATGGGCTGGAGGCGCTGACCGAGACGCTCCGTTCTCGGACGACCGTGGAGCCGGAGGCGCCGATTGGCGTCGATCTCGCGCGCGACGATCTCTCCGTCTACCCGTTCATCTATTGGCCGGCGCCGCCTGCGCCGCGGCCGCTCAGCAACGAGGCGGTGGCCAATCTCGACCGCTATCTCCGGCTCGGCGGTATGGTGCTGGTCGATACGCGCGACGCGGGCCGGCGCGCGGCGGGCAATCGCGGTCCCGCCGCGATCATGCTTGCAGGCCTCGATGCACCGCCGCTCGAGCCGATCGACGCGGACCATGTCCTGGCGCGATCGTTCTATCTCCTGCGCGCGTTTCCCGGCCGCGCGAGCGCACCGCGGCTGTGGGGTGAAAGCGCGGGCGCCGCCTCGGCGCGCGACGGCGTCGCATCGCTGTTCGTCGGCGACGGAGACTGGGCGGCGGCGTGGGCGTCTGAGGGCGGATCGGGACTGTCCGGCGGGCCGCGACAGCGCGAATTATCACTCCGGTTCGGCGTCAATCTGGTGATGGTGGCGCTCACCGGGAACTACAAGGAAGACCAGGTGCATGTGCCGGCGCTGCTTGAACGGCTCGGACGCGAGCGACGATGAGCTTCGCCAATCGCATCGGTTTCGATCCGGCGTTGCCGGGGAGCGTGCTGATCGGGCTCGCCGCGCTCGCGGCGCTTTGCCTGGCGGTCTATGCATGGCGACGGGGCGGCGCGCCGATCGCGCGCGCTTCGGGCATCGCGCTCATTCTCCTTGGGCTGGCGCAGCCGATGTGGGTGCGCGAGACGCGCCAACCGGCCAGCGACATCGCGCTCGTCATCGTCGACCAGAGCGAAAGCATGGCGCTCGCGGGGCGCGCGGAAGCCGCGCAGCGCGCAGGTCAGCGCACGGCGCAAGAGCTCACCGCGCTCGGCTTCGACGTGCGTGTGCGTGAGGCGCGCGGCGGGCCCGACGGCAGCCAGATGATCGGCGCGTGGGACGAGGCCTACGCCGACGTCGCGCGCGACCGTCGCGCGGGCGCGGTGGTCATCACCGACGGGCAGATCGCGGATGCCGATGCGATTGCCGGCGTTGAGGACACAGGACCGGTGCACGCCGTGATCGTCGGCGACCCGCAGCGCGGAGACCGGCGGCTCGAACTGATCGCGGCGCCGGCTTTTGGCATCGTAGGCGAGCCGTTCACGATCGAAGCACGGGTGGAGGACCCCAACCCAAACGCGACCGTGCCGGTGGCGATCACGATCGACGGGCGCCAAGTCTATCGCGTCAACGCGCAGGCCAACCGCGTCTTCCGCGTGGAGCTGGAGACGCCGAAGCGCGGCGCGAACATGGTGATCGTGGAGGCGGCGCGCGGGCCCCAGGAGATCGCGCTCGCCAACAATCGCGCGGCGTTCACGCTGGCGGGCGTACGCGACCGGCTGCGTGTGCTGTTGATCACGGGGGAACCGCACGCCGGGGCGCGCGTGTGGCGCAACCTCCTGAAGAGCGATCCCGCGGTCGACCTCGTGCATTTCACGATTCTGCGGCCGCCGGAGAAGACGGACTTCACGCCGCTCGACGAACTCGCGCTCATCCCCTTCCCGACACGCGAACTCTTCCAAGAGCAGCTGCGCGGCTTCGATCTCATCATCTTCGACCGCTATCGCCAAAGGCGGCCGGACATCCTGGAGCCGATCTATTTTCACAACATCGCCGAACGCGTGGAGGCGGGCGGGGCGCTGTTGATCTCCGCTGGACCGTGGGACGCCGATCCAAGCCAATCGCTCTATTCGACGCCGCTCGGCGCCATTCTCCCCGCGCGCCCGACGGGCGGGGTGAGCGAGCGCGCGTTCCGGCCGGAGCCGACCACGCTCGGCGCGCGCCACCCCGTCGTGCGTGGGCTCCCGCAGCCGCAATCGTGGGGGCCATGGACGCGGCTGATCGACGCCGAGGCCCCGGGCGGGCAAACGGTATTGTCCGGACTCGGACGACCCCTTCTTGTGCTCGATCGGGCCGGGCGCGGGCGGGTGGCGCAGCTCTTTTCGGATCAGGCGTGGCTGTGGGCGCGGGGGTATCAGGGCGGCGGGCCGCACGGCGAGTTGTTGCGGCGCCTTGCGCACTGGCTGATGCAGGAACCGGAACTCGAAGACGAGCGCCTCTCGCTGCGCTATGGCGCCGGCGGGCTGACTGTAGAGCGCGCGAGCCTAGCCGCTGCGCCGGGTCCGGTGACACTGATCGCGCCGTCGGGCGCTGCGACGCAGCTCGCGCTTGGCGACGCCGGGCCGGGGCTCTGGCGCGCGACGGCGCCCGCGGAGGAACAAGGACTCTATGAGGCGCGCGCAGGCGATCTGCGCGCCTATGCGGCCATCGGGCCGCTCAATCCGCGCGAAGCGGCGCGACTCAACGCGACCGAGGATTTGATCCGTCCCCTGATGGAGGAAACGCGCGGCGGCCTGTTCATGGCAGGTGAAGACGCCCGCAGGGCGCCGCAGGCGCGTGCGGTTGAAGGCAATGCGCGCGCGGCCGGCGACGGCTGGATGGGCTTCCGCCGCAACGGCGCCTATGTGGTGCGCGCAGCCGCCGCCGAACCGCTTGGGCCCGGATGGGCGTGGGCGGCCTTGGGCGTGATGCTGCTCATGTTCGGGTGGCGGCGCGAGGCGCAGTAACGGCGCCGGCGCAGCGATCGAGCGCGCCATCAGACAATTCAAGCCACAGAAGGCGCGCTGGATCGACCGGCCCGGGCAGCGCAACGCGGCCCGGCGGGGCTTGCGTGAAGCCCAAGGGCGCAAAGAAGGCCGGCGCGCCGACGAGAATGATGACGCCGCCTTCGCGCCGCGCGGCCTCCACGGCGCCTGCGACAAGCGCTGCACCAAGACCATCGTGCTGATGCTCAGGATCGACGGCGAGTGGGCCGAGCAACAGTGCTGCCTCGGCGCCGATGGCGATGTCGTGCAAGCGGCAGCAGCCGATCGGCGTCCCCGCCAGAAGCGCCGTCCGCGACACGTCCAGACGATGCACGGCGCCGCGCTCGCGCACACGTTCACTCGTCTTGGCGAAGCGGCCGGGGCCGAAGGCGCGGTTCAGCACTTGGTCGAGCGCGGCGGCGTGCGCCGGCGTCTCGGGGACAAGCTCAGGCCGTTCAGCCGCAGCCACGACGCGCTCCGCTACCATCTTCCGCATGGGGCGCGGGGCTATAGGGCGCGCCCACTCGCGCGTCAAAGCATTCTTTTTGGCGTGTCGGGGCGAGTTTGAAACCCCATCGTTGCGGCGCGCTGCGGGCGCGTGCATACGGGCGCGCTCACATGGCCGATGTCCCGGACACCTCCGCTGGCGCGCTGTTCCGGCAGCGCGACTACATGCTCTATTGGTGCTCGCGCGCGGCGGCGAGCCTGGGCGTGCAGATCCAGGCGGTGGCGCTCGCCTGGCAGATGTACGACGTCGCGCGCCGCACGATGGGCGTGCCTGAAGCGACGCTGCAGGTCGGGCTCATTGGGCTGGCGACGTTTCTGCCGCTCTTCTTCCTCGCCTTGCCGGCAGGCGAAATGGCCGATCGGCGCGACCGCAAGGCGATCCTGATGTTTTGCTATGCAGGAGAGACCGCAACCGCGGCGGGCCTGCTGACGAGCGTCCTGCTCAACATTGCGACGGAGCCTCTCCTGCTTGCTCTTGCCGCTGCGTTCGGGGCGTCGCGCGCGTTCTTCGCGCCCGCCAACACCGCGATGGGGCCGATGCTGGTGCCGCGGGCGCTGCTGCCGCGCGCGATCGCGTGGAGTTCGCTGGCGTGGCAGACGGCAGCGGTAGTGGGGCCGGCGATCGCGGGATTGCTGATCGCGGTGTCGCTGGAAAGCGCGTACGGCGCGGCGATCGGGCTCTATCTCTTTGCGCTGATCGTCTTGCCGTTCATCCGCGCATCGACGCGTCCGGTCACGACGCAGACGGGCTCGCGCTGGACGCTGATCAAGGAGGGCCTCGTCTATGTCTGGCGCCAGAAGATCGTGTTCGGCGCGATCTCGCTCGATCTCGCCGCGGTGTTGCTGGGGGCCGCCACCGCCCTTCTGCCGGCGTTCGCGCGCGACGTCCTGCACGTGGGCTCGGAAGGATTTGGATGGCTGCGCGCCGCGCCGGGGCTTGGGGCCGCGATCGTGGCGCTGTACCTGGCGCGCGAGCCGATCAGCCGCCATGCCGGGCCGATCATGTTCTGGGGCGTGGCGGTGTTCGCGCTCGCGACGATCGTGTTCGGGCTCTCGCAGAATTACTGGCTCTCGCTCGCGGCGCTCGCGATCCTCGGGGGTGCGGACATGCTCTCCGTCTACATCCGCCAGACGCTGGTGCAGCTGGTGACGCCGGACGTGATGCGTGGGCGGGTGGCGGCGGTCTCCACCCTCTTCATCAGCGCATCAAACGAGCTCGGCGAGTTTCGCGGCGGAGTCGCTGCGTGGCTGATCGGACCGAAGGCGGCGGTGATCTTCGGCGGCGTCGCCGCGCTCGTTGTGACCGGCCTTTGGGCGCGGATGTTTCCCGATCTGCGCAAGGCCGACCGGCTCGACTAGCGCGCCACGGGCCAACGCTCGCGCCCGTGGGGATAGCGCCTTTCCCTTTCGCGCCGCCATCGTCTAACAAAGCAGCGATAATCAGGAGGAACGCGATGGGCGTGTTGGACGGGAAGGTCGTCATCGTCACGGGCGGCGGCAACGGCATCGGCAAGGAATGCGCGCTGCTCGCGGGACGCGAAGGCGCCAGTGTCGTGGTCAACGACCTGGGCGGCGGCGTGGCCGGGGGCGATGAAGGCTCGGCCGGTCCCGCTGAATCGGTCGCCGCGGAAATCCGCGCCGCGGGCGGCAAGGCGATCTCCAATTCCGACAGCGTCACCGACTACGACGCCGTCGTGGCGATGATGGAGCAGGCGAAGAAGGAATTCGGCGGGCTCCACGGCGTGATGAACCCCGCAGGCATTCTGCGCGACAAGATGTTCCACAAGATGGACGCCGCCGACTGGAGCCAGGTCATCGACGTGCATCTGAACGGCGCGTTCAACGTCTGCCGCGCCTCGATCGAGCATTTCCGCGAGCAGCAAAGCGGCAGCTATGTGCTCTTCACCTCCACCTCCGGCCTGATCGGGAACATCGGGCAGGCGAACTACGCCGCCGCGAAACTCGGCGTGATGGGTCTCTCGCGGATCATCGCGATGGAAGGCGTGCAGAAGAACGTGCGCTCCAACATCATTGCGCCGTTCGCGTGGACGCGGATGATCGCGACCATCCCGATCAAGGATGAAGCCAGCGCGCAGCGCGTGGAGCGGATGAAGAACGCCATGCGCGCCGATCAGGTGGCGCAGCTGGCGGTGGCGCTGTGCGCGGACAAGGCCAAAGACACAACCGGCCAAATTTTCGCCGTGCGCGGCAACGAAGTGTTCCTCTTCAACCAGCCGCGCCCGATCCGTGCGCTCGGCCGCGTCGACGGATGGACGCCGAGCACCTTGCTCGACCAGGCGCTGCCGGCGCTGAAGGCGAACTATCTCGATGCGGGCGCCACGGCGAGCGTATTTCCCTACGACCCGATCTAAGGATCGCCGCCAAGGCCGCCGATGTCTCGTCTCTTCGTTTTCGTCGCCGCTGCGCTTGCCGCGGGTTGCGTCACCAGTGCGCCGCTCGACATGGAGGCGCCGTCCGGCGCCTGGCGACTCGCCGCGATCGACGGCGCAGCGCCGCCGCCGGCGCCAGCGCCGACCATCACGTTCGAAGGCGAGCGCGTGGCGGGCTTCGCTGGATGCAATCGCTATTTTGCGGGGATCGAGCAGGATCCGAACGTCGCCCGCTACTTCACAGGCATTGGCGCGACGCGCATGGCCTGCGCCGATCCGGCGATGGCGCTTGAATCGCGGTTCCTTGCGCGGCTTGGCGAGACGATGTCGGTGCGCGTGGTGGACGGAGCGCTCGTGTTCTTCGGCGACGAAGAAGTGGAGCTGATGCGCTTCGCCCCGGGTGCAGAGTAGGCCCTGCGCCCTGCACCTGGCGTTTGCTCTCGCTATTTCTCGAAATCCTCAGGCGGGATCGCGGGCGCGGCGTCGCCGGCGGCGAGAAAGCCGCTGGCGCATGCGGCCTCAGCGCAGGGCGCGATTACTGCGTCGCCCCGCGCGCGCGGGAGATAAACGACATAGCGGCGCGCGCCACTTGCGCCGGGCGCGCCGCACTGCAGCGTAAAGGCGCGCGCGCCGACATGGGCGCGGTGAACGCCGGCCGCCTCCCCCGCTGGCACGTCGCCGAGATCGGCGAATTCGTAGACGAAATCGCACGCGCGCGGGCCGCCTGGGCCGTTGCGCACCTGATCGACGAGGAAATCTGCGGCTGCGGTCGGATCCATGGCCAAGATGCGGTCGCGCGCGCTCTGCGCGGCGGCCTTCTCGTCCTCCGCCTTGGCTTTCTCCTGCTCGCCGACCCCGCAGGCGCCCAGCGCGACGGTCATGGCGATCATGGCGAGCTGGCGCCCCCGAATTTGCATGCGCCAGTGTTCGAGCCGGGCGCAGCGTGCGTCAAGCCGGCGGTATCCTCGGTGTGCCTTCTTGCGGGCGCCGGCGCGGGCGCCACATAGGCCCCATGATCGAGCATCGCCCCTTCGCCAAGCTTGGCCGGTTCGACAATGACTGGCTCAACGCCCGCTACCATTTCTCTTTCTCCGGCTATCACGATCCGGCGCGGATGAATTGGGGCGCGCTGCGCGTATGGAACGACGATGAAATCCGCGCGCGCTCGGGGTTTCCGCCGCATTCCCACGCAGACATGGAGATCATCACCTATGTCCGCGAAGGCGCGATCACCCACAAAGATAGCCTCGGCAACGAAGGCCGCACCGAAGCCGGCGACGTGCAGGTGATGAGCGCCGGGGCCGGCGTGACCCACGCGGAATACAACCTCGAGGACGGGCCCACGCGGCTTTATCAGATCTGGCTCCTGCCCAAGGCGCGCGGCGGCAAGCCCTATTGGGGCGCGGCGAAGTTTCCCAAAGGAGAGCGGTCGGGGAAACTCGTGGCGCTGGCTTCGGGCTTTGCTGAAGACCAGGAAACGGGCGCGCTGCCGATCCGCCAGGACGCGCGGCTTCTCGCAGCGACGCTCGCGCCCGGAAGCCGCGCCGACTACGCCCCGGCGCCCGGGCGCAACCTCTATCTCGCGGTCGCCAAGGGCGCTGCAAAAGTGAACGGGCTGGCGCTGCAGGAACGCGACGCCGCCGCAATCCGCCACGAAGAAAAGCTCACGATCGAGGCGACAGAAGAGGCGGAGATTGTGCTTGTGGATGCGCCGTGAAGATTATGGGCGGCGTCGCTCTATTCTGAAGCGCGGGCGCTGAGTATCTGACCGGCGATCATCTGCCTTAGGCGCATCGTCTACTGCGGAAATCTGCGCAAGATCAGCGAGATATGCGCTGACTTTACACTCTGTTCGGCAAATCGGCGGCTTTATGCTTTCCGCTTCCAGAGGGCAGGAATGCGCGGGCTCGCTTCACTTCACGCATTGGTTGTCGACGACAATCCACAGATGCGATTGCTCATCCGTACGCTGCTGCGTGGCGGCGGCCTGACCCGCATCTCTGAGGCCGAGACCGCCGACGAGGCGTTGGACATCGCCCGCAAAGTGAATGTCGATCTGGTGTTTGCAGATTGGCTTATGCGGCCGACCGACGGACTGAGCTTCGTGCACGCGTTGCGGCGTTCTAAGGGGCGGAGCGCCACCGCCGCGATCGTGATGGTGTCTGCGCATTCCGAAGCGTCGCGCGTGCTGGCGGCGCGTGACGCGGGCGTGAACGCTTTCCTGGTCAAGCCGATCAGCGCGCGCTCTCTTTTTCATCATTTGTCCGCGGCATTAAACGACGAGCGGCCGTTTGTTCGGACAACCGACTATGTCGGGCCCGACCGACGACGGGGCGGAATGGGCGACTATTTTGGGCCGCGTCGGCGTGCAAGCGATGTCGCGGCTGACGTTGTGGAGATCGGCTAGGACCTGCGCAAACAGGCTTGACGTGGACCGGCTCTCCGCGGCTTGCCTAAGCGCATGCGCGCGCTTCTGCTGCTGATCCTTTTGCCTCCCTCAATTTCAGGTTGTCTCGCTGCGGCAGCGGTCGGGGCCGCGGGAACCGTCGTCGGCGCAACCATCGGCGCAGCCGGGACCGTCGTGGGCGCAACCATCGACGCCGCCATCCCCGGCGACAACGACCGCGACGACGACGATGAGGACGACGAAGGCAGCGACGACCGCTCCCTCAACGGGTCGTGACCGCGCGAGCGCCAGGTTCCCAGGATTGTGAGTGGCGCCCACCCGGCGGCGCGCTCCATTACTGCTGGAACATTGGGAGTTGTTATGCGCGTCCGGTTTCTACTTGCCTCGCTCGTCGCCCTGCTGACGCTGGGCGTGGTCGCGCGTCCAGCCGCCGCCGGCCCGATCAGCCTGCCGCCGGCCGCCTATTCGGACGCGTTCCAGGAAAAGCTCGCCGAGGATTACGGCGAGCGTGAAGGCGATTATCTGCGCGAGGCGATCGAGCGCGCGCTGGTGCGGGCGCTCGCGCGGGTCGGGGGCCAGGTGTCGGCGTCGCCCGGCGTCCGGATCGAAACGACAATCATCGACGCGCGGCCGAACCGGCCGACGTTCCGGCAGCTCAATGATCGGCCCGGCCTTGATTTCGGGCGCTCGATCTCGATCGGCGGCGCGGAGCTGCACGCCGTGCTGCGCGGGTCCGACGGCCGGGTGCTGGCGGAAGTCGATCACCGCTTCTTCGAGCACGACATCCGCAACGTGCTGGCGCTGACCACGTGGGGCGATGCGCGGCGGTCCATCGACCGGTTCGCGCGCAAGGTCGCCGCCGCCTACGCGCAGGTGGAGCGATAACTGGAGCCTTTGCGGCCTTAGGGGCGGGTCTGGCGCCACGCACGCCAGCCCGCGGCGCGAAGCTCGCAGGCCGGACAGGCGCCGCAGCCATAGCCCCAAGGATGGCGCCGGCTGCGATCGCCTTCGTAACAGGTGTGGCTCGCCTCTTCGATCAGCGCGACGAGCGCGTCGCCGCCGAGGTCGTGCGCGAGCGTCCAGGTTTCCGCTTTGGACAATTTCATCAGCGGGGTCTCGATCCGCAGATCAGGACGGCCCAGCCCTAGGGTCAGCGCGCTTTCCATCGCCGCAATGGTCTCCGCGCGGCAATCGGGGTAGCCGGCATAATCGGTCTCGCACATGCCGCCGACGAGGACGTCGGCGCCGCGCCGATAGGCATGGGCGGCGGCGACGGCCAGGAACACCAGGTTGCGGCCGGGAACGAAGGTCGTGGGTAGACCATCCGCAGCCATCTCGATGGCGCGATCCGTCGTCAGCGCGCTCTCCGCTAGGGCGCCGTAGCCGCGCAGATCGACCAAGCGATCCTCGCCGAGACGATCATCGCCGCGCCAGGCGGACAGCGCCGCGCGCAACGGCGCCCGCTGGTCGAGTTCGACCCGATGGCGCTGACCATAGTCGAAGCCGATCGTTTCCACGGTCTGGAAGCGCGTGAGCGCCCAGGCCAGGCACGTCGCGGAATCCTGCCCCGCCGAGAACAGCACAAGCGCCTTGCTCATCGCGGCCACATCGCCAAAGCAAGCGGCGTCCAATCACAGGAGAGAACGATGGATCTCGTCATGCTCTACTCCACATGGCCTGACGAAAGCTCGGCTTCAACTTGCGCGGAGGCGCTGATCGCGCAGCGTCTGGCGGCATGCGTGACGGTGACACCGGCGGCGCGCTCGTTTTATTGCTGGGATGGAAAGATCGAACGGGCGAACGAGCATCCTATGCTTGTGAAGACCTCGCAGGATCGCGCACACGCCGTGCGGGATTTGATCGTCGCGATGCATCCCTATGATCTCGCGTGCGTGATCGGCTTTACAATAAATTCAGAAAATTCATACGCGCGGTATCTTGACTGGGCGATTGAAAGCACCCGCCCGCCGGAAGGTGTGGCGTGACGGACGCGTCGGTCGCTCGATTGTTGACATGTCAGTCACGCCGCATTGACTTGGCGCGGTGCAAAGCCTCGTATGCGCTGGTCTTCGGGAGTTCGTTCACATCACCGCCGTTTGCAAATAACGGCGCGGTCATGTGCGGCTCCTGCGCCAACTTTTATTTAGTTGGAAACGCAAGTCGGATTGGCTTTTAGGCAGTACGAACCGCCGCGCAGACGTCTCCTGCGGCGTTCGGGAGGGACGGTGATGAAAAAGAAGTCGGCTTTGGGGTGGGTCCTGCTCTCGGGGGCCTCGCTCGCGGCGATGGGCGCCAGCGCGTACGCGCAGGAGGTCGAGGAGGCGGTGTCCGACGAGATCGTCGTCACCGCGACCGGCCGCCAGGCGGCGATCCAGGACGTGCCGCTCGCAGTGACCGCCATCGGCGGCGAGACGCTCGAAAATTCCGGCGTCGAAGACATCCGCGACCTTGAGCAGCTGGCCCCGTCGCTGCGCATCGGGTCGGGCCAGTCGACCACATCCGGCACGATCGCGCGGATCCGCGGCATCGGCACCGGCAGCGACAATCCCGGCTTCGAAGGCGCGGTCGGCATCTTCATCGACGGCGTTTATCGCGCCCGCCCGGGCGCGGCGCTGGCCGACCTGCCGGAGCTTGAGCGGGTGGAAGTCTTGCGCGGCCCGCAGGGGACGCTGTTCGGCCGCAACACGTCGGCCGGCGCAATCTCGGTCGTGACGGCGGGCCCCGACTTCGCGCCGGGCATGTACATCGAGGGCGAGTTCGGTTTCGACGACCTCGATGAAACCGCCGCCAGCGCCGGCGTGAACGTGCCGATCGGCGATTCCTTCGCGATCCGCCTGGACGGTTCGATCCGCGCCCGCGACGGCTACATCACCGATCTCATTTCGGGCGACGACATCAACACCACCGACCGTTGGTCAGTGCGCGGACAGGCGCTGTGGGACATCTCGCCGGACGCATCGCTTCGCGTGATCGTGGACGCGGCGGAAACGGATGAAGTCTGCTGCGGCACCACGGTGCTCGCCTACGGCTCCACGCAGGGGGCGATTCAAGCCATCGTCGGCGCCGCCTCCACGCCCGCGATCGATCTCGAAGGGCGCGGCATGACCGTGACGCCGGGGCGCAGCTACGGCGAAGCGGTCGAGGAATGGGGCGCTTCCGCCGAGCTCAACTGGGCCTTCGGCAACGGCATGAACTTCACCTCGATCACGGCCTACCGTGATTGGGACGCCGAGCGTGACCAAGACATCGACTTCAACCTGATCGACATCGCCTATCGCGATGGGCTGGGCATCAACTTCAAGAACCTGACGCAGGAATTCCGCCTGCAAGGCGAAGCGGGCCCGGTCGACTGGCTGGTCGGTCTGTTCTACGGCGACGAGGAACTCCAGCAGACGGACACCATCCGTCTCGGCGCCCAGGCGTCGTTCTTCACCAACGCCGCCACGATCGGCGGCACCACGGGGCTGCCGGGCGGGCCTTACCAGCTCTACAATTTCGTGGCGGGCGTGCCGTCGGTTTTCGCGCTCGCCAATCCGGCGCTGGCGGCCGTCTATCTGACTCCGACGGCGAATGGACAAGGCCAGCAGGCAGATCGGTGGACGGTCGACACCGAAAGCATCGCGGTGTTCACGCACAACGAAATCGAGTTCGCGGAGAACTTCGTGCTGACGCTCGGCGCGCGGTACAACTACGAGACCAAGGATCTGAACGCCGATCTCAACGCGGTCAACTCAAGCTGCACGTCGCTGCAAGGCGTCGAGACGCTGTTCCCGGGCGCGGTCTCCGGGCTCGAACTCGCGGGTCTCGCCGACGTGATGAACCTCGCGTGCAACCCTGCGGTCAACACCATCGCCAACGGGCAGTGGACAGGCGACACCGAAGAGAGCGAAGTCAGCGGGACGGCCTCGCTCGCCTACCATCTCAACGATGACTGGATGATCTACGGCGGGTATTCGCGCGGCTATAAGGCGGGCGGCTTCAACGTCGACCGATCGGGCTTCTCGGTGCGGCCGTCGACGATCGATCCGACCACGCTCAGCACCGACCAGCTCGCGTTCGATCCGGAGTTCACCGACGCGTATGAGCTTGGCTTCAAATCAACGCTGTTCAATGGAACGACAAATTTCAACGCGGCGCTGTTCTACCAGCAGATCCACGACTATCAGTCGAACAACTTCAACGGCTTCAACTTCATCACGCAGAACGTTCCGGAGGTGGTGAGCCGCGGCGTGGAGCTCGATCTCCTCACGCGGCCGACTGACATGCTGACGTTCCAAGGCGGCGTGGTCTACAACGACGCCTATTATGACAGCACCGTGGTGTTCAATCCGCTCAACCCGGGTCCCAACACGATCAATTCCGGCGATCAGCTGACCTTCGCTCCGGAATGGACGGTGACCGGCGCAGTGACCTACGAGGTGCCGCTGGGCGATGATCTGCGCGCGCTCTTCTATCTCGACGCGCGGTGGAACAGCGAATACCCCACGCAGACGCTGAATAAGGCGCCCGGCGGAATCTCCGATCAGGACTCCTATACCGTGGTCAACGGACGCATCGGCATCGGGCGCCAGGACAGCCGCTGGTCGTTCGACATCTGGGGGCGGAACCTGACCGACGAGTTCGTCTATGTCGGTTCGTTCTTCGCGCCGCTGCAGAACACGCTGCACGTGTTCCCCAGCGAGCCGCAGACCTACGGCATCACGCTGAGGGCTCGGTACTGACGCTTGCCAGGGCGGGCGACCGCCCCGCGCGGGAGGGGAATTGGGGGCGCTTCCTTCGGGAGCGCCCCTTTCTTTTTGGTCGCACGCGGCGCCTTGGCGTTCGTCCGGGACCGGCCTAAACGGCGGCGTGCACGAAGGCGCCGTATTTGGCGCTAGGATAGGCGCGGTCGACCAAGGAGACCTTTATGGCGAGCAAAGACACCACCCGCCGCGCGCTGACCGCCGGGATCGGGGCGTCGGCCGTGACGGCCGCCCTGCCCAGCCTGACGATCGCCCAGAGCAATGACGACACCTATTCCGAAGACGAGATCGTCGACGCCGTCAGCCGGTTCTTCGGCATGGGCGCCGAGATCGTAGCCAACGCGGTGGCCCCGATCTTCCGCGATAACGGCCGGCCCAACGGCTATATCGAAGGCAGCGAAGGCTCCGCTGCGCTGGGCGTCGGGCTGCGTTACGGCGAGGGCCGGCTCTACATGCACGGCCGCAGCGACACGCTGAAGGTGTATTGGCAGGGGCCGTCCGTGGGGTTCGACACCGGGCTCAACGCCGCCAAGTGCTTCACGCTCTGTTATCGGATGACCGATCCGCGGCAGATCTTCCGGCGCTTTCCCGGCGTGGAGGGCTCGGCCTATTTCATCGGCGGCATCGGCGTGAATTATCAGCGCGCGGAAGGCATCACGCTGGCGCCGATGCGGGCCGGCGTCGGCTTCCGACTCGGCGCGAACATCGGCTATCTCGCGTACTCGCCGCGGCGGCGCTGGCTGCCGCTCTAGAGCTTCTTGCGACCTCATTGAATCAGGCCGCAGGCTCTATTCTTCCCGACCTTTCGCTCAGTCTACGGACGATTGCTCCTCGGCCGCCTTCTCACGCGCCTTCTGCGCGCGCCGCTCCTGCCGCTCGCGGAATTCCTCGGCGAAGGATGAGGCGAGAATGCCGGTCGGCATCGCGACGATGCCGACGCCGGCTACCGCGACAAGCCCCGCCGCGACGCGGCCGAGCACGGTTTCGGGATAGACGTCGCCATAGCCTACAGTCGTCAGCGTGACCATCGACCACCAGAGCGCGCGGGTGACGGAGCCGAACGCTTCGGGCTTCTCCTGGCCCTCGATGAAATAAAGCATCAACGCGGCGAGATAGACTTGGGCCGCGGCGACGCAGAGCGCGGCGATCAGGGGCGCGCCCGCACGCTTCAGCGCGTTCCCGACAATCGAAAACGCGGGCACGTAGCGGGCGAGCTTCAAGAGGCGGAAGAGGCGCAGCGCCCGCGCGGCGGCGAGCCATGCGCCCTCCTCCTGCGGCATGAACAGGATGATGAGCAATTCCGGCAGGAAGGCGAGGATGTCGGTGATCGCCAGGGGCGAGGCGAGAAAGCGGAAGCGCCCGCCGATCCCGCGATGGCGCGGGTTTTCGCCTTCGGCCCAGAAGCGCAAGAGGAACTCGAACGCGAAGATGTAGACGACGATCTCGTTGAAGACGCGGATGTCCTCGCCCACCCACGCCGGCAGCGGCGTATCGGCGCGCATCGCCTCGGTTTCGATCGCCAGCGATATGAGGCTCGCGACGACGAGGAGCACGATCGCGGCCGTCATCCAGTTGAACTGGTCGACGTCGTCCGGCTCCAGCCAATCGTGGATATAGCCGCGCACCGTCGCGTGTCTGCGGAGCTTGAAGAGCCTCATCCCAGCGCCCGTACTTGAGTGACGACCGCGAAGCTACGGGGCGAGCGCGGGGGTGCGCAAGGATCAGGCGGATCAGGCGCGCTGAACAGCGCCAGTGGCCTTGATCACCGCGGCGACGATCTTTTTGCTGACCAGATCGATGTCGGCGTCGGCGAGGGTGCGCTCCCGCGGCTCCAGCGTGACCTCGATGGCCAGCGATTTCTTACCTTCCGGCACGCCGGGACCGCGATAGACGTCGAACAGGGCGACGTCCGTGATCAGCGGCCGCTCGGCGCCGATCGCGGCGCGGACCACATCGCCGGCGGCCACCTTCTCGTCGACGACGAAGGCGAAATCGCGCGTCAGCGGCATAAAGTCGGACATTTCGAGCGGCGGCTTGGCGCGCGTGGGTTTTGCGCGCGGCGCAGGCAGAGCATCGACCAAGATCTCAAAGACCAGGACGGGGCCTTCCGCGTCCAGCGCCTTCAGCGTCGTGGGATGCACTTCGCCAAAGCGCGCGATGATCTTCGGCCCCAGGCGCAGCCCGCCGGCGCGGGCCGGATGCTGCCACGGCTGATCGGGATCGGCATGCTGGAGGGACGCGACAGGAACCGCGAGCGTCTCCAGAAGCGCAAGGCAATCGCGCTTCACGTCAAACAGATCGGGCGCGGGCGCCGTGCGCCAATGCCGTTTCGGCGCGGGCCGCCAGACCACAGCGATCGTGCGCGCCTGGTCGGCGTCGCCGTCGCCGAAATAGGCGGGGCCGGCTTCGAACAAGCGTGCATCGCCGTGGCCGCGATCGGCGTTCTTCTGCGCGGCGCGAATGAGATTGGGCAGCGCGGAGGGGCGCATGCAATCGAGATCGGCCGAGATCGGGTTGGCGAGCACGAGGGCTTCAGCGCCGCCGCCGAACAAGTCGGCGTGCCTGCGCTCGCAAAAGCTCCAGGTGACGGCCTCGAGATAGCCGAGCGACGCCAGCGCGCGCCGCGCGACACGCAGGCGGCTCTCGCCGACGCTCGCTGCGGCTGCGCGGTATCCCTCCGCACGCGGAGGATCGGCGGCAGGCACTTTGTCATAGCCCTCGATACGGGCGATCTCCTCGACCAGGTCGGCTGCCCCTTCGACATCGCGCCGCCAGCTCGGCGGGGTGACGATCAGGCGCTTTGCGCCCCCTTCCGGCGCCGTCTCGAAGCCCAGCGCCTTCAGGATCTGCACAATGCGCGCCGGCTTCACGCTCATGCCGGCGAGCGCGCGGACGCGATCGGGATCAAAGCGCACGGGCGCGGGCGGCGCGGGGCCGCGGCCCACGCGCATGGGTTCACTGACCTCGCCGCCGCAGAGGTCGAGGATCATCTGCGTCGCGCGGTCGAGCTCGGGCACGCAGGAGTCCGGATCGATGCCGCGTTCATTGCGATAGCGGGCGTCGGAATTGATGCCGGTGGCGCGGCCGGTCCGGAACGTACGCAGCGCATCGAAATACGCGCTTTCGATCAGCGCGTTGGTCGTGGCGTCCGAGGCCCCGGAATATTCCCCGCCCATGATCCCGCCGATGCCGAGGACGCGCGCATCGTCGGCGATGACGCACATCGCGGGCGTTACGTCATAGGTCTTGCCGTCGAGCGCCTTGAAGCTTTCGCCGGCACGGCCGAGGCGCGCTCGCACGGTCCCCTCCAGCTTGTCGGCGTCATAGACGTGCAGCGGGCGGGCGCGGTCATAGGAGAAGAAGTTGGTGATGTCGACGAGGATGTTGCGGGGCCGAAGGCCGATGGCGCGCAGGCGCTGCTGCAACCATGCCGGCGATGGACCATTCTTCAGTCCACGGATCATCCGTGCGGCGAAGATCGGGCACGCGGTTTCGTCATCGATCGCGATCGTGACCGGAGACGCGAAGACGCCCTTAAGCGTCGGCGCGGGCTTGGCGATGAACCTGCCCAGGCCGGCGGCGGCGAGATCGCGCGCGACGCCCACGACGCCGAGCCAATCAGATCGGTTTGGCGTGACTTCGAAATCGATGACCGGATCGGACAGGCCCAACGCTTCCGCTACGGATGCGCCGACAGCGAGCTTCGGGTCCAGTTCGAGAATGCCGTCGGCGTCGGAATCGACCTCAAGCTCGGCGCCCGAGCAAAGCATGCCGTTGGACACCACGCCGCGCACGGGGCGCGCTTCGAGCGTGATCCCGGACCCTGGGATTGTCGTTCCAATGGCGGCGTAGGCGGTCACGAGGCCTGCGCGTGCGTTCGGCGCGCCGCAGACGATTTCCTTCATGCCGTCCTTGGTCTCCACCTGGCAGACCTGCAATTTGTCCGCATTCGGATGCTTTGCCGCGGAGACGATGCGCGCTGCGGTGAACGGCGCGAGCTTGGCGGCGGGATCGTGGACCTCTTCAACTTCAAGGCCTGCCATCGTCATCGCGTCGACGAGACGATCGACCGTCGTGTCAGTCTTGAGATGATCCTTGAGCCAGGAGAGCGTGAATTTCACGGCCGCGACTCCGCGGACGCGGTCTTGCCTTCGGCGACTTTCCTTGCGTCCTGCAGAATGTCGAAGCCGATGCGACGCGGCGCGCCTTCGGCCTCCTGCTTCTTGGCGGCCACCAAGAGCACGTTGAGCTGGCTCACGTGCTGGATCAGCTGAATCGGATCGCCGATGCCGTTCTTGCCGAAGAAGATGAGCAGGTCCGGCGCCCAGTAGCCGAGATTCTCCGCGTGAAAGACTTGGCCGCCGCCGAACTGCACAAGGTGGAAGCCGACTTCGTGCTCGGCGTCGAGCTTCTGTTCGAACGCGACAATCGCCTGCGCCAGACGCATGTAGGCCCACTGCGCCGGCGTGAGGTTCTCAAGCGGCGGCTGCTCGATCGCGCCAGGATTTCCTTCCGTGATCTCGTGGCGCACCGCGGGCGACAGGTTCGGCGGCGGCGCGAGGTCTTCCTTGATGACGCCGCTCATGTCGCGATTCCTTGCGCCAGGCCCGGCAGCAGATAGGGCGAGAAGCCGTAATGCTTCAGCCAGCGCACGTCGGCGCCGAAATAGTCGCGCAGATCCGGCATGCCGTATTTGAGGCCGGCAAGGCGATCGACGCCCATGCCGAAGGCGTAGCCCTGATATTTCTCCGGATCGAGGCCGCACTTCTTGATCACGTTCGGGTGCACCATGCCGCAGCCCAAAATCTCCAGCCAATCATCGCCCTGCCCGATCTTGATCTGGCCGCCGGAGCGGTCGCAGCGCACGTCCATTTCCGCAGACGGCTCGGTGAAGGGGAAGTAGTGCGGGCGGAAGCGCACCTCGACCGCGTCAACTTCGAAATAGGCCTTCACGAACGCCATCAGCACGCCCTTCAGATCCGCCATCGAGGTCTTCTCGTCGATGACGAGGCCTTCGGTCTGGTGGAACATCGGCGTGTGGGTGGCGTCGGAATCCTTCCGATAAGTGCGGCCCTGGCAGATCATGCGGATCGGCGGGGGCTGACGCAGCATCGTGCGCACCTGCACGGGGCTTGTGTGCGTGCGCAGCAGCTTGCGCTCGCGATTGGCCGCCATCGATGACGCCGGATCATCCGTATTCGGATCGTTCGCCGGGTTGCGACCGAGGAAGAAGGTGTCGTGCATATCCCGCGCGGGATGGCCCTCGGGAAAGTTGAGCGCGGTGAAATTGTTGAAGTCGGTCTCGATGTCGGGGCCTTCTTCGAGCGTGAAGCCCATCTCGCCGAAGATCAGCGCCATCTCTTCCAGCACGCGGGAGATCGGGTGGATCGCGCCCTGATAAAAACGCGGCGCCGGCAACGTTACATCAATCGCGTCGACGCGCAGCTTGGCCTCGAGCGCCGCTTCGGCGAAGCCGGCCTTGCGCACAGCGATCGTCTCGGCGACGAGATCGCGCAGGCGGTTGAGCTTGGGGCCCATGATCTGGCGCTCGTCCGGGCTCATCTGGCCCAGCGTACGCATCAGGCCGGACACCAAGCCCTGTTTGCCCAAGGCGTCGATGCGGACGGCTTCAAGCGCGGCCTCATCGGCGGCGGCGTCAATGCGGGCTGTCAGCTCGCGTTCTAGCGCCTCGACGTCGGGCGCGGATGTGGAAGTGGCGTTCACGGCAGCGTCCATCGCAGAACATCCTCATTCCTCCGGGTTCGGAGGGATGCGGCGCCGCGCGTTACGCCAGCGCCGCTTTGGCCTTCTCAACGAGACCCTTGAAGGCTGCGGGCTCGTTCATGGCGAGGTCGGCCATGACCTTGCGGTCAATCTCGACGCCAGCTTTCGCGAGCCCGCCGATAAATCGCGCATAGGTCATGCCCTCTTCGCGGACCGCGGCGTTGATGCGCTGGATCCAGAGGGCGCGGAAATTCCGCTTCTTCAGCTTGCGGCCGATATAGGCGTATGTGCCTGCCTTCTCCACGGCGGCGTTGGCGGCGCGGAAGGTGTTCTTCCGGCGGCCCCAATAGCCTTTGGCCCTGGAGAGGACTTTCTTGTGCCGGGCGTGCGCGGTGACGCCCCCTTTGACGCGGGCCATGACTTACTCCGTCAATCCAGACCGTAGGGGATCCAAAGCTTGACGCGGTCGGCGTCCGGCTTGGCGAGCACGTCGGTGCCCCGGTTCTGGCGGATGTACTTGCCCTTGTGGCTGATCAGGCGGTGGCGCTTGCCGGCGACGCCGTGCTTCACCTTGCCCGTGGCGGTCAGCTTGAACCGCTTCTTGACGCCGGAATGCGTCTTCAGTTTCGGCATTTTTCCCTCCTGTTGGGATACGTGCGCAAAACGCACGGATATGGCCGCCACGGCATGCCGTATCGCCGGGCCGCCAAAAGAGGCGGGCTGATAACACGGGGCTTCCGGGCGAACAAGCGCGGGGTTAGGCTTCCGACCATGGACATCCGCACCGCCAAAGCCGACGCCAAAGCCTCCGCGGGACGGATCGCGGCGGCGTGGTCGGCGCTGATCGGGTCGCGGGTGCTGGTGGCGATCACCGCGATGCTGGCGATTGCTTTCGCCATGACGCTGGCGTTCTCGCCCTACCGTCTGCCGCCGATCGGCTTCCTCACGCCCGCCTCCGTCGGCCTGCCAATCGGGGTCGATCTGGCGAAGGAGCGCGCGGCCGCCGAAGACATCCTCGACGCCGCGAAGCGGCAAGGCGGCGGAGAGAAGGCGGCCGAGCTCTCGCAGCGCTATCCTATGGCGATCCCGATCCTGAACTGGGTCGGGCTCGCGCTCTCGCTCGGCCTCACGATCGCGGGGCTTTGGGCGCAGGTGCGGCTCTATCGGCGCGGCATCGCGCCGGTTTAGCTCTTTTTCTTGGCGCGCTGGCGCGGTGACGTAGACCCCATCGCCGCGGCGCGCCATTGGAGTGACCGGCGCGTGAGGGCGCATCGCTTGCGCGCTGCGGACCGCGGGCTTCTAGCCCGCATGCCGGCTGGAAGCCGGCGGCAACGACTGAGAAGTCACGCCATGCCGCGCCGGTCACTCCAATGGCGCGCCGCGGCGATGAGGTCTGCGTTGCGGTTCAGGCGCGCCAAAAAACGTCAGCGCGGGGCCATCACCATCACGACCTGGCGGCCCTCGAAGCGGGGCTCGTGCTCGACCTTGGCGATCGGGTCCAATTCCTCGCGCATGCGCGCGAGCAGCTCCATGCCGAGATGAGTGTGGGCGAGTTCGCGGCCGCGGAAGCGCAGGGTGACCTTCACCTTGTCGCCCTCCTCAAAGAAGCGATGGATCGCCTTCATCTTCACCATGTAATCATGGTCGTCGATATTGGGCCGAACCTTGATTTCTTTGAGTTCAACGCGCTTGGCCTTCTTGCGCGCCTCGGCCTTCTTCTTCTGCTCCTCGAAGCGGAACTTGCCGTAATCCATAATTTTACAGACGGGCGGGTTCGAGTTCGGCGATACCTCGACCAGGTCCAGCTGCGCCTCACGGGCGGCTTCGAGCGCCGCGCTGAGCGGCATCTCCCCCTGCTTTTCCCCATCTCCATCGATCAGGAGCACGTGCGGCACGCCGCGGATCTCCTCGTTGACGCGCGGCCCGTCCTTCACGGGCGGCGGCGCGGCATGCGGACGTCTGACTATGTGCACACTCTCCCAGGTTTTGTGGATGCGAAGCGGCGGACGCAGAACACCGCCCCGCCGGACGGGACCCGGCGTGACTTCATTATATCGCCTTCCCGGGCGCGGCCATCAAGCGCTGCGTCCGCCTCATGACGCCAGACGCACGTTTGCGAACGCGCCAAGATTCTGAAGCGCGCGCTCCACGTCGGAGACCGGAAGCTCCTCCAGGGCGTCGGCGGTGAGGGTGGCCGCGCCGCGGCGGCTGCGCGGGGCGTTGCGTTCCGGATCCTGGGCGCGCGCGAAAAGGACGAGGCTTGGCGCGCCCGCGGCGGCGGCGAGGTGCATCAGGCCGCTCGCCTCCCCGACCGCGAAAGCGGCGCGTTCGGCGAGCGCTGCGATCTGGAACAGATCGGCGCGCAGGACGAGGTTCTTCGCCTTGGGTTCGGCGCGGGCGATGGCGGCGGCGCGGTCGCGCTCCTCAGCGCCGCCGACGATCGCGGGAATCGCGCCGCGCGCCGCAATCTTCTGCGCCAGCGCGGCGTGGGCGCTGTCAGGCCAGCCGGTTTGGGCTGGCACGAGCAGGACGTATGGGTGCTTCAGGCCGAAGAATTCCGGCTGCAGGCGCGGGGGATCGCGCCAGGCGCGGCGCACCCAGGAGAGATCGGGCGGGGGCGCATCGCGGCGCTGGCCGTCGCGCGCGCCGGCGACTGCAAGCACTTGCGCGATCATCCGGTCCGACGCGTTCATGCGCGCGCGGTCGGGCTCGTTATGGAAGTACGCGCACGAGGGGGCCGTGCCGCTCCAGGGCGGGGGATTCGGCTTGAGCGCCAGGAAGTAATTGTTCGTCCGCTGCGACGTGTGGAAATCGTAGACCATGTCGTAGCGCGCTGCGCGGATGCGGGCGATGAGATCGACGACGCCCTTTGCATCGCGCGGGCGGCCGTCTGCCTCCACGAGATCGAACAGCGGGCATCGTTCAGCGAACGCCTGATATGGCTCGGTCGTGAGCAGGGTGATGCGCGCGCCGACATGGCGCTCGCGCACGAGTTTCGCCGCCGGCAGCATCTGAATGAACTCGGCCAGATCGCCGAGCTTGATGATCAATATCTTCTTTGTCATGCGCGGGATTTCATCTGCGGCAGAAGCCGCTCGTAGACGCGAAGCGTGGCGTCCTGCAGCGCTCCCTTCGCATAGAGCGCGCGGGCGCGGGATGCGGCCTTCTCACCCATTGTACGGCGCATGGCGTGGCTCATCTCGATCATGCCCGTCATCGCCGCCGCGAGGGCGCCGGCGTCGCCGGGCGCGACGAGCATGCCTGATTCGCCGGGCGCAACCGTCTCTGCAAATCCGCCTTCCTCAGATGCAATCACAGGCACGCCCATGGCTTGCGCCTCTGCGGCGCTGCGGCCGAACGCTTCCGGCTCCAGCGACGGCGCGAGCGCTGCATCGGCGGTCATGAACGCGGCCGGCATGTCCGCGACATGGCCGACGATGCGAACGCGGTCTGCGACGCCCAGTTCCACGGCGCGCGCCTTCAATTCATCCACATAAGCCCCGCGGCCCTGAGGGTCGCCGGCGATGACCAGCGTCATCGCACGCGGGGCGCTGCGGAGCACGTGCGCGGCCGCATCGATGGCGACACGCTGGCCCTTCCAACGCGTCAGCCGCGCGGGCAGCAGAAAGACGAAGCCGCTCTCGGCGTTGAGGCCCCAGGCTTGTTTCAGCGTCGCGACGCGGTCCGCGGCCACGGCGGCGGGGTCGAACGCGGCAAGATCAACGCCGCGGGGGATGGCGACCACACGTTCGGGCTCTACGCCGTGTTCGACGATGACGTGGGCGCGGGTGTAATGCGAGTTGGCGATCACGATATCGCCCCGCGCCATCACCGCATTATACCAGCGTTTGCCCGGCCAATCGGCCTTGTAGATCCCGTGATAGGTCGTCACGAACGGCAGGCCGGTGCGGCGTGCGGCCCAGTAGGCGCTCCACGCCGGCGCGCGTGAGCGCGCATGGATCAGGCTGACGCCGCGGGCGCGGACGAGATCGGCGATGGCGGCGGCGTTCGTCCAGATGCGCCAGGGATTTTTTGTCGCCAGGTCCATGCGCACGAGTTCGCCGCCGGCGGCGGCCAGTTCCTGCTCCAGGCGTCCGCCGCTGGAGGCGACCAGCGCGGTATGGCCCGCGCGGGATAGCGCCTCGGCGACCTCGATCGTCGTCCGCTCGACGCCGCCGGCGTCGAGCGCCGGGGTCACCTGTAGAATCACCGCCATGACCGCGCTTCCTTGCCAAGGTTCGCGCGCGCGCGCATCCCAGCCGGCATGGCGGAATTTCAGATGCTGGATCGGGGCGACGGCGTTCGGCTCGCCTACGAGCGGCGCGATGGGCGCGGGCCGACGTTCGTTTGGCTCTCAGGCTACCGTTCCGAGATGACCGGGACGAAGGCGCAATGCCTCGCGGATTGGGCGCGGGGGCGCGGGCAGAGCTTCGTCCGGTTCGACTATTCGGGGCATGGGGCCTCGGAGGGCGTGTTCGAGGACCAGGATATCGAGACTTGGCGAGGGGATGCGCTGGCCATATTCGACCGCGTCGCGCCGGGGCGGCTGGTCCTGGTCGGCTCCAGCTTGGGGGGATGGATCGCGCTCTTGGCGGCGCTGGCGCGGCCGACTCGGATCGCGGGGCTGCTGCTGATCGCGCCGGCGTGGGATTTTACCGAGCGGCTCTTGTGGCCGCGGCTGCCGGACGCGGCGCGCCGCGCGATCCTGGAGACGGGCGCAT
Source organism: Alphaproteobacteria bacterium (assembly GCA_016124255.1). Lineage (GTDB taxonomy): Bacteria > Pseudomonadota > Alphaproteobacteria > Caulobacterales > Aquidulcibacteraceae > CADEEL01. The sequence continues at coordinate 2,110 of WGOB01000015.1, read as the reverse complement.
GGGAGCAGCCCTCCCCTTATGGCGGAACGACCATGTACTCGAAGCGGCTGTTCGAAGCGGGGCGGCGCTGGCTGATCCCAGAGCGGATCGCGTTTCCCGGACCGGTTCGGATCTTCCAGGGCCGACGCGATCCGGACGTGCCTTGGGCGCATGCGCAGGCGTTGGCCGAGCGGATCGAGAGCCCGAACCTGCGCTTCATCACCCGCGAGGACGGGGATCACCGGCTCTCCACGCCCGATGATCTTGGCGTCCTGCGCGCCGCCGCGGACGAACTCACACAAGCGTAACGCGACCGGCCATGGTTTCGCCCCCGCCGCCCGGCTAAGCGTAGTGCAGCGGGTGGAGATGATTGGCGAAGCTGTCTTTTCCGCACGACCGGATTTCTCGAGCGGAGCCCCAAGATGATCGCCGCAGCCGCCTTTCTCCTGTTGTTCCAGGCCGACCCGAGCGCTGCGCCGCAGCCGCAGGGATCGCCGCGGTTCGAGCAATGCCTCAGCCAGATCGAAGCCAATCCAGGCGCGGCCTATGAAGGCGCGATGGCGTGGGCGAACGAAACGCGCGCGCTTGAGGCCTATCAGTGCGCGGCGCTGGCGCTGATCGATATGGGCCGGCCGGAGCAGGCTGCGCGGCGGCTGGAATCGCTGGCGATGGCCGCGGAAGGCCAAGCGCAGAGCGTGCAGATCAGCCTCTTCTCACAGGCCGGGCACGCCTGGATTCTGGCGAACGAACCGTCGCGGGCGCGCAGCGCATTCACCCGCGTCGTCGCCTCCCTGTCGGCGACCTCGCCGCAATTGCCGGACGCGCTGATCGATCGCGCGATCGCGTACGGCGAAGAGGGCGATCACCGGCTGGCGGAGGAAGACCTCTCCCGTGCGCTCGACCTCAGGCCCAACGATGCGTTGGCGCTGCGGCTGCGCGCGCTCTCGCGCATGCGGCAGAGCGCGTTCGACCTCGCGCTCGCGGACGCGGAAGCTGCGCTGCAGATCGATCCCGCCAATGTCGAAACGGCGCTTGCGCTCGGACACGTCCGGGAATCGCGGCGGATCGGGCGCCCCGTCGAGGAAGACGGCGGCGAGCCCGAACCGGAGAACTGAGCTTTTCTCGGTTCTCTAGGCCGGGACGGATGGGCGTCAGCGGCGATCGGAGTCAAGCACGCATCCGGCTGCGCCGCGCGCGCGGACGCTTTGAGCTTCGCGCATGATGCGCTGGGTCTGGCGGCGCACGTAGGGACCCGGGCTGACGGCGTTGTAGCGGTTGGGACTGGGCACCACGGCGGCGAGGCGTGCGGCGCGCAACGGCGTGAGATCAGCCGCGGAAACCCGGAAGCGCCGCTGTGCTGCGGCTTCAATCCCGAAAATGCCGTCGCCGAACTCGATGGCGTTCAGATACGCTTCCATGATCCGACGCTTGGGCCAGAAGAGTTCAATCAGAAAAGTGAAATAGGCCTCCGCGCCTTTGCGCAGCCAGGAGCGCGACGGCCAGAGAAACAGGTTCTTCGCCGCCTGCTGCGAGATCGTGGAGCCGCCGCGCAGACGGCCGCCGTCCTGATTGTTCTCCAGCGCGCGCTGGATGGCCTCGACGTCGAATCCGTCATGCTCGCAGAATTTCTGATCCTCCGACGCAATCAGCGCGCGCACAGCATGCGGGCTCATCTCGTTGAGCCGCACCGGATCGTGAGCGATGCGTTCGCCATCTGCGGCGCGGATGATCATCAGCGCGGTCGCGGGGGGATCGATGAACCGATAGAGGATGACCCACGCCACCGGCACCAGCACGAACACGATGAAGAGAACCTGCGCGATCAGCCCGATGAGGCCGAAGCGCTTGGAGCGGCCGGCTTTGCGGAGATGCTCGTCGAGCGCGCGCTGGGCGGCGCGGGCGCGCGCCTTCTGGCCGCGGTCGGCCATCTCGGGCGGTTCGATCTCGCCATAGAGCACCGGCTCGGTCGGGTCGCGCGGAACGAGATCCTTGGTTTCGGGCTCGCCGAACAGAGATTCCGGCAGCGCCGGTTCGAGCGGCGGTTCCGGCTGCGCCGCGGGACGGCCCTCCGCCTCGCGATCATCGTCGTCGTTGTCGTTCGGCCCGCCGCTCATCGGCCCCTCTATCCCGC
>WGOB01000037.1 GCA_016124255.1 Alphaproteobacteria bacterium | reverse complement strand
GCCTAATGTTCATGTGTGGCGAGGCCGCGACGGCCTGGGCGCCTGCGTTTGACGCGCGCAAGATGGGTGCTTGCTCCGTTGGTCGCGCGCGGGCAATCATGACGGCCAAGCAATTCTTTGCAGCACAGCCCGACGACGCCTGATCCCCGCGGGGACGGTTATGGATGAAGGCGCATGTCCCACGACAGTGACGATTTTTTTGGCGCGCAACCAGGCGGGCTGACCTCCAGCGTCATGAATCTGACGCGGTTTCTGAGCGGCGACACCCGGCTCTTTGTGCCGCGCTATCAGCGCCCCTATTCTTGGACCGAAGAGCATGTCGGCAAGCTGATCCAGGATTTCATGCGCGCCTGGAAACGCGGCGGCGCCCTCTACTTCATCGGCGAAATCGTGCTCGTGCGGTACGGCCCTGACGAGTGGCACATCGCCGACGGCCAACAGCGGCTGACCACGCTGACGATGTTCCTGGCGTACCTGCGCGACCGGCTGTCGGAGCACAAGGATCGCTTCCAGCGGATGATCGCCGTGCGCGAAGGCCGCCCGCGCGTGCGCCTGCGCCCTGCGGACGAGGCGTTCTTTCATTTCCACGTGCAGACGCCGGATCGCTTTGCGGGCCTCGCCGAACTCGACGAGACCGCCACGGATTCGCAGGGCTGCATGAGCGTGGCCGCGGAGGTGATCTCCAACGCGCTCGTCGATCTGACGCGGGAGGAGCTGGTCGATCTGGCGCGCTTCGCCTGCGGCAAGGTGCTATTCAACGTCACCAGGGCCGAGGATCCCTCGATCGCCGCGCTGGTTTTCGGCACGTTGAACAACCGCGGCCAGGAAATCTCCAAGGCCGACCTGATGAAGTCGGCGCTCCTCGATCGTGCGCGCATGAGCGAGGAAGAGAAGGATCGCGCGGCGCTGCAATGGGAGGACATGGAGGATCGCCTCGGCCGCGCCGCCTTCGGCCAATTGCTCGAAATCACCCCCACGATCTTCCAGGGCAATCACGAATTGCTGGCGCCCGGCGATCTTGGCGCCTTCACCCAATCGCTCGAGGAGCGCGACGCGGTGGAGCTGTTCCTGACCGACTGGCTGAGCCGCCACGGCCAGGCGCTGATCGACATCCTCGGTGAATCGGTCAAGGGCCCGCACGCCTACGAAATCAATCGCCGCATCCGCTGCCTGAAGATGCTGATCGAGCAGACCTGGCTGCCGATGGCGGTGTCGTTCATGGCCAATCACGGCCACGAGCACGACAAGGCGCGCGCCTTCTTCCGCGGCGTGGACTTGATCGCCTTCGCCACGATGTTCACCGCCGTGCGCGTCGACCAGCGCGAGAAGCGCTGGAAAGACGCGATCACCGCCGACGGCGACGCCAAGGCGCTGTTCGACGACAAGACCGGCGTGTTTTCCCTGACGCCCGGCGAGCGCCAACGCCTCGGTGAGCGCATCGGCGCCCCCTTCAAGGGCGAGCGCGCACGCGAGGCCGAGAAGCGCAAACTGATCCTGATGCGGATCAACGCCTGCCTGCCGGGCGGCGAGACGTTCGCGCGCGGCGCCGATCTCACGGTGGAGCATATCCTGCCGGTGAAGGGCGGCCCGGAATGGGACGAACTCTACACGCCTGAGGAACGCGCCGTGTACGCCCACCTGGTCGGCAATTGGACGCTGATCTCCCACGCCCAGAACCAGCGCTGCGGCAATCGCGGCTTCGCCTTCAAGCGCCGCATCTATTTCGAGGAAGGATCGCCGGTCTACGCCGTCACGCGGATGATCGAGCGCGTGCAGGACTGGCCCCGCCGCGAGATCGACCGGCGCACCGGCGACGTCCAAGCGGTGCTGTTTCGCGACTGGGGTCTCATCCCGCTGAGCCGCTGATCCCTAGCGACGGACTTTAAATTCGACGCACCTTTGTGGCGGGCGGGGATCGAATTTAAAGTCCAAAGTTGCTTTAGAAACTTTTGAATCTAAAGCGTCTTAGTGCGTCAAATGCGACCATCAGGTCGACCCAAAGCGTGAGTCGCATTTGACGCACGACGCTTTAAGGCGCGCGTTCGATCGCCGCGCGCCGCGCCGCAAAAGCGGCGTCCCGCCGCGCAGGCGCGAACCCTTCGCCGATCGAGAAGGCGAGGCCGCGTTCCTCGCCCCCGCCCAGCGGCTGGGCGAAAGTTCCAAGCGGTGTAAAGCCGACGAAATCGTCGCGCATCAGCGGCAGGTAGCGCATCTCCATGTGCGCGATCAGCGCGCGCGTTCCGTCGCCGGTCTGCAGCGGCGCGATATCCTCTGCGTGGTTCTGCGCCGTCTCGCCAATCCGCCACATCCGAACCGGCGGGCCGTCCCGGTCGCGCCAATAATACGCCGTCTCGAAGAAGAGCGCGCGGTGGTCGACCACGATCACGTCGGCGCCGGCCGCGCGCGCCTGCGCTTCGATCGCATCGACGGTCTCGGCCCAGCCGCGCGTGCGCTTGATCGCATCGGACAGCCCGATCGCATCCGCGATCTGCGGCCGCACCCCGACCGCAAACACCATTGCGCCGAGCGCGACCTGCGTCGCCATCGCCGCGATCAGCGTGATCCGCCCGATGCGCGATGCGATCAGGCGTCCAGCGATCCACAACACCGCCGCGGGATAAGCCGCCGCCGCCCAGTTCGCGTGCGCGCGGCTGATCAGCGCCTGCATCAGGATGATCACAAGCGGCGGGAGAATGAACGCGATGAGAAAGCGGTCGATCTCGCTCGTCCCGCGCCGCGCCCGCGCCAGGAGCGCAAACAGCGCCACGAACAGCACCGGCCCGACGACGCCCGCCTGGCTGCCGAGGAATTCGAAGAATTCCTGTGGATGCAGCGCGAAGCCGCCGTCCACGTTCGCGTTGGCGGCCGTGTGCTGCACGGTCTTGAACTCGTTCAGCGCGTTCCAGACGACGTGCGGCCCCAACACGACGAGAGCCGTCGCGGCGATGATCGCGATCCGCGCCGGAGATAGCGCAGCGCGCACAGGCTTCGACCACACCGCCGCGAGCGCCGCGCAGAGCGGGAAGTACAGCATCGCGTACTTCGCCAGCGACCCCAGGCCGATCGCCAGCCCCAGCGCCACCGCCCAGCCGACTTTGCGGTCTTCCGTCAGCCGCCAGAGCGCGTAAAGCGCAAACGACCAGATCGGCAGCACCAGCGCGTCGGTCGACATGATCGCTGAGGAAAGCCACACCGCCGGCATCGTCAGCCACAGCGCGCCGGCCCACACCCCGGCCGCGGCGCCGTAGAGCCGCCGCCCCAGCAGGAAGAGCGCGACCGCGCCGAGCGCATGCGCGATCGGCGCCGCCAGCCGCACCGCCCATTCCCCATTCCCGAACAGCGAAGTCGTCGCAGCGATCGTCCACGCGATCAGCGGCGGCTTGGAATAATAGCCAAGCTCCAGCGACCGCGACCAATACCAGTATTGCGCCTCGTCGAAATGCAGATCGAGCGGGGAGGCGATCAGCCCCGCGATCCGGAGCGCGGCAAGCCCGCCCGCCAGCGCCAGGAAGAGCCCCAGCGCCGAGCGCGTTCGTGGGCCTGCGCCCAAAGCGTCCGTGACGGTTTGCGGCCCCAAAAGCGCGGCTCCCGAACTCCCCCAGCGCGCCTTCCTAGCCGCGGTCGCCGCGCCTGGGAACGCGGTTTGTTTTCGCGGGGCAGGGCGCCTATGTTCCGCGGCTTTGAGATCGATCGACAATGACTGGCATCCACATCCCGGCGGAATGGGCGCCGCGCCGCGCGATCTGGACGGCCTGGCCGTCGGATGCAGCGCTCTGGCGCGAGAACCTGGCGCCCGCGCGCGCCGAAGTCGCCGGCATGGTCTCCGCGCTGGCGCTGGCCGGCGACGCCGTGAAGGTGCTGGCCTCCGGCGCCGACGCCGCCGCATCCGCACGCGCGGCTTTGGCCGGCAAGGCCGAGGTGATCGAAGAGCCTTTTGGCGATATCTGGCTGCGCGACACCGGCCCGATCTTCGCCAAGCGCGGCGACGAGGATGTTGCGCTTTGTTTCCGCTTCAACGGCTGGGGCGGGAAGTACGTGCTCGATCACGATGATCGCGTCGCCGAAGCGATCGCGGCGCGCAGCGGCGCGCGCATCGTCCGCCACGATTTCGTGCTCGAAGGCGGCGCGATCGAGATGGATGGAGAAGGCACGCTCCTCACCACCCGCCAATGCCTCTTGAACAAGAACCGCAACCCGACCTGGTCGGAGGGTGACGCGGAGAAGGCGCTGCGCGACGCGCTCGGCGTCGAACAGATCCTGTGGCTCGACGAAGGCTTGGCCAACGACCACACCGACGGCCACATCGATAACCTCGCCCGCTTCATTGCGCCGGGCGTGGTCCTCTGCCAACACCCCGTCGCGGATGATCCGAACACGGAGGTTTTGGAGAAGATCGCCCGCGATCTCGCCGCCATGCGCGACGCCAAGGGCCGAAAGCTCGAAGTCCTCCGCATTCCCTCGCCCGGCCGCGTGCTCAACGAAGACGGCGAGGTGATGCCCGCCTCGCACATGAACTTCGTTGTCGCCGTCACTGACAAAGGCCGATCGGTCTTTGTGCCCACATACGATGGCGCTAGAGACGAGTTGCTTGCAGCTTTGTTCGAAGCAGCGCAACGCTTGCCGTTGTCGCCGTCGAACGGCGGCATTGATGCAGTGCTCGTGATGCAGCTGGCTTCGCGCGCCATCCTCTCTGGCGGCGGCGCGTTTCACTGCATCACCCAGCAGGCGCCGCTCTGATGCCGCGGCTCGATTTCTGGTACGAGTTCGCCTCGACCTATTCCTATCCCGCCGCCATGCGCATCGAGGCGCTGGCGGAGAAGGACAATGTCGAGATCTATTGGCGCCCGTTCCTGCTCGGCCCGATCTTCGCCGACCAGGGCTGGACGGATTCCCCGTTCAACCTCTACCCGGCGAAGGGGCGGTATATGTGGCGCGACATGGAACGCGTGTGCGACGCCTGCCAGCTGGCGTTCGCGCGTCCGGCGCGCTTTCCCCAGAACGGGCTCCTGGGCGCGCGCGTCGCGCTGTCGCTGAATCCGCGCGAACGGATGCTCTTCTCCCGCGCGCTCTATGCAGCCCAGTTCGCCGGCGGGCGCGACATCGCCGATGAGAGCGTCGTCGCAGACGCGATCGCCGCCGCCGGCCTCGTCCCCGAGCCGGTCCTGGAGAACGCCCGCGCGCCGGCGAACCGCGCCGCACTGCGCGCCCAGACCGAAGAGGCGAAGGCGCGGGGAATTTTTGGCGCGCCGAGCTTCATCTGCGCCGATGGCGAACTCTTCTGGGGACATGACCGCCTGGAGGAAGCCCTTGTTTGGGCCGCCACGCGCGCCGGAGATCACGTCCGATGATCCGTATGCTGACAGTCGCCGCGATCCAGACCGCCTACGGCGAGGACATGGACGCCAACATCGAGAAAACCGCGGGCTTCATCCGCGAAGCGGTGGAGAAGGGCGCGCAGGTGATCCTGCCGAGCGAGCTCTTCCAGGGCCCGTATTTCTGCACGTCGCAGGAAGAGCGCTGGTTCAAGCACGCCATGCCCGCGGCCGAGCATCCCGCCGTCCAGCGTCTGGCGCCGCTGGCGAAAGAATTGAACGTCGTCCTCCCGCTTTCCTTCTTCGAGAAGGACGGCCCCGCCTATTATAATTCGATCGCTGTCATCGACGCCGGCGGCGAATTCCTCGGCGTCTACCGCAAGAGCCACATTCCCGACGGCCCCGGCTATCAGGAGAAATACTATTTCCGCCCGGGCGACACGGGCTTCAAGGTCTGGGACACGAAGTTCGGCCGCATCGGCGTCGGCATCTGCTGGGATCAATGGTTCCCCGAAGCCGCGCGCGCCATGGCGCTCATGGGCGCGGAGGTTCTGTTCTATCCCACCGCCATCGGCTCCGAGCCCCACGATTCATCGCTCGATACGCGCGATCCCTGGCGCCGCGCAATGCAGGGCCACGCCGTGTCCAACGTCATCCCGGTCGTCGCGTCGAACCGCATCGGAACCGAGGCGAGCGGCCAGAAGTTCTACGGCTCCTCGTTCATCGCCGATCATCGCGGCGATCTCGTCGAGAGTCTCGACCGCACCGAGGAAGGCGTCATCGTCCACGCCTTCGATCTGGATTTCCTGGAAACCCACCGCGCCGCCTGGGGGTTTTTCCGCGACCGCCGCCCCGATCTCTATCGTTAGCTCCGTACACGGACGACATCTCAGCTTGCCCTGGGGGGCGGGAAGAGGGGGCCAAAGCCGATCTAGGCGCGCGCTGCCCGCCCCCTCCTGACCTCTCCCGCGCGGGGGAGGAAGAACCAAACGCGCCGCATGGACAACCCGCGCCGCACGCCCCATACCCAAGCGCGAAGGAGATTTGCATGCAGCGCGACCTGATCGTGGTGTTCGGCGGTTCAGGCTTCATCGGCCGCCAGGTCGTGCGCGCGCTCGCCAAGCGCGGCGCCGCGGTGCGCGTGCCGATGCGCGTTCCCCATCTTGGCCACGAGCTGCGCGTGATGGGCGATGTCGGCCAGATCCAGCTCTTCCAGGCCAACATCCGCAACGCGGAATCGGTGAAGCGCGCACTGAAGGGCGCGACCGGCGTCGTCAATTGCGTCGGGCTGCTCTCCGAAAAAGGCAAGCAGAGCTTCCAGCTGATCCAGGCCGACGGCGCAGCGACGATCGCGAGAGCCGCGAAGGAAGCCGGCGTGCAGCGTTTCGTGCAAATCTCCGCCATTGGCGCTGATGCGGCCTCGAAGTCGCGCTACGCGCGCACGAAAGCCGCGGCCGAGACCGCCGTGCGCGCCGCGATGCCGAACGCGACGATCCTGCGTCCCTCCATCGTGTTCGGTCCGGAGGATTCCTTCTTCAATCGCTTCGCCGACATGGCCAAGTTCGCGCCCGCGCTGCCGCTCATCGGCGGCGGCAAGACGAAATTCCAGCCGGTCTTTGTCGGCGACGTCGCCGAGGCTGTATGCGCTGCGCTCACGCGCCCGGATGCGCAGGGCCGCACCTATGAGCTCGGCGGTCCGCGCGTCTACACGTTCAAGGAATTGCTCGCCTTCACGTTGGCGCAGAGCGCGCGCAAGCGCCCGCTCGTGCCGTTGCCCTTCTTCCTCGCGCAGCCGCTGGGCGTGCTGCTCGACTGGCTCTTCCGCCTCAACCCGTTCGGCGATGCCCCGTTGACCGGTGATCAGGTCACTCTTCTGCGTACGGACAATATCGTCGCGGCCGATGGCGAAGTCGGCACGATCGCGGATCTCGGCGTCGTCGAGCTGGAGACGATAGAGACCATCGCGCCGACCTATCTCTGGCGCTTTCGCCCGCATGGCCAGTTCGAGGCGCACCCCGCGTGACGCCCGCGCTGGCGCGCCGCCTGTGTGCGATCCTCGCGGTCGTCGCGGGGCTTGGCGTGCTGGCCTTGACGCTCGCCTTCCCGTTCCTGCCGGAGGTGAAGGCCGCAGCCGCGTGCGCCCGCGCCACCTCGCTGATCGAGTTCCAGGAGGCGCGTTCGATGGATGCGCTGATCGCCGTCTTCAGCGCGCCCGGCGGGCAGTGCCGCGCGCCGATGGTCGCAGCGATGGATGCGCAGAACACGTTCGACGTCGTCGCTTATATCCCCGTTTACGCGCTCTTTCTCGTCGCCGCCGCCGCCGCGTTCGAACAGCGCCTCAAGAGCCCGCTTTTCCTTGCCGCCGCCGGCGCGGTCGCGCTCGCTGTCGCCGGCGATCTTGTGGAGACGCTCACGCAGCTGCGCATCACCGATGACGTTGAGGCTTCCGCTCCCCTGATCGGATCGCTCGCGTCGGGGTATTGGCTGAAATATGCGGGCCTTGCCGCGTACGCCGCGGTGTTGGCGCCCATCGCGTGGCGCGCCGGGCCGCGGCTGCGCTGGCTCGCCCTGGTCGCGCTCCTGCCGCCGGCCGCGTTCATCGCGCACGTGATGGATCTGGACCCGCCGATGACGCCGGCCTTCGCCGCGTTCTGGATCGCGCTGTTGGTTGGGTGTGCGCTGCTCGCGCGCTGCCCGCAGGATCATCCGGCTACGGACCATCCATCGCCGGCGCCAGGTGCGTGATCGACGCGGCGCCGCCACGCCCCACGACATGGCGCCGGTGACAGAGCGTCGGATCGTGCTCCAGGCAAAGCAGGCAGACGCGCTCTGCGCCCGCCATCTCGGAGAGTTCGCTGAGCGCGAGCTGTGCGGCGGGCTCGTCAAGCGCGCCGTTCACGATCCGCTCGAACGTTTCAAGATCGCCGCGCCGGCTCGCCTCGCGCCCGGGCTTCGGCGTGCCGAGCGCCTTCACGTGGCGGTAGCGCAATCCCGCCGCCTCCACGCTCGCCGACAACACACCCTTGGAAAATCCTGCACGCCGCGAGTTCGCGATCGCCCGCACATCAACGAGCGTATCGATCTTCGCGGCCTGCAGCGCTGCGACCACCTGCGGGAGGCTCCCGCGCTCATAGCCGATGGTGAAGATCGCCGCGCTCACGCAAACCAGCCGAGGCTGAGCCCCGCAAACAAAGTGAGCCCGAGCGCGATCCGGTACCAGGCGAACGGCGCAAACCCCACGCGCGTCACGAAGTCTAGGAAGGGCTTGACCACAACCAGTGCGGCGATGAATGCGAACACGAAACCGACCGCGATCTCCAGCACGCCCTCCTGCGGCAGCGGCGCGCTCTGCATCTTGATCAGGTCGTACACGAACGCCGCCATCATCGTCGGCATCGCGAGAAAGAACGAGAACTCCGCCGCCGCGCGCCGGTTGAGACCGAGCAGCAATCCCCCGACGATCGTCGCGCCCGAACGCGAGACGCCGGGGATCAGCGCCACGCATTGCACGACGCCAACGCCCAGCGCGCGCACGATCGGGGTCTGGTCCGCCTGGTCCACGACCACCTTCGGCGGCCACCGCTCGATCGCCAGCATGACGAGGCCGCCGAGCACGAAAGCCCACGCAAACACGGTGAGGCTCTCATAGAGCACGGTGCGGACATAGTCCTCGCCGAGCGCGCCAGCGATCATCGCCGGGATGAACGCGACGATCAGCATCAAGGTAAACCGCCGCGCCTCGGGCTTCGTCGGCAGCCCGGCGATCACCTCGATGATCTTGGCGCGATAGAGCCACATCACCGCGAGGATCGAGCCGAGCTGGATCATCACGGTGAACACCCCGCCGTGATCGTCGTAGCCCAGCACATCCGCGCCCAGAAGGAGGTGCGCGGTCGACGAGATCGGCAAGAACTCCGTAAGCCCCTGGACGACGCCCAGCAGCGCGGCTTTCGCCAAGGCGATGAAATCCAAGCTTCCCTCCCGCAGTCCGCGAATCCGATCATTGCAAGCGCGCGGCCAGAGCGGAAGGCGCCGAGCGCGGTGGGACGACACTGTGCGCCGCTGCGCCAGCGGGCGCGCCGCGCTATATCATGCGCCGTGAGCACGGCCGTCCCTGCAACTGAGAAACTGTCGCCGGAGGCGGCCGCGCGCGTCGCCCGCCGGGCGGCGCAGATATCGGTCGCGGCCGCGGCGTTTCTCATCCTGCTGAAAACCTGGGCGTGGCTGGCCTCAGGGTCGGTGGCGATTCTGGCGGCGCTCGCCGATTCGACCCTCGACCTTGCAGCCTCGCTGTTCACCTATTTCGCGGTCCGCCTGGCCGCGACGCCGCCCGACCGCAACCACCGCTTCGGCCACGGCAAGGCCGAGGCGTTTGCGGGCCTGTTTCAGGCGGGCCTGGTGATGGTGTCGGCGGCGCTGATCCTGGTGGAGGCGCTGCAGCGGCTGATCAATCCCCAACCCCTGGAGGCCGCGCCGCAGGCGCTGGCGGTGATGGGGATCTCGATGCTGGTCTCGATCGGCGTGGTCATGGCGCAGTCCCGCGCCATCGCCGCCACCGGCTCGCTCGCCGTCCGCGGCGACCGCGCTCATTATCTTTCGGACCTCGCCGCCAACGGCGCGGTCATCATCGGGATCCTCGGCGCCGCCTATGCCGGCCTCGCGTGGGCCGACACCGCCGCTGCCGTGTTCGTTACGGTCTGGCTGGCGCTTGGCGCGTGGGATATCGCCCGGGCCGCCGCCGATCACCTCATGGACCGGGAAGCGCCGGAATCGCTGCGCACCCATGTCCGCGAATTGACCCTTGCGGAGCAGGGGCTGCGCGGCGTCCACGATCTACGGACGAGGCTTTCAGGCCCCTACGTCCATGTTCAGTTTCACGCTGATCTCGATCCGGACATGAGCCTGGAGGCCGCCCATCGCATCATCGTCGCCGCCGAGCAGCGAATTCGTGCAGAATACCCGAATGCCGATGTCATCATTCATCCCGATCCCCGCGGCCGGGCGGAGCCTCATGGCCTCCCAGCGTTCGGCGAGCGCCGCGACGATCGGGGAGGTGCGCCTGACGCGCCGCAGCACGAGAAGTGAGGGAGCAGGGACGATGCGTTTGATCGCAGTTTGCATTGCGGCCGCCTGGACGATGCTGGCGGCTCCGGCGCCCGCGGCGCCCGAAACGATCGAGCGCGTCGCCAACGCCGACACCGCCGACGCCTACGAGGCGACGCCGGAAGAGGTCGCAGGAATCTACGCGCATCTCGCCCTCTGGAGCGACGCCAACGCCGAAGGGTGGCGCCGCCTGATCGATGTGTTTGCGCTGCCCGATGGGCTGGTCGTGCTGGCCGACGATCCGGCCGGCGAGACCGCCCGGGGCGCCTGGGGCACGGATTTCGATCGCGCCGTCACGGAAGCCAGCTTCTTCATCGATCGCCGGCCGCCGTTGCCGCGTCTGTTTCTTCTTGGCGCCGATGGCGAGCGCCTGCGCGACGCGCTCTACGTCACCAACGCCAGCCAGCAGGACGCGCTCGACGCCATCGCCGCCATCGGCACGGCCATGAGCCGCGACGCGCGCGCGATCCTCGCCGGCGAGCCGGACGCGGCCGCCGCGCGCGAGCGCCTGCGCCTTGCGGCCGCGGAGACCGAGGCGATGCGCGCGCTGATCCGCGATCACGTCGACGATCTGACCCGCATCGGCGCCGCCGCGCGCGCTGATGATCGCGCCGCCGTCGCAGCGCTCGCCGCCCGCCTCAGCGCGCGCGACGTGGCGCTGCGAGACTTGACCCGGCGGCGGCGGATCTGAACCGCACGCCCGCGCCCGTCGCGCTCCTGAAAGCGGAAGCCGCGGCATTGGGCTTCGACGCCGTCGGGGTCGCAGCGCTGGACGAAGGCTGGGCCGCCGCTGCGCGCCTCACCGAATTCCTCGCCGCCGGGCGCCACGGGGATATGGATTGGCTGGCCCGCGAAGCCGATCGCCGCGCGCATCCGAAGGCGCTTTGGCCTGCCGCGGAAACCGCCGTCATCGTCGGCCTTTCCTATGCGCCGCCCGACAATCCGCTGAACGGTCTTGAACGGCGCGGCGAAGGCGCGGTCTCGGTCTACGCCGCCCGGCGCGACTATCACGACGCGCTGAAGACCAGGCTCAAGGCGCTCGCGCGCTGGATCGCGGAGACCCATGGCGGCGATGTGAAGGTGTTCGTCGACACCGCGCCGCTGATGGAGAAGCCGCTGGCCGAACGCGCCGGCCTCGGCTGGCAGGGCAAGCACACCAATCTCGTCTCCCGCGCCCACGGCTCGTGGCTCTTCCTTGGCGCCGTGCTCACCGAAATCCGCTTCACACCGGACGATCCGCACACGGATCATTGCGGCCAGTGCCGCGCGTGTCTCGATGCGTGCCCCACCGACGCGTTTCCCGCGCCCTATCAGCTCGATGCGCGCCGCTGCATCGCCTATCTCACGATCGAGCACAAAGGCCACATCGCCGAAGAATTCCGCGCCGCCATCGGCAACCGCGTCTTCGGCTGCGACGATTGCCTGGCGGTCTGCCCCTGGAACAAGTTCGCGGCCGCCGCCCGCGACCAGCGCCTGGCGCTGCGGGGCGATATCCAGTCCCGCCCGCTCGGCGAACTCGCCGCGCTCGACGGCGCCGGCTTTCGCGCGCTGTTCGCCGGCACCCCGGTCAAACGCACGGGCCGCGACCGCTTCGTGCGCAATGTCCTCATCGCCATCGGCAATTCCAGCGATCGCGATCTTGCGCCGGCCGCCGAGCGCCTGCTCCGCGATCCCGCGCCCTTGGTGCGCGCGATGGCGGTCTGGGCGCTCCGCCGCCTGCTTGACGCGGGCGCCTTCGCGCGCCTGAGATCGGCCCACGCAGCGGGCGAGACCGATGCGGCCGTCGCCGCCGAATGGCGCGCGCAAGCTGCGGCGGGATAGAGGGGCCGATGAGCGGCGGGCCGAACGACAACGACGACGATG
>WGOB01000010.1 GCA_016124255.1 Alphaproteobacteria bacterium | reverse complement strand
TTCGAAATTGGCGAAGTCGCGACCGCCCGCGACCAGCAGCGAGGCGACCGCGAAGGGCGCCGAGAAGCGTGCGCCGAAGCTGCTCTCCGGCATCTGGCCGCCGAGCATCGAGAGCGGGTGATAGGCGCCGATGACGATGGACGCGATGCGCGTCGCATCGAAGTGCTCGTCATGCCGCGCCAGCAGCGCCTCCGCCAGGTCGAGGGCGGAATGCAGGTAGCGGCCGCAGGGGTGCAGCTTGATGTAGCCGCGCATCAGCATCCACTCCTCGCCAAGGCCGCGCAGCGCCCCTTCCGGCGAGAAGGCGTCAGCATAGACGGCGCCATAGACGCTCGCGAGCCCCTCCGCCTCGCCGGTGAAGCCGCACTCGACAAGATCGAGTGCGAGCAGCCCGGCGCGCGCCGAGGCGCCAGCATAGGCGTTGCGCACGGTGGCGCCTTCGAGCAGCGTCCGTCGGCTCGTCGCCAGTCCAAGCGAGGAGGCGACATTGATCGCGGCGGCAATGCGCCCGGCGTCGGCGCCCGCCAGCCGGGCCACGCCCACGGCCGCGCCGACCGTGCCGAAAGTACCGTGCGGATGTACTGCCTGACGCAGCCGGCTGGCCCGCCCGATGCGCGCGGCGACCTCGTAGCCGGCGACGAGGGCTGCGATCAACTCGCGCCCGGAAGCACCGATCGCTTGCGCCAGCGCCCAGATCGCCGGCACCACATGGATGGCTGGATGACCCTTGGAGCCGAGATGGCCTTCGTTCAGCTCGAGCCAGGTACCCGCAGTGCCGTGCAGGAAGGCGACTTCCTTCACCGCGCCGCCCCCCGGCAGGCCGATCAGCCGCGCCGGTCCCGAGCCCCCGGTCGCAAGCAGCCGCTGCGTCAGGGCGCGCATCTCCGGCACGCAGAGGCCGGCGCCAATCGCGGCGATGCTGTCGGCGAGGATCCAGGCGGCGCGTCGCCGCACTGCATCGTGAAGCGCGCCGGTCTGCAGCGCGGCAGCGAAAGCGCCGTAGCGCGCCGCCACCGCCATGCCGGATTCCGCGCTGCCGCCGGTGACGCCTACCTGTTCCGCCATGTCGCTCCGCATCCGTCCCGCTGCAAGATGATGGGCACTGACCCTGCCCCCGAAGTGCCCTCGTTCATGAGCAGAGCCTGTTCTCCATTTGCCCTGATGCGGGGCGGGTTGCAAAGGCGGCTGGGGTGAGCCCGTTCAGGCTCTTGTGTGGGCCGGTCGTGTTGTAGTCGGTCCTCCATGCTTCGATGATCCGGCGCGCCGCGGGCAGGCTGCCGAACAGATGCTCGTTGAGGCATTCGTCGCGGAACCGGCCGTTGAGGCTCTCGACGAACCCGTTCTGCTGCGGCATGCCCGGCGCGATGTAGCGCCAGGCGACGCCGCGCTCCTCCAGCACCTGGACCTCGATGCCTTGGCGCTCTTGAGCCCGGAGAAGCAGCCGCGGACCGTGTGCCCCTGCCAGCCGGTTGCCTCGCAGATCTGCGTGATGGTGGCGCCCTTCTCGCGTAGCAGGCACGTTGGCTTACCGCTCCGGCAGCCCGGCCAGCCGCCAGCCTTCGACCATCACCAAGAAGGAGGCTTCGCTGTGCCGACCGGGATGCGCGCGCCGCATCATCTCGATCGAGGCATTCGGATTGGCGGCCAGCAACTTTCGCGCCGCGTCGCGCGCAGTAGGCAGGTCGCCGGCGAGCGCCGCTCGATCACCGCCTGGATGCGCCGCGCGGCCTTGACCTGCCCCCGTAGAAGCGGTCCGCCGGTAATGTAGTCTGGCGGCAGCGATGGGAGGTTGTGGGATGGCGCGGAAGAAGGCGCACACGCCGGAGGAGATCGTGGGTAAGCTCCGGCAGGCGGAGGTGCTGGTCGGCCAGGGTAAGACGGTGGCGGATGCGGTGCGTGGGATCGGGGTGACGGAGCCGACCAACTACCGCTGGCGGACGGAGTTCGGCGGCCTGAAGCTTGACCAGGTGAAGCGTCTGAAGGAGTTCGAGCGTGAGAACGCGCGGCTTCGGAAGGCGGTATCGGACCTGACGCTCGAGAAGGCTATCCTGAAGGAAGCTGCGTCGGGAAAGTGGTGAGCCCCGCGCGGCGGCGGGCCTGCGTCGAGCATGTCGTGCGTGGGCTAGGCATGTCGGAGCGGAAGGCCTGCGCGGTGCTGGGGCAGCACAGGTCGACGCAGCGGAAGGCGCCTGGTGGATCCGACGACGAAGCGGCGCTGACGGCGGACATCGTCAAGCTGGCGAAGCGCTACGGACGGTATGGCTACCGGCGGATCACGGCGCTGCTGCGGGACGCGGGCTGGGCGGTGAACCGCAAGCGCGTGGAGCGGATCTGGCGCCGCGAGGGGCTGAAGGTGCCGCAGCGGCAGCCGAAGCGGGGCAGGCTGTGGCTGGCGGACGGCTCCTGTATCCGGCTGCGGCCGGAGCGGGCCAGCCGCAGCCCAAGCTGGGTGCGTGGCGCGGCGAGTTGGACCGCCTGCTCACGGAGAATGCGGGGCGTGCCAGCCGCGAGCGTCTGATGCTGATGCGCGTGTTCGAGGAATTGCGCGGGCTTGGCTATGCGGGCGGCTAGGACGCGGTGCGTCGCTATGCGCGCGGCTGGCAGCGTGCGTGTTCGGCGGTGTCGGCGGCGGCGTATGTGCCGCTGAGCTTTGCGCCCGGGGAGGCATACCAGTTCGACTGGAGCCACGAGATGGTGGTGATGGCGGGCGCTGCGATGGTGGTGAAGGTCGCGCATGGCGGTGATCCAGGAAGCCTGGATCGGCGGGGTCTCGACGCGGCGGGTCGACGACCTGGTGCAGGCGATGGGGCTGAGCGGCATCTCAAAGTCCACGGTCTCGAAGCTGTGCAAGGACATCGACGAGCGGGTCTCGGCTTTCCTCGATCGGCCGCTGTCCGGCGAGTGGCCGTATCTCTGGCTCGACGCCACCTATCTGCGCCAGCGCGAGGGCGGGCGCATCGTCTCCGTTGCAGCGATAATCGCTGTGGCCTGCGATGCCGAGGGGCGGCGCGAGATCGTCGGCCTGCACATCGGCCCGTCGGAAGCCGACACCTTCTGGGCGGCCTTCCTCAAGAGCCTGGTGAAGCGCGGCCTGGGGGGCGTGAAGCTGGTTGTCTCCGACGCTCATGAAGGGCTGAAGGCGGCGATCGCCCGTGTGCTCGGGGCGACGTGGCAACGCTGCCGCGTGCACTGGATGCGCAACGCGCTGGCCCATGTCGGCAAGGCCCAGCAGTCCATGGCCTCGGCGGCCTTGCGCCAGGCGTTCCTGCAGCCCGACCAGGCCAGCGCCCGGCAGACCTGGCGCCACGTGGCCGACCAGCTCCGACCACGCTGGCCGAAGCTCGGCAAGCTGATGGACGACAGCGAGGACGACGTGCTAGCCTACATGGCGTTCCCAGCGCAGCACAGGACCAAGCTGCACTCGGTGAACACGCTGGAGCGGCTGAACAAGGAGGTGAAGCGCCGCGCCGACGTGGTCGGCATCTTTCCCTCCGAGGCCTCCATCATGCGCCTGATCGGCGCCGTCCTGCTCGAGGCCAACGACGAATGGCAGATGCAGCACCGCTACATGGGCGTCGAAGCCATGGGCGAGATGCTCAACCCGCCGCCCAACAACGAAACCCTGCAACTTCCACCCAAAGCCGCCTGAGCCGTGGCCACCTCAAGCCCCGCAGCAAATTCCACCACGTTGACGGACGTGACCCAATCCCCCACCGTCAGCCTGCCCGCCGTGGCCGCCTGACACGGCGGCTCAACCCGCCAAGGAGCACTGCTCCTACACCACGCCCGGGGACACGATCCATCAGGATTTCGGAGATGTGCGCCTTGCCGCGTGCCCAGAAGCTGTCTAGAAGCCGTTGTTTGCGGCTGGATGGGTGGCCGAGCGGTCGAAGGCGCACGCCTGGAAAGTGTGTAGACGTGAAAGCGTCTCGTGGGTTCGAATCCCACCCCATCCGCCAGTTGCCATGCGAGGCGTGATCTCCGCCTGACCGTCCGCCGCGCTGACCGGCAGGTTTTCTGGGGTTTTCGGGGCAGACCTGTTGACCGCCAAGACCGAGACAAGGACTCTGCCGGGTCTCTAGAGGCGGTATTCTCTCCGAGCCTATTGACCTAGCCGATTTAGTACGTCGAAATTTAGTCCATCAACTCAGAGACTTACAGGCATATCGTGCCCGAGAATTTCGAAGCATGACCCGGCTCGCGGTTCCGCGTCGCTGCAAACCCTACCGCGAGGGCCCTCCGACCGGTCTGTCAGCTTGCCAGCCCTACGACTTGATTACCTGCGCTGTCGCTCCTCAATTCGAGAGCGTGAGATAACGACAGAAAATATGGAGTCGAGCCTCCAAGCACGAACGGGTAGATTGAGGGGCTGGATTGGATACTAGCGACCGGAAGAGCCCGACTAGCGTATCTAAGGCACGCCTCGACGAGCCAGGCAGCAATCGACGACCCGCACAGATTGATAGCGGGTCTGCGGACAATCCGCTTTCCCCTCTCCAACCTCTCAATAGCGCCCCAGTTCGCCTGAGACTGAAGCACCATGTTCGTCATTCGGCGCGTTCCTTCACGCTCTCCGTAGATCTCGGCCATCCGTCTGTGGACCTCTACGGAGGTGCAGTCGCCCTGCAGAGATGTGAGCCGACCAACGATCTCAGCCACCTTTCCAAAGAAGGGATAAGTAGCGAGCGCCATCCCCCATGTGAGCGCCGCGGTGGAAGTGTTCGGCGCATCTCGATAGAGCCGCGCGCCACGCGCCGTGAAATCGAGGAGGTCGGAGCGCGGCTCGAGCCACAGTCTGTTCAGAACCGTTCGGGTCTTCTTCTTGGCCGCCGCACCGGGATGCGTCGCATCGAGCAGCGCCGTCAGCTCGCCGAGGCTCGCCATCCCGGCGCTCACGCGAAGAGCTGTCTCAGCCATCTCTAGCGAGACGAAACGATCGAATCCGATTTGTGCGGCAGCCGCGTTCATCGACCTGCGCCCGCAACATGCATGCGCACGAACGGCACGATGAGCTCCTCGACCGATGGCCCGCCGTGCGCGACAGTCCGCTCCCCTCGCGTCACGAACGCCTTTCCATTGCCCGCGTACACCGGCAGCACTTCCGGAGGTAGTCCGGGCACGCCGAGACGGAAGGTATCGAGCTCCGACGGGACCGAGCCCGCCAGTTCGTCGCTACGATATGTGCGGACCCTCTCGCCCTTGACCTCGGACATCACGCCCTGGCTGAGCCGCCCGATCCCTTCGGCCTCTACGTTCCCGTGGTCGGCCGCCAGGTAGATGTGATAGCCGTGCCCGGCGAGCAAGCGGACGAGGCCTTCGACAAACCCGGTCTCGCACCACGCAGCGATCTGGCCGCTAATGCCCCGCTTTCCTAGCATCGCTCCGTGTACCAGCTCGTCGACCATGTCGACGACGATCCCAGCCACCTTCATTCCCGGTTTGGATACTTCCGCGGCCAAGTCGGCCAGTTGCTCCGTCCGCTTCAATCCCTTCGCGTAACACACCTCCGATCTGCGGACGCCGTTCTCCAGCCAGAAGCGCGCCCAGAGCTGCGGCTCTTGGGTCGTGGTGTCAATGGAGGCGGAGAACTCGCGCGGGCGGAGGCCGGAGAAGAGAGCCTGCCGAGAGATGGAGGTGAGGGTCGGGAGCCATGCGAAGCATGCGCCTTCGTCCGCCTCGAAGCCTCGGATCCGCGCGGCGAGGTGGTCGCGGACCTGTAGCCACTGGTCCATGGCTAGGCCGTCGAACACCACAAGCGCCACGCGCGCCTCGCCCGCGGCGCGTCGCAGCGCGAGGTATCTCGGCACGTGGTGGACCATGACTGGCCCTCTCGCGGCCGGCAGGGACGGAAGGTCCGCGAAATGCGTCGTGAGCCAGAGCCTCAGGCGCTCGTCGGCGTCGCGCTGCAACTGACCCACTTGCTGCGCCAGCGGCCTCGCGGCGTCCGCGGACAGAGAGTGGAATCGGAAGATCAGCTCCCCGAGGCGGCGCGCGAAGTCGGTCCAGTCGCGGTGGGACGACCCCGGCATAGGCAGATTGGCTGCGAGCCGCCTGACCCCCTGGCCCACCAGATCTGTCTGTGTGTGCGGGTCCTCGACCAAGCCTACCTTCACCCATTCCGGCACACCGGCTTGCGGCCGCACGACGCCGACTGGGCGAAGCCCGCCATCGAGGAACAACGTGTCGACGACCGCCCGGACGTCGGGGTGCTCGAAAGGCACCACGATTGCGATCGACTCCGCGGCTTCCGGGTCGGCGCCGCTGCCGGCGTCGATGCCCAGCTGGAGCAGGAACCGACGCCAAGCATCCTGGAGGACACGCAGCGTGAAGCTTCGGGACGAAAGGAGATCGGCGACCGGAAGGCCCCCGACCGGGGTGTCCTTCAAAAGCATTGCGACGTGGTCGGCGAGCACACCGGGCAGGCTCGCGCCGCGATGGTGAAGGCGCAGCAGCTCCCGCCAGAAATCCTCCGGGCGCTCCAGCATGTACGGGCTGATCCGGAAGACGTGGGTGAGGATGAAGTCCTTGGTCGCCGCCTCGCCAAGCGGCTGCGGCGCATGCCGGTCTTGCGCCCGGAACATCGCCTCGTGATGCTCCGAGGGGAGCTGCCTCACCACGCCGTAGCTCAGCTTCGGGAAGAGGTCAGCCAAGCCAAGGCTCACCGTGCGGGCCTGACGGATGTAGTCCCACGGCAGAGCGTTGAGGTCACTCCCACGCAACTGCAGCACCAGTGCCCTCTCCGATCGCGCCTCGCCACGGTCCCACGCGTCCCGATAGCGTTCCTCGTACTCCGCGCGGAAGACGACGGAGTCGTCGAATGGCAGGACCTCGAATCCCCTCTCCCGAAGGCTGTGCAGCACCCCCTCGTCAAGCAGCACGTCGTCAGGATCGCAGGCGATCCAGAACCGGGCCAGCTCGGTGGGGAACTCACTAAGGATCCTGTCGGTCCATGCGCTCACGATTCGTCCCCCGCCGAACTGCCGACGCGCAGCATGAGAACGCAGTGGAGGTCAGGCACGCGGATCTCGGCGGCGTCGAGCTGCGCCATGCGGGTGTCGTGCTCCGCACGCAGGCGCCTGCGACGATACTCGCGCACGCTCAGGAGCCCGATGCGGCCGAGGGCTTGATGCCTGACTTCGTAGGCATGGCGAGCGCGGTCGCGCTCCTCCCGGACACGGGCCGCGTGCTCTTCCGCTAGCTCAGCGAAGACCTGCTCACCATTGGAGACGGCCGCGCGCTTGGCGTCGTTGAACCAGCGGCCCGGGACCTTCTCCGAGGAAAACCCGACCAGCCGTATGCGCTCTGTGACGAGGAGATCCCAGATCCGCCTTGCGGTCGGCATGAATGTGCGTCCCTCTTCGCTCACGAACACCGCCAGGAAGTGCCGCTTGCCGAAGTCATCGGCCGACAGACCGATCTGCCAAAGGGACCAGACGCCCCTCACGGAAGCGGGCAGCCCACCGATCTCGACCCCCGGGAGCGGCTGACCGTCCACACAGCGAGGCAGCTCGGCGACGACGGCCCGGGCCCGGGCGTCCTCCAGCGTGACCCACTCCACGTCCGGACGGCTCGTCGCGGTGTGCGCGTCGAAGCACGCATCAACAGATTCGCTGCCGTCAATCCAGCGAAGACGCCACGTATCGCCGGCCTTGGTCGCCGCGCCCCCCTTCCCCGGCAGGCCTGTCGTGATCGCCCGCTCGAGCCAGAATTGCGCGGGGTGGTCCCGCCACTTGCGAGCGTCGTCCGCGTCGAGCGCCGGGTCGCCGCCGAGGAGGTCGACGTTCCGGCGGCTCTCCGCTACCGCCGACCGGAGCTGCGACGCCACCGCATCGCACTCGGCTTCGATCGCGTCCGGATTCTGAAGGCCCTGAACGAACAGTTCGTCGAACAGCCCATCCACCTCGACCGAGTCCATCACGTCCGCTGCCTTGTCGACTCCGAACTCCTCCGCGATGACGGCGAGCTTTGCCTCTAGGACCTCCCGGACCCGATGCTCGACAGTGTCTCCGAGGACGAGGTTGATCGCGCGCACCAAATGCGGCTGACCGATGCGGTCGACGCGGCCAATGCGCTGCTCGACCCGCATGGGGTTCCACGGCATGTCGAAGTTGACGATCACGTGGCAGAACTGCAGGTTGAGTCCCTCGCCGCCGGCATCGGTCGAAACGAGGATCCTGACGTCGCGAGCGAACGCCTGCTGCGCCCGCGTGCGGGTCTCAAGGTCCATGCCGCCGTTGAGGATTGCGACCGAGAAGCCGCGCGCCTCAAGCAGCGCGGCGAGCATTGCCTGCGTCGGTACAAACTCTGTGAAGACGAGGACCTTCAGCTGCGGGTCCCCTTCCTCCTGCTGGAGCTTGTAGATGAGATCCAGCAGCGCTTCGGCCTTCGCGTCAGTGCCCTGGGCCTCGGTCGAGCGGGCAAGTTCGAGGAGCACCTCGACCTCCGCCTTCTCGGTCTGCCAGCCCCTCGCCTGCACGGCCAAGTCGACCTGTGACTCGCCATCCAGCTCCGCCCACTCGTCGACCTCGGCGGCCTCGAACAGGGACAGCTGGAGTTGCGGCTGGCTCAGCAGCGCCAAGCGCTTCTCGAGCGTCGCACGGATTGCCGCGGTGCTGGACGTTACGAGCCTCTGCATGAGGATCATGAGGAACCCGACGTGCCGCTGCTTCGCGGCCAGCGCCTGATTATAGCCGTGGCGAACGTAGTCCGTGACCGCCTCGTAGAGCGTCTTCTGGGAGGTATGACGGTCTTGCCAAGCTACGGGGTGGAGCCTTGTCATCCGCGGCTTGAAGAGGGGCTTGCCCTCCGCGTCGATCGCGACACGCTTCTCCGTCCGGATTACGAACGGCTGGACCCGGTCGCGTGTGACGCTGCTCTCGTCAGGAAAGGAGTCGCGGTCGAGCAGCTGCATGAGCCGGTGGAACTGGTCGGTCTTGCCCTGGTGGGGCGTCGCCGACAGGAGGAGCAGGTAGGGTGCGGCCTCGGCCAGCGCCGCGCCGAGCTTGTACCGCGCGACCTGGTCCGTGCTGCCGCCCATGCGGTGCGCTTCGTCGATGATGACCAGGTCCCAAGACGCGGAGACCAGGTCCTCGAAGCGCTCCCGGTTGTACGTGCTGAGCTGCTCCAGGGTCCAGCCGCGGCGCCCGTCCAGGGGCTTCACGGAATCCAGCGAGCAGATCACCTGGTCGTGGAGGCGCCAGAGGTTCTCCTCGTCGCTGCGCCACTGGCGGAAGGCGGAGAGCTCGGCAGGCTCGACGAACTGGAAGCTCTCGCCGAAGTGCAGGCGCATCTCCGCCTGCCACTGGCGCACGAGCCCCTTGGGCGCCACGACGAGTATCCGCTTCGCCATGCCGCGGAGCTTCAGCTCCCGGAGGATCAGCCCAGCCTCGATCGTCTTCCCGAGGCCCACCTCATCCGCAAGCAGGTAGCGGATTCGGTGCCGCGCCATAGCCCGATTCAGCGCGTAAAGCTGGTGCGGCAGCGGCACCACGCTGGACTGGACCGGCGCCAGCAGGAGGTTGTCCTCCAGCGCGTCGAGCAGCCGTGCCGCGGCGGCGGTGTGCAGGATTTGCTCGACGGTGGGCTGGACGGAGCCGAGGGGCGCGAGGTCCTTCTCTCGCGCGCGGACGACCGCCTCCCGACCGGGCAGCCAGACCCGGTAGGCGACCTCGCCCCAGATCTCTTCCCGATCGACCACCCGGCAGGGTGCGGCATGTCGCTCATGCCAGCACCAGTCGCCGAGCGCGTAGCCGCCGTCCGGCTGGGTCACCCGTCGACCTCAGCGCGGGTGAGCGCTTGGTCGTACCAGAGGAGGAGCTTCTCGTCCTCCTGCAGCGCCTCCTCGGGGATCTTCTGCGCGACGCCGATGATGGTCTTGTAGTCCTTCACCGACCAGGCCGCCTTGAAGCCGGTCCGCAGGACCTCCAGCCGGAACTCCCGAAGCCTGCGTCCTGTTGTGGCGCGATACGCCTCGAACTCCTTCAGCAGAGCCTTCTCGCGCTTCTGCTCAAGGTCCTTCGCCTTGCCTGGGTCCGGCACGTACCAGCGGTCCTTCGCCTTGGCCTTCAGGCGCGGGTCGGACTTCTCGAGGCCGCGCATCTCCCGGAAGCTGTGCGACAGGTAGCTGTGGATCTGGCTCGGCACGTCGTCGCGCCCGTCGTAGCGGAGGAAGTTGTCGTCGAGCAGCAGCGACAGCTCCGGCTTCTCCTCGTGCTTGCGCCACCCCGCACCGAGCTGAACGGTGAAGTCGGGGTGGATCTCCTGGTAGGTGGACGGCCGCTTGCGCAGGAAGTCGGTGAGCCAGTCTATCGCCGAGCGCTCGTCGGACACGAAGAGCTCGACCTGCGGCGCCTGCGCGGCGAGCGCGCGCCGACGGTCGTACTCGGTTACCTGCTCCGGCAGGAACGTCATGCCGTCCCGCTCCGGGTAGCGTCGCCGCAGCCCGTCGAGGAACTCCTCGGTCGAGAGCGGCACGGGCAGGTCGTGTCGGACGAACCAAGCTACCATGCGGTCGTAGATGCGGCGTGGATCGCGCTCGATGATGAACTCCAGGACGCCATTCTTCGCCTTCACAACCGGAAGCTGGCGCAGATGGGCCGCGACGAAGTCCCACGCCGATTCCGGGGCCGCTCCGCGTTCCGTCAGCCGCCGCTCCAGCGCGCCATCCGGTTTGTACGCGGAGATCACGAGGTCCTGTTTCACGGCGGTGGTCGAGGTGACCTGCCGGTAGCTGCCTTGAACCTTGTCAAGCGCGGTGACCTCGGCGACGACAAAGCCAGCTTGTTGCAGCGCTACTTGGATTGCGTTCCAGACCGAAGCTTTGCTGTTCGAGAAGACCACCGTCATCCAGCGGCCAGGCTTCAGCACACGGTGGTACTCGGCGAAGCAGCGCTGCATCAGGTGCTGATACTCGGGGAGTGCCTTGCTCTTGAAACGATCAATGATAGCTTCGGGCTTTGTATCTGTTGTGACCGCATGCCAAGACTCGACTAGGAAATTTAGGTCCGCGTAGTAGATGTTCTCGCCGAATGGCGGATCCGTGAAGATATAGTCCACGCTCGCATCGGGTAGGGGCATTGCGGCGGCTGTGCCAGTGCTGACCGCGGCGTTCATTGGTTGTACGCGATATCGTTCGAACGCTTTTACCAGCCGATCAAGCTTGCCGCTCAAGTTATAACGAGGGCTGCACTCAGCGTGCTGAGAGGCGATGTAGTAGACGCCGTTCAACGCGCGATTGACCTGAGAGAAGTGTGAAGGGCTGTAACGGTTCAAGACCGAGAAGCCCCAAACTGCCTGTTCCACCATGAAGATCAGGAAGGCGCGGATGCGTGGGTCTGGATGGGCGTTCGCCTTTGCCCACAGAAGGCCCATGGTCTGCACAGCACGCGGCAAGAAGAAGTGGTGAACGTGCGTGAATCCCTTCGGGGCAATCCGGGAGCCGTGATACATGTCCGCGATCGGAAACTCTGCGGTCGGGACGGAAGCTGGGAGCGGCAGCGCTTCAATTCGGCCGATAGTCGCAAGGTCGGAAGCGTCGGGCTGCTTCTCGTATCGCGATTTTCCAACAGAGTATGCGATCAGCGCAGGTTGGAATTTGACGCGCTGCCACGGCTTGCCCGTAGCTGGGTCAGTGCGTGTCTCGAACACCCGCTCTAGTCGATCCTTGTTCAGTTCCGCGCCGCAGTGCGGACAAGGGAAGGTGTCCCGCGTTCGCTTGCTGTCTTCCTCGATCGCCTCTTCGAGGAAGTTTACCTCGCCCGCGCATTCCGGGCAGCTGAAGATCTCGCTCCAGACCGTGTACTCGACCCGCCCCTTAGTCTTCCGATCGGTATGTAAGGTCTCGTACATCCAACCGGTCTCGCGTTCGACCTCAGCGAGTAGTTGTTTGCCCGCCTTCGCGAAGGCATCCACGTCGAAGGGGAGGTTATAGTTTGCAGCGATGAACGTGGCCGCCGGCGATAGGTCATTTAGTACGACCTTGCGCGCGCCCCATTGAGGCGCTGGTTGGCCGGCCTTCTTCCACTCCATCTCGAGCTGCTGGCGATAGGTAGCGGGCGCAGTGCCGCACCACTGCGCCGCCACGCCGGTCATGCCAGACCCGGCGAAGCCGTCGAGCACGATGTCACCCGGTTCGGTGAAGTGCAGTATGGACGGCACGATGGCGAGGTGCGGCACCTTGGTGTGGTAGGAGTGCGCCTTGTAAATCGGGTCGGTCTTTCCGACTGACACGTCGATCGCCATCGGCTCGCGCACGTACGACTGAGCGGGATCGTAGGGTTTGCCGTGGTGCCGAACGAACTCGGCCAGCCAGGGGTTGGGGCATGCCGTGTAGTAGGGTGGGTCCGACATAGCGAGGATTGCTTCATTGGCCGCCTTCGGAAATCCTCCCTGCTCACGGAAGAGAGGATCCTTAAGCTTCTGAGCCAAGAGCTCGAGAAAATACCTGCGACGCGCACGGTCGTCGGGGAATACCATACCCAGGCAATTTACAGCTGACGGCTCCCGCAAACCGCCATGCAGGTCATTCAGGTCGGACATCTCAGTAGTACCCGAACTCTCTTCCATCAGCGCCACCGGTCGACCCGACGTGCTTGGATTTAGCCCTCCACGCTATGTGATCCGGCGAACCTACCTCTACGACGGAGATGAGATATACATAAACTTGTCCCATCTTTCGCTTTTCAAAACCCACAACTCTTCCAGCGTATTCCACGCCGCCCTTTGCCTTAGTAATTAGACTCAGTCTCCATTTATTTACCCATTGATCGTAGTCCTGCGCTCTATTTGTGAGTGCGCCATACTCTTTGGTCTTGGAATCGAAGGCCAAAAAGGCCCTGCCAGCGGCCCGCGATTTTTGGTCGAAAAACGCCACCAGTTCGTCAGTGAACTCAATTTGGTTTCTGGATCCTCCCTGCATGTCTCCCGCTTCTATCCAAAAGAAGCTTGCGTTCTCGATCGACATTCTTCCCCCTCCTCGTGTCGGATCTTTCTAGAAGCTTACTCGACGACAAACCGCAGCTTGCTCGTGTCCCTGCCCCGGCACCGGTCGCTCAAGAACGTTTCGAAGCGCCTGCGCAGGTCCTCGGGGGTGGCGGGAGAACCTCCCTTGAGCAGCGCCTGCTTGATCTCGTCGCTCGTGACGGGGACCTTCTCGAGTCCCGACAGCGCCTCCTGCACCGCCGCGACAAAGTCCGTGCCCACCGGATCGGGAAGCGCCTTCGACGTGACGAACCCGTCGACCAGCTTCCGCGTCGCGGGCTTCAGGAGGTCGAAGTTCGCTTGGATGACCGGGTCTTCCAGGTTGTCCAGCAGCGTCTGCTGCCACCCGTCGAGCAACCGGTCGAGTTCGCCGTCCAGCTGCTTGAGCGCGGTCGCCGCGGGGAGCAAGTCGCCCTGCTCGTTCGCTGGTCGGAAGTTGCAGTGCGGGCAGACGGGGCTGGCCGCCAGGTCCGCGTCCACCAGCGAGGCGCAGCTCTTGAGCTTGTCAAGCTTCTCCTCGAACCCCACGAGCTGGCTTGTCGGCATCAGCGAGATGCCCGCGAGCGCCCGCATGGCATTCAGTCGAGCATCCCTGCGGAATGCGGACTTGGTCTTGTCCTCCGCGACCCCGAGCCGCGCCTTGCTGTGCTGCCCGACGTAGGCGGCGACGTAGTCCCTTTTGAGCCGGGCGAGGGTCTGACGGTACTCGCCCGCGTGCTCCGCGGTTCGGTCGGCCGCGAGCCGCTCGAACACCTGCTTACGCGCGGCCTGAGCCTGTTGCACCCAGGGGTGGTCGCCCGCCAGCACCATCTCCGCCTGCGAGAGGTAGCCGGCCGTGGTGCCCAGTTCCCCGACCAGCTCCAGCATGCGCTCGACAGCGTCCAGCGCCTCAAGGTTCTTCTTCTGCGCCGCCACGTCGTCGGACCCGACGCGCAAATTCTTGAGCTTGCCCACCGTGTTGTAGGGCGACAGGCTCTCCGCGAAGGCCTTCAGCGCCTCCAGCTTCGCCCGCCAGTCGGCGAGCTCGTTTTCGCGCAGCAGAGGCTGCCCCCAAAAACTCAACCGCCCGGCCATGTCGGTAGTCGCCGCGAGCACACGCCGTGTCAGCTTGGTGACCTCCTCCTGCAGTCGCTTGACCGGCTCGTCGGACCCCTGCGCGGCCTGCTGCGCGAGGCCCGGCGGTAGGCTGAGCATCTCGAACAGCGCACGAAGGACGGCGACGTTGATCTCCCGCGGAGCCTCGACGTGCTTGAACTGCCGGAGCTCATCGAGCGGCCGCTCGGCGAGCAGCGCAATCTTGCCGGAATCGATCTTGTCGCCGGCGACCGCCAGCACGACGTCGCCCGAGTGGACGAGTGCACCCAGCACCGCGACGAGCAGATCGGGCTCGAGCCGGAACCTGAGCGGCGCGAAGTACTCGACGTCGGCGCCGCCGCTCAGTAGCTCGCCGCGGTTCAGCACCTGTCCGTGCCCCTTCGCCTTGAGACGCGAAAGGACCTCGTGCGCGTAGCGGGACCGCCCCGGGTCGAGGCGATCGCCGTCCAGCATCTCGAGGCCGTCCAAGATGACCACCGCGTCCTTCGTGCGGGGCGCGCCTGCGAGAGCGCGCAGCGCGTTCCCGACGAGCTGCTTCCGGTTCGCTTCGGTCAGCAGCGCAGCGAACGTCGGGTAGTCAGGGGCCATCTCGGCGAACCGGTTGCCCAGCGCCACGCCGGCGATCACGTTCACCACGTCACGGAAGTTGATGCGCTCGTCGGGCCGCAGTCGCGCCTTGTCGCGCAGGGAGATCCCCTTGGTCCACTCCTGCAGAGTCCGGGCCTTGCCCTGGTAGGTGACCTCGTAGGCCGCCATCTGCTTTTCCTGCAGCCACTTGCCCATCTCGCGCAGGGCGTCGTTCGCCTTGTCGAGGTAGACGCTCTTAGCGGCGCCGCTAGCTGTCGACGCGAGGTCCTGCGCGGCGGCGTAGGAGGCTAGGTGCCGCCTGATCGCGTCGTCGAGGCCCTTGAGCCGGAAGAACACCTCGTCGGCCTTGTGCTCATCGCGGAAGCGCGGCGGCTCGAACGGCTGGATGAAGTAGATGTAGAAGTCGCGCTCGGGCTGCGCCGTCGGCCGGTCGTTCGGCGCGCCGAAGAAGAGGTAGCCGATGCGCTCGACGCGGCGCTCCTGCCATTCGATCTGGTACTGCCAGATCTGGTGGCCAGCGACGTAGGTGGTCTCGTCCGTACGCTCCATGAGCTGGCGGACCGCGCTGAAGTAGGCGCGGTCGAGCGCATCGTCCGAGAGCGCCTCGGCGCGCTTCTCGATCTGGGCGTCGTAGTCGACGTCCTTCTTCAGGTCGAGGAAGTACTGGTCGGTGTCGGGCGCCCTGGAGATGAACTGGCCGTTGACGGTCTTCAGCGTCTCCCGGAGGACGGTCTGCACCAGGGAGAGCAGGTCGGCGTCGGGGTCGCCGCCCATCGCTTCAATGCCCGGCTGGAACAGGCAGAGCGTGTCCCGTAGCTCGGCGGCGGTCGGCCCCACGGGCACGTAGATGTCCCCGCCTGTGGTCAGCCGGTGCACCGAGAGACCGTTGATGATCCGCAGCGCCATGGGCCGGTAGGCGGGGCGGGTGAAGGCCTTTCTCACCCGTTCGGACAGGACCTCGGAAACCTTCAGCACCGGCCCGATGCTGGGGTCGGCGCGGAGGACCGAGTTGGCGGTAATCGTGTCCCAGAATCGGTCGTAGCCGATCAGCCCCGGGCGATCGCCCGGTACCTCGTCATCTAAAATTTCCTGTATCTGGTCGCGGAGGGTGACCAGCGCGCCACGCTTCTCGGCAAAGACGAGGCGCTCGAACGTCCCGATGTAGTCGGGATGCACCGGGAACAGCCGCACGTAGTCGTCCATGCGCTCGTTCATGGACCCGTAGAACTTGGAGAACGGCGCCAGGTAGGCACGGATCCGCTCCTGCTGGTCGGCGGTCTTCTTCAGAAGACGCTCTGCCACGACAAAGCTGACGTCCTGCCGGGCGAGCAGGATCTGCGTGAACCGGTCCTTCACGCGGCGCAGACTGTCGGCCATGTGCTGGAAGCGGCTGCTGTCGAAAACCGCCTCCTGAACGCCGGCGACGAAGCGGAACCTCAGGTGCTTCGTGACCTCGCCGATCTCCCGCAGAAAGGACAGGTCGAGGACGAGGTCGTGGTCCCTCCGAGACCGCAGGTACTCGAGGAACTCGTCGACGACGAGGAGTACGCCCTGGTTTGGGTGGCGCTCGGCGAAGGCCGCCATCATCTCCTCGAAGGCGGCCTTGTTGTTGATGACCTTGTCGGCCGGAGGGAAGGCGTAGCTTACCCCATTCTTCTCCAAGAAGATCTCGAGCTGCTGCTTGACAATGTCCCGCAGGGACATCTGGCTCGAGATCTCGATGCGGTGCACCTTGAACTTCCCGGCGATCACCGCAACCGCCTCGGCGACCTTGGGGTGCCGGATCAGCGGGACATACGCGACGTCCTCGGCCACCAGCGAGAGCACCGACATGAGGTGCGACTTGCCGGTGCCGTAGTTTCCGACGACGAGGACGCCCTTGTGGTCGACCGCCTCGTCGAAAGAGAGCTGCGGGACGATGAGCTTCGCAATCCGCTCGGCCATGTCGTCCGAGATCACGTACGTCGACACCAGCTTCCGCGCCTCGTCTGGGCGGTTCGCGTCCAGTAGCTGGATGACGGACTCGATCGGCTCGAACTGGATCAGCTCGCCATAGCGCATCGGCATTCGGTCTTTCATGCTAGCAAACACTGCACGGCACCCACCCTTCCGTGCCGTAGTTCTGGTGCTCGGGGTGCCCCGGCACGGCGTAGACCAGACGCCCGTCCCGTAGCTCACCCGGCCAGGCGGCGACGACGCGGCGACCGTGGGAATGCCGCCTCATCAGGTCCAAGGGACTGAGCCGTAGCGTCCGGTCGAAGAGGATCTCAATGTTGTCCAAGAGCAGGAGGTCCCGACCGCCCGCCCCGCCGGCCAGTCCGCTCAGCAGGTCAGGGGCCATGAGGTGCCGCTGGGACGCGGGCAGCGGAGCGAGGAGGCGGCCGAGCGCCTCGCCCAACCGCACAACGGGGACCTTTCGGCGCATGGAGAGCTGCTCCAGCAGCCTGCTCTTGCCCGATCTCGGCGGGCCGATGAGGAGCACGAGCTTGCTATTCAAGCCCGCGACATCTTCGACGAGGCGCACAAGGTCATCGAGCACGGTCAAGGCCATTGCCCTGACACAAGCACCACGCCGAACCGCCAGGTGTTGGTCGCAGCACCAACGTTAGCCGCGACAATATCGCCATGCCGGTGGATCAGTTCGAGGGCGTTAAGAGCAGCCATTGTCAGCCTTTGCCCTGGGCCCCACCACCACGACCCATGGCTGGCTTTCGTGCCTCGATCGCCTTCAGTCGATCGAACTCCTCGAATGCCATCACCACTACGACCGGTCGCCCATGCTTCGCCACAATCAGTGGCTCAGTGCGAGCGAGGTCAATCAGCCGACCGAAGCCGTACTTCGCCTCCTTGGCCGACAGCGTTCTCATGATCCACTCCGATTGCGAGATGATCATCGGCCAAAATGGCCATAATCGCAACCGTCGATGGCGCGTCGGGGCTCGCTTCAACGACGATGGATGGCGACCGCGAAGTGAAGTTTAGTCATAAGCAACGTTGCTGCCGACCCCATTCGACTTCAAAGCACTTCATGAGATCCGGTAGCGCCATCTTCGCTGGCTGCCGCCCGTCCAGAATTGCCTCCACGATGTCCGGCGCCAGCAACGTCAGTCGCAGCACCCGCGAGACATAGGACGAGTTGATCTTCTCGGCCGCTGCCAGATCCTTGATCGTGGCGAACTGGCCGGACTCCAGCATTCGCCGCCACCGGAAGGCGCGTGCGACCGCCTTGATGAGTGTGATGTCCTGCCGGCGCTCCAGCCCCAGCACGCCCGGCGTGACCATGGCCTTCCGCCCGCCCCGCGGCTTCACCCGCAGCGGGATGACCACGGTCAGAGTCTGCGCGGCGTCGCTCATACGGCAGCCCTTCCGGCCTCGGGCGCCTGGGCGGCCAGGTCGCGGACCAGGCTGCCGAGCCCGTCCAGCCGCAGCCGCACCGCGGCACCCTCGGCCCCGACGTCGACCCGGTCCACCAGCAGCCGCACGATGCGCGCCCGCTCGGCGGGGAAGAGCTCGTCCCACAGCGGCTCGATCCGCTCCAGCGCCAGCAGCACCTCCTGCTCGGTTACGTCCGGCGCTGTTGCGCGCGCCGCCCGCCAGGTGCCGACCACCATCTCCGGCTGCCGCAGCAGCGCACGAACCTGCGCGACCACCGCCGCCTCGATCTCTCCGGCCGGCAGCCGCGCGATGGCAGGCCGCTCCGTCGCGCCGCCCTTCAGCACCGCCTGGCTCACATAGTAGCGGTACATCTGCCCGCCCCGCCCACAGCTGTGGCTCGGCGACATAGCGCGGCCGTCGCTGTCAAAGATCAGCCCGCGCAGCAGCGGCGCCGTCGTGTTCCGCGTCCGATTAACCCGCACCCGCGGGCTGACCTGCAGGACGGCGTGCACCGCGTCCCACTGCTGCTGGGTGACGATGGCGTCGTGCTCGCCGGGATAGGCTGTCCCCTTGTGCACTGCCTCGCCGAGGTACACGCGGTTGCTGAGGATGCGGTAGACGTCGCTCTTGGTGAGCGGGCGGCCCCGCTTCGTGGTGGCACCCTCGGCGCGCAGCACCTGGACCAGCCTGGTGCAGGACTCCAGCTCCACGAAGCCCTGGAAGATCCGCCGCACCAGTGCCGCCTCGGCGTCGTTCACCAGCAGCTTGCGATCGCGCACGTCGTAGCCGAGCGGCACGTACCCACCCATCCACATGCCGCGCTTGCGCGAGGCCGCCACCTTGTCGCGGATCCGCTCGCCGATCACTTCCCTTTCGAACTGGGCAAAGCTGAGCAGGATGTTCAGCGTCAGCCGCCCCATGCTCGTGGTGGTGTTGAAGCTCTGAGTCACAGACACGAAGGTCACGTTGTTCGCGTCGAACACCTCCACCAGCTTGGTGAAGTCCACCAGGGATCGGCTCAGGCGGTCGATCTTGTAGACCACCACGACATCCACCAGCCCCTCCTGGATGTCGGCGACGAGGCGCTTCAGGGCAGGGCGTTCGAGGGTGCCGCCGGACACGCCGCCATCGTCGTAGCGGTCGCGCACCAGCACCCAGCCCTCGGCGCGCTGGCTGGCGATGAAGGCCTCGCAGGCCTCGCGCTGGGCGTCGAGGGAGTTGAACTCCATGTCGAGGCCTTCCTCGCTCGACTTCCGGGTGTAGACCGCGCAGCGCAGCTTCCGCATGGTGGCCGGCATCGCGCCGGCCGGCATCGTGTCGCGCTTCATGCCGCGCTCCGGCTCGGGCGCAGCCCGAAGAACACGCGCCCGTTCCAGCGCGTGCCGGTGATGGCGCGCGCGATCGCGGAGAGCGACTGGTAGGGCTGGCCCTGGTACTCGTAGCCAACGCGCGTGACGTTCACGACATGCTCGACGCCCTGGTATTCCCGGATCAGCTGCGTGCCGGCGATCGGCTT
>WGOB01000024.1 GCA_016124255.1 Alphaproteobacteria bacterium | reverse complement strand
GCGCCGATCGCAAACACGCCAGCCCCGCCATGCGCCGCCGTCAGCGCCCACACCGCCAAGGGCAGCGCCGCCAATCGCTGGAGCGTGCGCCGTCCGCCGCGTCCCCAGCGCACCCAAAGATAGGTCAGCGTGCCGAAGAGCAGCCACACCCCGACGCCGACGCCGAGCGCCGCCAGCGCCTTCCCGTGCGCCAGCGCGATCACGAGCGCGGCCGCCGCAAACGCGACTGCGGCTGCGGGCAAAAGCAATCTGACCGCGGAGGAGAGGTCCGCTAGGCGCCACGTCATCAGCGGCGCCGCCGGTGCAAGCAGAAACAGCGCCGCCATGAATGGCGTAAAGTAGAGATTGAAGAACGGCGGCCCCACCGAGACCAGCCGGCCGGTCACGGCCTCCACCGCCAGCGGGTAGAGCGTGCCCACGAGCACGATGCCGGCTGCGACCGCGAAGCCGAGATTGTTGAGCACCAGCGCGCCTTCACGGCTCACCGGCGCAAACCCCGTCGGCTGCGCCAGCCGCGGCGCGCGCAGCGCATAGAGCGTGAGCCCCGCGCCCACCGTCAGCGCTAAGAGCACCAGCACCGCGGCGCCGCGCGCCGGATCGACCGCAAAAGCGTGCACGCTCGTCAGCACGCCCGAGCGCACGAGGAATGTGCCCAGAAGCGCGAGCGCGAACCCGCCGATCGCCAACAGGATCGTCCAGCCCGCCAGCGATCCGCGCCGCTCGGTGACGATGGCGGAATGCACCAGCGCGCATGCTGCGAGCCACGGCATGAAGCTGGCGTTCTCCACCGGGTCCCAGAACCACCAGCCGCCCCAGCCGAGTTCGTAATAGGCCCAGTACGCGCCAAGCGCGATCCCAGCCGTCAAGCAAGTCCAGGACAACAGCGTCCACGGCCGCAGCGCCCGCGCCCAATGCTGATCGGCCTTGCCCTCCAGAAGCGCCGCGACCGCCAGTGAGAATGGCGCTGAAAGACCGACATAGCCGAGATAGAGCATCGGCGGATGCGCTGCGAGCGCAGGATCCTGCAACAGCGGATTGAGGCTTGCGCCCTGGTATGGCGCCGGATCAAGCCGCGCAAACGGGTTGGAAAGCGCCAGCGCATAGATCAGCGCGCCCGCGGTCACCACGCCTTGCACGCCGACGGCGCGCGCCCAGAGGCCGCGTCCCATTGCGCCGCGCGCCTGCGCCATTGCAAACCCGAAGAGCGCCGAAACGAAGCACCAGAGCAGCATCGAGCCTTCGTGGTTTCCCCACGCGCCGGCCACGCGGTAGAGCAGCGGCTTGTCCGTGTGAGAGTTCGCAGCGACG
This sequence comes from Alphaproteobacteria bacterium, assembly GCA_016124255.1. GTDB lineage: Bacteria > Pseudomonadota > Alphaproteobacteria > Caulobacterales > Aquidulcibacteraceae > CADEEL01. The sequence continues at coordinate 35,553 of WGOB01000024.1, read as the reverse complement.
ACCGCCACGGAAAAGTCCGAACGGACGAACAGAGAAATGAGCGCCGCGAACGCGAGCAGCAACGACGCCGCCGAGATCTGCGCGCACGCCGCCGCCGCCGCCGCCCAGCGCGCATCGCCGCGATGGCCGCCATACAAGCCGCACACGCCCTGCAGCACGCTGGCGATCAGCCCGAGTATTGCGAGGAAAGCGCCCAGTTCCGCGATCATCGATCGCCCCGCCACTCGCCGCGCTCCTTGAGCGCTTCTTCGACTTCTCGCGGCACGTAATTCTCATCGTGGCGCGCCAGCAGGCTCGTCGCCGTCAGCGTCTCGCCCGGCTGATACACCGCCTCGATCACGATCCCGCTATTGACGCGGAAGAGCGAAGGCGGCTCGCCCTGGTAGCGGATGCGCAGGCGCCCGCCTTGATTGTCGAACACGGTGAAGAGCAACGCCCCGTCCGCCGCGCGACCGACGCTGCCGTCCTCCACCAGCCCCCCGATCCGCACGCGTTCGCCCGGCGACGCCTGGGCCACAAGATCCGACGGCGCATAAAACGAAACGATGGAATCGCGCAATCCGAACAGGATCAGGCCGACCGCGAGCGCCAGCATCGCGCCGACGGCGCCGATCACGATCAGCCTTTGGGATCGCCGCCTCATGGCTGCTCCAGCATCCGATCGATCATTGCCCGGCGCGGATCGTCTGGCGTTGTCCGCTCGCGGGCCCTGAGCCAGAGCGTCCGCGCCGCCGCCGACTCGCCGCGCTGATACGCTGCAAGCGCCAGGTAGAAGGGGGGCTCAAACGCATCGGGATCAAGCGCCGCCGCCTCGCCGAATACGCTTCGCGCGTCGTCGCGCACTTCGCCGCGATCGCGCGCAACGAGCACGCGCCCAAGCCCGATCAGCGCCGGCGCCGATTGCGGCGCCCGCCGCAGCGCTTCCTGGAATGCGGTGAGCGCCCGCTCGGGCCGACCCACGCGCGCCTCAAGATCGCCCAGCAAGATGAGCGGCTGCGCATCGGCGGGACGCTGCTTCGCCGTAGCTTCGAGCACCGCGATCGCCTCCTCCACGGTGAACGCCTCCGGCGCCTTGTGCTTAAGCGCAGCCATGCGATCCGCGTACGCGCCCCCGCGCAAGAACGGATCGCCCAGCAGCAGGTAGAGCCCAAGCACGGCCAATGCCGCTGCGCCCGCCGCCATCAGCGGGCCGCGCGGCGAGACCGGAGCGGGGTCCGCGCGCACGAATGCGCGCATGCCCCACCACGACGCCAAGGCCGCGAAGACGGCGCCGCCGGCGAGGACGATCATGCCCGACATAAAGCAGGACTTAGCGCCCGGCGCCGCGCTCCTCAATTGCAGCGGCTCAATCCGTGGCGGGAAGCCGCAGCCGGGCCTTGAGCCCCCCGAGGTCGCTGCGCTCGAACAGCAATTCGCCAGCGTAGAGCGAGACGGCCTCACTGAGGATGGACAACCCAAGACCCTGCCCGGGCGCAGCCTCGTCGAGCCGCGTCCCCCGCTGCAGCACCTGCGCGATCTCAGCGTCGCTGAGACCCGGACCGTCGTCCTCCACGACGATCTCCATCAGCGCCCCGGCCGACGGCGCCGGCGTGACGGTGACGCGCACCTGGCTCCTGCCGTACTTGCAGGCGTTGTCGATCAGGTTCGCGGCCATCTCCAGGAGGTCTTCCCGCTCGCCGCGGAACGTCACGTCCACCGGCGCCTCCAGCATGATGTCGAGCGCCTTCTCGTGGTCGTAGCGCTGCTCCATCATGAATACGAGGTCTTCCAGGTTCTGCTTCACCGGCGTGCGGTAGCCGAGCGCGCCAGCCTCGACGCCGGCGCGCGCTTCCGCACGCGCGGCCACCCGCGCGCGGCGGAGCTGGCGTTCGACGAACGCCTCCATCTCCAGCACCGCGCCCTTCAGCACGCCGGGCTCTGCATCCTTGTCATCGGCGGCGTTCTTCAACACCGCGATCGGCGTCTTGAGCGCATGCGCGAGATTGCCAACATGCCGGCGCGCGCGCTCCACGACCTCGCGATTGTGCTGCAGGAGCGCATTGAGCTCATGCGCCACGGGCGTCAGCTCCGCGGCGTATTCGCCCTCCAGCCGCTCGGCTTTGCCGCGGCGCACGTCAGCGACGTCGCGCTGAAGCTTGCGCAGCGGCTCCAGCCCGATCTGAACCTGGAGCCACGTGATCGCAACGACCGCCGCCGCGCTGAACGCAACAAACAGCGTCACGGTCAGGAAGATCACCGGATTGATTTCCTGCAGCGGCACCGACGGCGCGATCGCGACGATGTAGAGATATTCGCCCGGGAGCGCCTGCGGCGCGCCAACACGCGCGGCGACGCGGATCGGCCAACGATCCGGGCCCGGACTGATATCGATGAAGCGCTCAGTCACGAAGCCCGCGGAATCGCGCTCCGTAAGCCGCGCGCGGTCAATCGCGTCAATGCGCAATTCTGCGCCATAGAGCGACGGCGAGCGCGCGACGACGTCAAAATTCTGATCGATCCGCTCGACCTGATAATAATAGCCGCTGGCGCCCTGATTGAAGCGCGCATCAAAGCGAGGCTGCTCGAACACGAAGCGGCCGTCCTCGCCCGGCGCGGACGCCGCCTGCATTTGATCGAGCATGCTGACGAGCTGCGGCTCGATCAGCAGGCGCGTCATCTGGCGGGTGAAGAAGGCGTTGACCCCGATCGCGACGACAATCAGCGCAAGCGTGCACAGCACTGCGACGAACGCCAGCCGCGCCGACATCGACCGGCGCATGACCTGCTTGAACCGATCGAACGGACGGGGCGCGGACGGCGCAGGCGACGCCGTGTCGGGCGCGGTCATTGCCCCTCGGCTGGATCCACGAGGCGGTAGCCGAGCCCCTTCTCGGTGACGATCCGGTCCGCCCCGATCTTTCGCCGCAGGATGCCGACGAACACTTCGATCGTGTTCGGGTCGCGCTCATGATCCTGCGCGTAGATCTTCTCGATCAGTTCGGAGCGCGACACGATCCGCCCGCGATGGTGCATCAGGTAATCGAGCACCTTGTACTGATACGCCGTCAGCTTGATCGGCTGCCCGCCCACCAGCACCTGCCCCGTCGCTGTGTTGAGTTGCAGATCGCCGCACTCGAGCACAGAACTCGCATGATCGGTCGTGCGCCGCACGTTTGCTCGCACGCGCGCGAGCAGCTCGCCCATGTGAAACGGCTTGGTGACATAATCGTTGGCGCCAAGATCGAGCCCCTCGACCTTCTCGCTCCACCGATCGCGCGCCGACAGAATGAGCACCGGCATCGACCGTCCGCCCGTGCGCCAGTTCTTGAGCACGGTCAGCCCGTCGATCTTCGGCAGCCCCAGATCGAGGATCACGAGATCATACGGCTCCGTCTCGCCGAGGAATTGTCCATCCTCGCCGTTGTCGGCCTGATCCACCGCATAGCCGGCGTCGCCCAGCGCAGACGCCAGCTGCTCGCGCAGGTTTCGGTCGTCTTCGACCACCAGCACCCGCATTGCTCCTCCGTTCGCTCAGCGCAGCACGCGTCCATTGGTTGCGTCCACAACGACGTCGCGGCTCCGGCCGTCGGGACTCAGCCAATTCACCACATAGACTGGGCGACGGCCGTTGGATTGCAAATAGGGCTGGCCGATCACGCGGCCTGGTCCGAGCTGGCGCGGCAGCCGCTCGATCACGTCGCGGACGGAGAGAACCTCGGGGCGCTCCTCCTGCGGGCCTTGATACTGGCGGGAGAATTGATTGGGCTCGAGACGCTGCGCCAGCGCCGGCTGCGCCGCAACGGGCGCAAGCGCGCAAAGCGCTGCTGCAACGAGAAGGGAACGACGAGTCCTCATGCGCCCCACCCTAGGAGGCCCGCTCTGAACGCCTCCTGAATAGCCGATCGGGCGAACCGCCTCGCGCGGCTGGCGAACAGACCGCCCGCCCCGACCGGCCCGCGTCAATCCCAGGGCCGCGTTGGACGCCAGTCCCGCTGGCGCCAATTCTTAACGAAATCGGCCAGTTCACCATCCCCGCCCTCGGGCAGCATGATCACCAGACGCACGATCTGGTCGCCCTCGCCGCCCACGCCTTTTCCCTTCAGCCGCAGCAGCATGCCGGAATTGGCGTTGGGCGGCACCCGCATTTCGACCGGGCCGGTCACAGTCGGCGCTTGGACCCGAGCGCCGTTGACCGCCTCCGCAAGCGAAATCGGCAGATCGAGGCGCACATCCTTGCCGTCGCGGCGAAAATAGGGGTGGGGTCTGACCGTGAGTTCCACCAGCGCATCGCCCGGCGGCCCCCCGTTCACGCCAGGCCCGCCTTGTGACTTGAGCCGTAGGATGCGCCCCGATTCCACGCCAGGCGGGATCGTCACGTCGATGGCGCGGCCTTCTTCGAGCTGGATGCGCCGCTTGGCGCCGTTGGCGGCGTCGACGAACTCGACATCGAGCGCATAGCGCAGGTCGCGACCGCGCATGCGCGTGAAGCCGCGGGCGCCGCCGCCGCCGGAGCCGAACAGGTCTGAGAAGATGTCGCCGAGATCGAAGGCGCTTTCGTCGGTCGTGCGCCCGCCGCCGCCGCGCGGCCCGGCGCGGGTGCGAAAGCGCGGGCGCTCATTGCCGTCCGCGTCGACCTCGCCGCGGTCGTAGCGTCCGCGCAACGCAGGGTCAGAGAGGAGATTGAACGCCGCGGTCGCGCGCTTGAACCGTTCCTCCGCGCCGCGGTCATTGGGCCGGACGTCGGGGTGCAGTTCTTTTGCCAACCGTCGGTAGGCGCGACGAATCTCGTCGGCGCTGGCGCTCTTGCCGACGCCCAAAGCGGTGTATGGATCCCAACTCACCGGGCCGGTTTCTGACGTCGCAAGACCCGGGCGTCCGTCCGAATCCGGCCCAAATCTTTGATTCTGCGCACTCTGCAGTATCGCGTCATGGCCCGATGTCCCTGGAAGCGCGCCGTTCGCCCGCCGCCATCGCGACCCTCACTTAAGGGCGCCGCGCCGGGGCGCAAGCGCTAGATTGCGAGGCTTGCTTGGGTCCACCGCCCGGGGCCGCCGGTTTCGTCGATCTGCGCCACCCGTAAGGTGATCGCGCTCGGGCTGCCCAGATCGGCGGCGATGTCGGCCGCCTCGTAAAGATACTCCGCGCTGTCGACCTCTGCCGTGCGCACCACGTCGCTCCCGTCCAGGATCTCGATCCGATAGGCTTCCCGCGCCGCCCCGATCGGCGGCTCGCCTACGCCCCAGGCGTCGCCGCCGACGCGCGCGCGCCGGATCCAGCTGATGCGCACATCGCCGCCCAGCACGTCCGCACGCAGGAAGCACGGCGCAAACGGCCTGGCGGCGCGGGGAGCAAAGACGGCGGTCGCGCTTTCAGAGTCCGCGCTCGTCGTATCGCCGCCGACCGGCGGCGCGATCAGGATGATCGGTTCGCCCCATTCATGCGCCGCCACATCGATGCGGGCGAGCCGCGCATCGACTTTCACGATGTGCGCGCCCACAGGCGCGGGCGCACCCATCGCATCATCGGTGTCGCCGAGGCCGCGAAGAAACCCGGACAGCTCATATTCGTTCTCGCCGACAAGCACGGCGTTGCGTGCTTGCACGAGTTCCCAACCGCCCTCCGTCGCCACGGCAAACGTGTTGGCGCCGTTGAGCGCGGCCGATTTGCTGACGCTGGTGAGCGCGCCGGTCATTCGGACGCGGATGCGATTGCCGTCGTCCCAGCGCCCTACGGGCCCCGGATAAAGCGCCCAAACGAGCTCGCCGATGATCGCCGGCTGCAGCGCCCGCGCCCGGCGCGTCGCCAGCGCAGCGTCCGAGCCCGCATACACCTCGTGGGCGCCTTTCCAAGGCGCCGCCCGCACCGCCGCAAGCGGCCGCACATCGTCTTCGGCGCCGGGGAGCGGCGGCAGATCGAGCGCGGCGAGCGCCGGCGTGGGGGCAGGCCCCGCAGCATCGCCGACGCCCGCTTCGCCCGCATACACCATTCGCCCGAGCCCCGTGCTTTCTGCGCGCCGCAGCGCCAGCCGGCGCGTCTCCGCCTCTTCGCTGCGGACGATCTCGAACGCCCCGGCCTCGCCTTCAAGCGTGATCACGTCCCCGGGCTCCAGCCCCAACGCCTGTGGCGCAATCGCAGCTTCGGCGCGCTCGATCCCGGCGCGCGCCGACGCAAGCGCGCGCTTCGCCAGCCGCTCCGCCTGCGCCTCATCGAGCGCGAGCGGCGCATCGAGCGAAACCACGCCCCCTTCGGCGGCGTCGCGCCGGCGCGCGGACGCCTGCCCGACGCGATACTCCGCCTGCGGATCAATAAAGCGCACCCGCGCTTCCACCGGCGTGTCCGCGCCGTCCTCCCGGCTCACTTCCGCCGCGCCCGCATCGACGCGTTCGGCGCGAAGCACCGCCGCGAGCGGCGCGCGCGCGTCTCGATGCTGAAATACCAGTGCGCCTTCGCGCTCAAGCGCAACGAAATCGTACGCCGCCATCAGCGGCGCCAGCGCCTCACGCGCACTCGTAGGCGCGTCGATCACGTAGCCCCCGACCGCCCCGGCCAGCGCCGATGCATCCGCGTCAGCGTCGCCGCAAACATCCTCCACGACCGCCGCAAGGTCCGAGAGCCCCGCCCGGCCCGTCAACCAATGTCCGAGACGCCAGGAGGATGCGTCCGCCCATACGTCGTCACGCGCGGGAAAATCCGGATACGGACGCCCATCCCAGCACCATAGGAAGACCCCGTCCGGATCGACCACACCCCCGTCCCAATGGCGCAAATACGCTTCGATACCCGGCGCTGGATGACGTCGTCGCGCGCGCCGGAGGAAAAGGGCGGAAGCTTCGACTCGCTGCTCTTTGGATCGATGAAGAGGTTCGGCGAATTTCCGCCCTTGTCCACCGCGGGACAGCCGAGCTCGGTCAGCCAGACCGGCTTCGACTCCGGGACCCACGCCGTCGGAGAACCGTTCTCCACCCCACCGGGCCGATCATAGTGCACGTTCGACCACCACGCGCGCAGATCCTTCGCGCGAAACACCCATGGCTTGGCGTAGGCGCCGTCGGTGATCGGCGTGCGCGTCTGCGCGGCGCGATCAGCGTCGGAGGCGTAATACCAGTCGAAATTCTCCCCGCCCTCGATCCGGCTTGCGAGATAGTCTGCGTCATAGATGTCTCGCGCGATCTCCGCGTCGAGGTGGCTCTCGCCGTCGCGCCAGTCGGTCAGCGGCGCATACCAATCGATTCCGACGCAATCGATGTTCGCATCGGCCCAAAGCGGATCGAGGTGAAAGTGAACGTCGCCCGATCCGTCCCCCGGCTGGTGGCCGAAATATTCCGACCAGTCGGCGGCGTAGGTGATCGTCGTCTCCGATCCAAGCATCGCGCGAACGTCGCCCGCAAGCGTCTTGAGCGCCGTGACGAACGGATAGCTCGACGTGGCGCTGCGCGCCGTCGGCAGCGCGCGCAGGTCCGAACCAAGAATGAAAAAATCGACGCCGCCGGCGGCCGCGGCGAGCTTCGCATGATGCAGAACGAAGCGGCGGAACGACCATTCCGCCGGCCCCGCGTACGTGAGGCCGTCATCGTCGGCGCCGAAATGCGCCGCGGTCGCAGTCCCGACAAACGCCGCGATCTGCGCCGCGGCCGCCGCCGTCTTGTCCGGCGCGCCAGGCTGTCCCGCCGCTGGGTGCGGCGTGATCCGCCCGCGCCAAGGGTAAGGCGCCTGCGCGTCGCCGCCGTACGGATCGGGCAGCGCATTGTCGCCCGCCACGTCCATAAGCACGAACGGGTAGAGCCCCACCTTGAAACCGCGCGCCTTTAGAGACTGGATCGCCTCAATCACGGAAGCGTCCGAAGGCGTGCCGCCATACGCCGGCGCGCCGCCGGACTGACTCACCACGTACGCGCCGCTGCGAGAAACGCCGTTCACCCGCCACGCAATGGGCTTCGTCACCTTCACCGCGGAATCGACGCCTGGCCGAATCTCGCACGCATTGCACCGCAGATCAGTCCCGAACCATGAGACCACGAGGAGGACGCTTTCGACATTCGGTAGTTCTGCCGCAAGCTGATCGATCGCAACCTCGAAGTCGGCGCGACCGGCCTCCGCGTAGGCGTTCTCGCCGTTCTCGGCGCCGCGTCCCAGCACGCGCCGCACCGGGCTCGTCGCATAGACAAATTCGCCCGCGCCCGGGATGAGGCAAACCCCGCGCGCGAGATCCTCCAGCCGGTTCGCATTCGGAGACGGCGCCGGCCGCACCACCTCGAACGACAATTGCGGGATCACATTGCCGAATGCGTCCAACGGCAGATCTTCGAACACGACGTATGCAAGGCCGCGATAGGCCGGCGCGTCGTCTGCGCCTTCGATCGCTTCTATCAGGGGATCGGGATCCTGCGTCTCGTCGCCGCGATGCAGGCGCCAGTTCACGCCGCTGAGATCGAGCGTCTCGCCATTCGCCCAGACGCGACCGATGCGTGCGACTTCGCCTTCGCACAGGCCCACCGCAAACGACAACGAATAGGAATAGGTCGTGGATTTGATGCGCGGTCCGCCCTTACCGCCGCTGGTTTCGGTCGTCTCGGTCTCTTTGAACCGGGCGGCCCAGATTACCTGGCCCGCAATGCGCATCCGCCCATAGAGCCGCGGGATCGAGGCGCCCTCGTTCGACCCCTGGATGTGCAATTCGGCCAGCCGCGGGCCGGCGAAGCGCTGTGTCGCCCCGAACAGCGACTGGTCGATGCTCCGGCCGATGACAGCAGCGCCCGCCTGCAGCAGCGCTGTGCCCGCGGTGCGCAGGGCCGCCGGCAGCACCGCAGCCCCGATCGCGCGCGCGGCGGATGTAAGGATCAACTCGGCCATGGCGCCGCTCCGGGAAACGAGAACACTGCGCCGCAGCGCGTGCGCCACCACGGCGCATAGCGGCTCTCGACGACCGCGCGCCCCCAATAGGCGTGGATGACGCGATCGCGCTCGGCGAAGATGGCCGCGTGCTTCATCGGCGCGCCTTGCGCCATGCGAAAGAGGAGAACATCGCCGGGCGCTGGCGCATCCGCCGCCACAAGATGCGCCGTCGCCGCGTCGAGCAGCGTCTCCGCGCCTTGCGCTTCAGCCCAATCGGGCGTGTACGGAGGAACCGGCTGCGGCTCCTCGCCATAGAGCGCGCGCCAAACGCCGCGCACGAGCCCCAGGCAATCGCAGCCCGTGCCCTTCACGCTCGCTTGATGCCGATAGGGTGTTCCAATCCAGCTCCTCGCCTCGGCGAGGATGGCGCTGCGCGGCGTCATCCGTTGCGCGACCCGCCGTCATTGTCGCCGCCCTCGACCGGCCCTGCGATCATCGCGTCTGGTCCCGGCATATGCGGGAAGCCGCGAAAATTCGCGGCGTTGCCGAACTTTGCGCGGCAGGTCGACAGACGCTTGTCGCAGCCCGCGGTGATGTCAAACGTCTGATCCGGCGCAAGATCGACGGCGTCATAAAGTTCGATCGTTGCGACCCCGCCCTGCACGCTGTGTGAGACGACGTCGGCCGCCCCGCCAAGCGTCCACATCACCCGGCCTTCAGCGAACCAGGCATCGGCGAAATCCTCCAGGCCGGACGCGGTGAACACGAGCGCGCTCAGCACATCCAAAACCGTCCCGGTCCCACGAAAAGTCGGCGCCGTCAGCGCCACGCCGCATCGCGCGTCGCCGACGTCGGCGTCGCAGAAGCGGGAGAACACGCGCCCCCGCGGCGTATTGAGCGGCGCCTGCAACCCGCGCAGCTCCGCCTCAAACGCAGCCGCGCCGCGTTGCGCTTCCCCTAGCCGCCCGGCGAACACATGCACTTTGAGCGAAACATCGGTCCAATCGATGCGCCATACATCAACGCGCGCCCCGTCCCACAGGCCGCGCGCCAGATCGGCCGGCGTGATCGCCTCTGAGGAGAGCGCGCCGGAGACGCTTGCCGAATCCACCGAGAGATCGGCGGCTTTCTCGATCACGCCGCCACTCAAGCCCTGCATCGGCTCATAGGTGACGCCATCGATGTCGAGAGCTCGATCATGATCGGAAAACCCGAACACCTGCGCGTCGCGCCGCTCGATGCGCCAGATCGTGCACAGCGTCGTGACGCCGCTCGCCAAGCGCGCGGCAAGCGCCTCCTGAATGGCGCGCATCAGCTGAGAATCTCAATGAGCGGCACGGCAAGCGGCCGCCCCGCGCCGAACCCATCGAGCGCGATATCGAGTCGTTCCGCATCGAACCGAACCGGCGTGTCGAACAGGAACCCCGCCGTGATGGCGGCGTCGGCGGCCGGCGGCGACGCCAGAGTGACAACGCCGGTCGTCGCATCCACGCTGAACGCGCCGTCCCCGAGCGGCGCTCCGTCAACCGCGATGCTCACGCTCCCCGCAACAGGCTTGGCGATCGTGCGCGCTGTGGCCCCATAGGCGCGGCGCAGCTGGAACACCGTCTCATCGCCGTCGCCGATCCCAATGTGCTGGTCCGTCGCCGCCGGCGTCGCGCCGGGCGCGCAGGACTTCCAGTCGATGAAATCGCGAAAGCGAAAGCCCCGCAGGCGTCCCTGGCGCGCCTCGAAGAACACGACGAGCGCGTGCAGATCGTCGAGCGCGGCGACGCCGCCGCCGATCTCATAGCGTCGTCGCCCCTGCGCCCACGGCGTATTGCGAGTCTCGCGGCCGGAGCCGAGCGTCACAATGTCCGTGCGCCGCTGCGGCCCGCCCGTCGCGCCGAGCGCGAGCTTCAGCGGAAACAGGACTTCGTCGAACCCACTCACAGATTTCGCCTTCCGTACGCGACGGCGCGTGCGATCTGGGCGGCGATCTGCCCTTGATGGCGCATCACGCCGGTCATGTCTGCGCCGTCGCCGAGATGGAAATGCACATTCACTGAACCGCCGCCCTGTCCGATCGCGCCGGCGTTGTGCGGCGTGAACAATTCCGGGCCGCGCTCGCCCACCAGATACGCGCCGCCGGACGTGACGGCCCCGCCCACGGCGCGCGCGCCGAAGAAGGGGAGAGACCCGCCGCGCGCCAACGCGCCGAGTGCGATCTTCGCCAATTCCTCAAGGATGATTTTTGCGAGCCGCTTGAGCGACGCCTCCCCATCGCTGCCGGCGCGTCCAAGCGTGGCGGCGATGCGCTTGCCCGCGCGCTCGAACGATTCCGCGACGTCATCAGCCGCGGCGCGCGCCGGCCCCTGCGCAAACTGCGCAAGCGCCTGCTCGGCCTCCTGCAGGCCGGCGCGAAATCCTGTTGGGTCAAATCCGCCTGACATGGCGAAACCTCATTCTTGCGTGTCGGGATAGCGCGCCGCGAGCGCGTCGAGATCAGCGCGGGCGAACCGTGGCTCCGCCAGCGTCAGCATCCGCCATTCCTTAAGGCTGATGCGCCAGAACACCGGCGGCGCGAGCCCCATCGCGAGCGCCGCGCGCAGCCAGGGCGCCCACGGCGTTGCGTCAGTCTGTGAGCGCATTGCGGAACGCCTCGGCCACGGCCTGCGCCGCCGCGCGCGGATCGATCTGCGCGCGCGCAAGATCGCCCGTCGTCACGGCCTCGCCGCCGCCCCCTGTCAGCGCTGCAAGCACGACCAGCATGTCCGACGCCGACAGATGCGCGAGCTTCTCCGCGAGATCGTTGAATCCGTGCGCGTCGAACGCCGCCTCAAGCTCCGCCAGCGCGCCCAGCGTGAGGCACAACCGATGCTGGCGCCCGTTGATCTCCAGCGCCGTCTCGCCGCGCGCCTGATTGAAGAGCGCGTTCATGCAGCGGCGAACGCGATCGCGCCGGCGGACGCGAGCGTCACGGCGAACGCTGCTTCACCGTCGTGGTCGCCGGTATAGTCGAGCGCTTCGATCAGGAAGGGTCCTTCCAGCGCACCGAAATCCGGCACGATCACTTGCCAGGCGCGGGCCTCTTGCGCGAAGAACGCTTCGCGCATTTCAGCGTCGCTCGCGGCGTCCTTGAAGACGCCGGCGCCGCTTACCGTGGCGGACTTCACCCCGGCTCCGGCGATCAGCTCGCGCCATGCGCTTGCGCTTTCAGCGCTCGTGGCGTCGACCGTGCGCGCATTGAGCGAGATCGTCTTCGCACGCAGCCCCGCGATGGTCACGAACCCGGCGCCGTCGTGAATTTTGAGGAGGACGTCGCGTCCCTTCTGTCCTGCCATTTATGCCTCTTCAGTGATCGCACGCAGGCGCAGAACGCCTTGCGTGGTTTGGCCGTCGCCGACGCGGAACGCGTCGCTGAAGACGGCGTGGATCAGCACCAATGTTCGCCCCTCGATAGTGAGCGTTGCGTCGTGCAGCGCCGCACGCAGCGCTGCGAGCGCATCGAGGGTCTCAGCGCGCCCGCCCTGGCGCGACCAGACGTTCAACGTGACGATCTGCTCAAGCGCTTGCGCCTCCGCAGCATCAGCCGCGCGACTCTCGAAGCGCGCGAACGTCACGCACGGCAGCGCCGCGTTGAGGGGGCGCTCGTCAAAAAACCGCACCGGATCCCCGAGCGTCGCCTTGACGCCCGCATCCCCCATCGCCGCTGCCCTGATGGCTTCGCCGAGCGCGCGATCAGCGCTCACGGCGCGTCCTCCTCGCACTCGATCGCGACAAAACCCGGCGCCGCCGGCAGCACCGTCAGCACCCGCAACCCACGCCCCTCCCACAAGAGCCGCCACCCTGCGGCGACGAGCGACGGCGCCCGCAATTCCGCGCGCCAGAGCGTGCGTGAGACTTCACCGTCGAGACCCGCGCCAAGACCGCCGCCGCGCGCCTCGATCCGCGCCCAGACCTCGCCTTCGTCGGCCCAGCCCAGCGTCGCGCCGCCCAGATCGTCGTCTATGCGTGTTGGCGATTGCAGCATCGCCCGCGCACGCAGCCCGCTTGCGGCGTCGCTCATAGCCGCGGCGGCGCAAACGGCGCCATCAGCGCCCGCGCTCCCTCCGGCAGCTTCACGGCCCCCTCGCGCGTGTCATAAAGAGTCGCGACCACCTGCAGCACCGAAATCCGCAACGCCGTCGGCAGCTCGGCCGCACTCGCAGCCATCCCGGCATCGTAATCGATCTCAACCCCGCCGGCCGTCCGCAGCGTCGCCGGCAATCCGGTTTCGAACACCAGACGCGGGCGGTCACGTGCGCCATCGAGGCGATAGCGCTCCGGATCGATCACGCTCTCGCTGCCGTTGGCGGCAAGCAGCCGCACCGCAACCACATCGGTCACGGGCCCCTGCCCGAGCAGCGCGCCGCCCACCGCATCGCGCCGCCAGATATCGAGGCTCTCGCGCACACGCCGCGTGATGAGCGCACGCCCCGCGCCCGCTTCAACCGCTTCGCGTGCAGCGACGATCATCATCGTGATCAAGTCGTCCTCCGCGTCATGGTCGACGCGCAGGAACAATTTCGCCTCGGCGAGAGAGACAGGCTCGCTCGCCGGAGGCGCAAGGATGGTGATGGACATTATTCTAACCTTGTCCCCGATAGGGGAGACGTCAGCTCGCGGCGAACTTCATCAGCTTGACGGCGTCGTAGTTCTGGATCCCGCCGCCGACGCGCTTGGTCACGTAGAACAGAACGTAGGGCTTAGCCGTGAACGGATCACGCAGCACCCGCACGCCCGCCCGATCCACGATGAGGTAGAACCGCGCGAAATCGCCGAACGCGATGGCGAAAGCGTCAGCGGCGATGTTGGGCATCTCTTCGATCTCGGTGATCGGATAGCCCAGCAGCGATGACCCTGCACCCTGATCGCTCGGCTGCCAGATGTAGTGGTCGTCAGCATCCTTCAGTTTGCGCACCGCGGACACCGTCTTGCGGTTCATCACGAAGCGTCCATTCTGACGAAACTGCGCCTTCGGCGCGTAGACGAGGTCGATCAGCTTGTCGACCGGATCCGCGGTGGCGAAAGCGCCCGCCGCGCCGGACGCGATGTAGCCGACCTCTTCCCAGTCCTGACCGGCGTCGGCGACATTGGTGTAGCTCAGGAATCCCTTGGGTTTGTTGGTTCCGTTGCCGGTGACGAACGCCGTCCGTTCCTGGCCGGCGAACGCCTCTTCAACCTCGCCGGCGATCCATTCCTCGAGATTGACATACGCGTCGTCGAGCAGCGTCTGCGTGGCCGCAAGATTGGCGTAGAGTTCCGCCGTCGGGAATTCGATCAGGGCCAGCGCCGGCGGCGTCGTTTGATCCCGCGCGCCGGTTTCCGACACCCAGCCGGTCCCCGCCGCCGTCGTCGAGATCGGCTTTTTGAAGACGTTCGCGCCGGTGGTCCGCACCGTCGCGATCGCCCGCATCGGCGACACCGCCTTCAGCCGGCTCTCGATCATGCGATCGAGTTCGGGCGGCGCGATGTAGGCCCCGTCGTCGGAGACCGCCAATTCCTTGGTTTCGATCCGCGTAAGCGCGGCCTCGTCGCCACGGCGCAGATAGGCGCTCCACGCCGACTTGTGCTCCGACACCCGCGCATCGGCCGCGAGCGTCGGACGCCGGCCAGCCAGCGCGATCCGCTCGATCAGCGACTTCTGCTCTGTCAGCGCGCGGTCGATCCGATCGACCTTGTCCTCCAAGAGCACGTCAGCGCGATTGCGCTCGATCGCGACGAGGCGCGCATCATTGGCGTCCTTGTAAGCCTCGAACGCGCGCAACAGGGTTTCGGATTCGGCCTTGGTCTCCAACCGAGGCGCGGCTTTGATTTCCTTTCTCACACTTGCTCCTTCTCACTCAGGCGGCGTGCGCAATCGCCGCCGCCTCTCTCCAGATCAGCCGCGCCTGCGGCTGCATCGGCTGCGCGACGATGGACACTTCGAGCAGCTCGACTTCAATCAGGACGCGCCCCGCCGGCGTCCGTTCGGAAACAACCGCGACAAACCCGATCGACAAGCCGTCGACGCCGTCGCCAAGCGCTGCGCGTGCGCGCGCCGCGCCCGGCAGCGTCGGGTCGATCCGACCACGGACGAAAAGGCCGCGCGCGTCCTCGCGAAGCGCGCTCCATACGCCGGCCAGGAGCCGCGGTTCGTGCTGCAGCAGCATCGGCGCGTGCGGACGCCGCTTCAGGCTCTCCCGGAACGCGCCGGCGCGAACCACGTCGCCTTCCATATCCGGCGTCCCGAAGAGCGCGGCGTATCCCTCAACAACGATCTGGCCCCTCATGACGCGGGCGGCGCATCCACGCCCGCGAGGATGCGTTTTTCGCCTTCGCTCAGAAAATCCGCGTTCGCCACGCGCGCCCAAAGCGCGTCGCGCTCGGCCGCCAAAGCCGGCACCGCCTCCAGATCGACGCGCAGCGACGCACGCTCGCGCCAGCGGTCGCCGAGCCAGATCTCGATCGCGCGCGCGGCCTTGTGCGCCAACGGCAGCGCCGTCTGGCGCCAGAAGGCGAGATTGGCTTCGCGATAGTTCGAATAGGTGTTGTCGCCCGGAATACCGAGCAACATCGGCGGCACCCCGAAGGCCAGCGCAATCTCACGCGCCGCGGCGTGGCGCGCCTCGATGAAATCCATATCCGCCGGCGTGAGACTCATCGGCTTCCAGTCAAGCCCGCCTTCGAGCAGCAACGGGCGCCCTGCATTCGACGCGCCCGTATGCGCCTCCTCGAGTTCGGTCTTGATGCGCTGGAATTGTTCTTCGCTCAGCCGCTCCGCGCCGCCGACCCCGCTATAGACGAGCGCGCCGGATGGCCGGGCCGCGTTGTCGATCAGCGCCTTGTTCCACGCGCCCCCGGCGTTGTGAATGTCGATCGCATAGGCCGCGGCCTCCATCGGCGAAAGCCCGTACCAATCGTCGGCCGGATGAAAGAGCTTCAGGTGCAGGATCGGCGCGCGCTCGCTCAGCGGATCGCGGTCGAACCGGCGCACGCTGTCGCCGGCGCGGTGCTCCCACGCGATCGGCCAGCCGTTCGGCCCGGGCACGACGCGCATTCGATCCGGGCGCAGAACATAAAGTTCCCGCGGCGGCGCGTCATCGAACGCCGACGCCTCCAGATAGGCGTTGCCCGTGACCTGCAGGTGCCCGAAGAAGCTCTCCATCAGCTCCACCCCGGTCTGCTCCGGGTTCGGACGGTTCAGCAGCAGCGCCAGCGGGTGCGCCTCGGGCGCGACCCGAATGGGCGCGCTCGCCGCCGCTTCCGCGATCAGGCGCACGCACCGATAAGCCACTGCGTTGCGCGCAAATCCCTCGCGGGCGAACGCGCCGGGATCGCGGCTCGGCCAATAGGGCGAAGCAAGGCTGCGCCAGGCCATGAACTTCCGTTCGGGCGCAGGCGCAGTTGGCGGCGCCGATGCGCGCCGCCGCAACCAATCAAGCATCACATTCGTCCTCAGAAGCGGCGTACGCCAGGCGTCGCGCCATGGAGCAGCAGATCGTGGATGGCCCACACCAGCGCATCCATGCGGTCCGGACTGCCGCGAAAATCCTTGGCGCCGAAGGCGCACATTTCTTCCTCCAGCGCCGGCATCGCGCCGACATGCTTGACCCGCCCCTGGGCGTAGAGCAGCGCCACAGGTTGCGCGCGCTCACGCTTGCTGAAGCGCGCGTGACGCAGGCTCACCGGCACATCGCCCGACACCAGGCGCAACGTCGTCCGCACCAGTTCGCCGCCGCCGTTCGATTCAGCGATAATCGAGTGGGCGCCGACGTCGCGCGCCAGCGCCGCCACGCGCGCCGACCACACTTCCGGCGCCGCCCCCTGGATGCTCGCATCCGCCAGCACGAACGCCCGCCGCTCCAGATCTTGCCCGCATGCGCCGGCCGCCACGATCCCGCACGTATCCGCCGCCGCGCCGACAATCAGCGGCGGATCGACCGCGACGATGATACGGTCGAGCGCTGGCGCATTCGCGACGCGCGCCTGCTCCAGCTGCGCCCGCGACCAGAGCGCCCCCTCAAGCTGCTCGACGATCTCCCCATAAACTTCCTGCCGCTGCGCCGGCGTGCCGCGATACGCCGCTTCCAATCCCTCGATGAAAGCGCGCGAGAGATTCCAGCGATTGACGAACGTGCTCGCGTGCGTGACGCGCGTGTCGCGCCGCTTCAGCAGATCCAGGAGCGCCGGCGCGGGCCGCGGCGTAGTGGTGATCACCAAACGCGGCACGTCCCCGAGGCGAAGCCCATGCGCGAGCGTATCGAGCGTCTCCTGCGGATGCGCCCAGAAGCAGAACTCGTCGCCCCACGCCGCATCGAATTGCGGACCGCGCAGGCTGTTTGGGTCCTCCGCCGAATAAACATGCGCGACTGCGCCGTTGCGCCATTCGAGCCGTCGCAGGCTGGGAGCGAACGCCGGCCGTTCGCCGGCGCCGCGCAGCAACCCCGAGGGCCCTTCCAACATCACGGCGCGCGCATCGAGCAGCGTCGGGCCGATCAGCGCGATGCGACCGATGCGACCGGACCGGACGCCGCCCTTGATCCATTCAGCGCCGGCGCGCGTCTTGCCCGCGCCGCGCCCGCCCAAAAACACCCAGGTGCGCCACGCCCCGTGCGGCGCCAGCTGCGCGTCATGGGCCCATGTCTCCCAGTCCCGCCAGAGACGCTTCGCGTCCCTCGTCGGCAAGGCGTCGAAGAAGCTCCTGAGCTCGCTCAGGGGCCATGTAGCCAGCCACTCGGCGCAAAAACTGCGTACGGGTCTCTCCGTCTTCCAAGTCCTCGCCCGATGATACGAACGCCTGATGCAGGGCGTGCGTCTCGCGCAGCGCCTTCACCAGCGCCGAAACCGCGCGCGCACGTCGTTCGGCCTCCTCAAGATCACCCGCCGAAAACGCGGCGTGCGCGCCTTCCAGAGCCTGTCCGAGGCGCGCCATCCACGCCGTTTCCGATGCCGGGCGTTTCCGTGCAGCGCCCCCCTTGGGGCCGGGTTTCTCGACCATGGCTGATCCTAGGCCCGCGCCCGTCCCGGTCTGATTGATTCATGCGCCGCTCAGCTTTGGAACCGCAAAATCAAGCGCGCGTTGCTTTAGCGCGGCTGAGTCGGCGCTTCCGAATCCGCGCTTTGCGCCGCCATCTGCGCCCAGCGCGGGCGCGCCCGAATTATGCCATAGGGGTGGGGGAGAGCCCCGAGGCTCAAGGAGAGTGAGCGGATGGCCGAGCCGAAGGACGGCGTCGAGTGGGCGCGCAACCGGCTGGCCGCCGCGCGCGCGCAATGGGCCGACCTCGTCTCCAAAAAACGCCCCAATATCTGGGGCATCGCGGCGATTGTCGGCGGCGTGGCGGCGCTCGCCGCGGTCATTGGCGTCTGGGCGTTCATCTACTGGGGCCTCCCCAGCGTGCCGAATGCGCAGGCGCTCTGGTCGATCAATCGCCAGCCCGGCGTCACTTTCCTCGACCGCGAGGGCCGCGTGCTTGGCGTGCGGGGGCCGTACTACAGCCAGCGCGTCAGCCTTGAAGAATTGCCGTCCTATGTCCCGCACGCTTTCCTCGCCATCGAGGATCGGCGCTTCTACGAGCACGCCGGCATCGACCGCGCCGCCATCATCCGCGCCTTCTTCGCCAATCTGCAGGCGGGCCGCACTGTCCAGGGCGGCTCCACGATCACCCAGCAGCTCGCGCGCAATCTCTTCCTCAACCCGCGCCAGACCGTGCGGCGCAAGGTCCAGGAAATGGTGATCGCCTCGCGCATCGAGCAATTGCTCAGCAAAGATGACATCCTCGAACTCTACTTGAACCGCCTCTATCTCGGCGAACGTGCGTTCGGCGTCGACGCCGCCGCGCGCCGGTATTTTGGTCGCCCTGCAACGGAGCTGACGCTGGCGCAGGCGGCGATCCTCGCAGGCCTGCCGAAGGCGCCTTCGCGCTCGGCGCCGACGGAGAACCTCGAACGCGCTCAGGCCCGCCAACGGCTGGTGCTGCAGGCGATGGTCGAGGCCCGCTACATCACCGCCGAGCAGCGCGACGCCGCCGCAGCCGAAGAGATCGAAATTGTCGGCCAGCAGCCGGAGAACGATCTCGGCTACGTCTTCGACCTGGCCTTCGCCCGCGCGTGCGATGAGGTCGGCCGCGATCGCCGCGCACGCGAGGAGGAGGCCGGCGCGATCCTGTGTCCGCGTGAAGAGGGCGCAGATCGCCGCTACCCCCCGCAGCGGCGCGATCTGGTGATCCGCCTCACCGTCGACGCCAACCTGCAGCGTGCAGCAGGCCGTTCGGTGCGCGAACATCTTGGCGCGCGCGCCAACAATCGCGAACACCCCTTGCAGGCCGCCTTCCTGGCGGTGGACCGCGAAGGCGGGGTGCGCGCGCTCGTGGGCGGCGCCAATTACAGCCGCTCGAAATTCAATCGTGTCGTGCAGGCCCGCCGCCAGCCCGGCTCCGCGTTCAAGGCGTTCGTCTACGCAGCCGCGCTGCGCGAAGGCCTCGACACCGAGGACGTTCGCTATGACGAGCCGATCGTCATCGGCAATTGGCGTCCGCGCAATTACGACGAAGGCTATCGCGGCGCAGTCACGTTGCGCACGGCGTTCGCCCTCTCGCTCAACACCGTCGCCGCCCAGGTCACGGACGAAGTCGGCCCACGCCGCGTCGCCGACCTCGCCGCCTCGTTCGGCATCTCGACGATGCCGCGTCCGCGCGAATTCGTGCCCACCTCGATCGCGCTCGGCACCAAGGAAGTGACGCTCTGGGACATGACGCAGGCGTTTTCGGTGTTCATGCATCAGGGCGTGAGGATTGAGTCCCATCTCGTAGACTCCATCGCTTCATCCTCCGGCGAAGAGCTCTACCGCTACCAAGGCCCCCCGCCGGAACGCGTCTATGATCAGGCGCTCTCGCAGCAGATGACGAGCCTTCTCGGCGCAGTCGTCCTGCGCGGCACCGGCACGCGCGCGCAGATGCGCGGCCGTGACGTCGCCGGCAAGACCGGCACCAGCCAGGATTGGCGCGACGCCTGGTTCGTCGGCTACACCGCCGACTACACCGCCGGCGCCTGGGTCGGCCTGGATGACTTCACCCCAATGAACCGCGTGCGCGGCGTTGGACGCATCACCGGCGGCGCCATCCCGGCGGAGATCTGGAACGACGTAATGACCGTCGCCCACCGCGACCTGCCCGCGCGCCCATTGCCCGGGATCGAGCAGCCGCGGCGCAGCGAGCGCCAGCTGATGCTCGCCGACTTTTACAATTCGCTGCGCGAAGCCTTCGGCGCCAACGACTTTCCAGTCGAAGCGCGTCCCCCGCCGGACGACTATTTCCGCTGACGAAGCACTTTCGCTAGAACGCCGCCATGGCCGATGCGCAAATCCTCGCGCAGCTCAAAGGCGTGCGCCTTTCCATGGGCGCCGCGCCGCTCTTTGACGACGCGACGCTGACGCTCGCGCGTGGACAGCGCGCGTGCCTGGTCGGCGCCAACGGCGCCGGCAAATCGACCCTGATGCGGATGCTCGCCGGCCTCGTCGAACCCGACGGCGGCGAGGTCGTCTACGCCGCCGGCGCGACGCTCGCCTTCGCGGCGCAAGCCCCGGACCTCGCCGGCTTTGAGACGCTCCGGTCTTATGTCCAGGCCCCGTCGAGCGCGCAGCTCGCCTCGCGCGCGCCGGCGCCGTCGCACCGCGCCGAAGCCGAGCTCTCCGCGTTCGGTCTAGACCCGGATCGCACGCCGGCTGGTCTGTCGGGCGGCGAAGGCCGCCGCGCTTCGCTCGCGCGCGCGTTCGCCGCCGACGCCGACATTCTCCTGCTCGACGAACCCACCAACCATCTCGACATCCCCGCCATCGAAGCGCTCGAAGCGCGCCTTGCCGGTTTCACCGGCGCCGCGCTGATCATCAGCCACGACCGCCGCTTCCTCGAACGCGTCTCGACCACGACGTTCTGGCTGCGCCAGCGCCGGGTCCTGAAGCACGAGCGCGGCTTCTCCGCTTTCGACGATTGGGCCGAACGTGTTGAGGCCGAAGACGCTCGCGCGCTCGCCAGGATCGAGACGCATCTCGCCGCAGAAGAGCACTGGCTGCGTCGGGGCGTCACCGCGCGGCGTACGCGCAACGAAGGGCGACTGCGCAAGCTTCAGGCGCTGCGCGAAGACCGCCGCAAGCGCCTCGGCGCCGCGCCAGGCCGCGCCGCGATCCAAGCCGACAGCGGCGCAGACTCTGGTCGTCTCGTCATCGAAGCACGGCGCCTGACGAAAAGCTTCGGCGCCAAGAAGATCGTTGCGGATCTGTCGCTGCGCGTCATGCGCGGGGACCGGATCGGCCTTGTCGGCCCGAACGGTGTAGGGAAGACGACGCTGATCGAAATGCTGCTCGGCCGCCTCGCGCCCGATTCAGGCGCGGTCCGCCACGGCGCCCGGCTCGAAATCTCCTATATCGACCAGGCGCGCGCATTGCTCGATCCCAACGCGACGCTTTGGGAGACGCTCGCGCCGCAGGGCGGCGATCAGGTCCTCGTTCACGGCCGCCCCCGCCACGTCGCCGGCTACGCCAAAGCCTTTCTCTTTCCCCCGGAGCAATTGCGCCAGCCGATCCGCGCGCTTTCCGGCGGCGAACGCAACCGCGCGGCCCTGGCTGTCGCGCTCGCGCGCAGCGCCAACATGCTGGTGCTCGACGAACCGACCAACGATCTGGACATGGAGACGCTGGACGCGCTCGCCGAGATGCTCGCCGGCTATGACGGCGTGGTGCTGATCGTCAGCCACGACCGCGCCTTCCTGGACGGCGTCGCCACGCAAATTCTCGGCGCCCTCGGCGATGGTCGCTGGGTCGAGACGCCCGGCGGCTACGCGGATTTCGAGCGCGAGCATCCCCGCAGCGAGGAGCGCGCCGTCCGCAAATCCGCCCCGCCGCCGCGCCGCAGCGAAGCGCGAAAGCTGTCCTACAAGGACGAACGCCGGCAGACCGCGCTCGACGCCGCCATCGCCGCGCTCCATGCCGAGATCGCAGCGCTTGAAACGCACCTCGCCGCCGCAAACGCTTTTGCCGCGGACCCGGCCGCCTACAACACCGCCGCCGAACGCCTCGATGCAGCGCGCCGCGACCTCGATGCAGCCGAGACGGAGTGGCTGGAGATCGAAGAAAGGCGCGAAACCTTCTCCACGTGATTTAACCCCGCGGAAACCAAGACGCGTCTTCTTACTCACGTATGAAGACGCCTCTCGTTCTTTCGGCGCTGCTGGCGCTGGCCGCCGCCGCCTTCGCCGCCGAAATGGGCGTCGCGCGCCCTGGCGGCGTCTACCGCACAGCCATGGCAGCTCAAGCCGACCAATGCGAGCAGCTATGCGCCGGCGACGGCCTCTGCATGGCGTGGACGTACGAAGCGCCCACGCAGACCTGCGAGTTGAAAGCTGTCGTGCCGGCCCCCGCGCCGTCGCCGAGCGCGGTGTCGGGCGTGATGGGTCGCGCCGGGACCTTCGCCGTCGCCGCCGCACCGCATTCCCCGCCGCCGGCGCCCCCGCCGCCGGCGCCAAATGAATCTGTGATTGCGCCGGCGGTCGCGCGCAGCGCCGTCACCGACGCCGACGACGACCTGCTGGGCGGCGATGAGGATCTCGGCTTGCGCACGCGCTTCGCCGGCGAGTCCTGAGCCGCGCACCAATCCTTAACTCTCCTTTCGTTATTGTGACCGCGTTCTCGGGGCGACTAACGCGATGACTGGCGACCGTTTTGCCAAATTGGTGGACCTTGCGCGCGAAACCGACAGCGGGCGGCGGCGCGAACTTCTGCACGAGGTCACCGATCTCTTCTTCGCGACGCGCGGCGCCCGCTCGCAGCATGCGGACGCGATGTTCGGCGACATCCTCCAGGTCGTCGCCGCCAAGATGCAGGACAACGTCCTGATCGAACTCGCGAACCGCTTCGCCGAGATTGAGGATGCGCCGACTGGCCTGATGCGGGACCTCGCCAACCACGCCTTCGAAATCGCCGAGCCTGTCTTGCGTCGCTCAAAGGCGCTTGGCGACGCCGACCTTGTCTCGATCGTGGAGAAACGCAGCCAGCGCCACATCGCCGCGATCGCCCAGCGGCCGAGCGTCAGCGAAGGCGTGTCGGACGCCATCGTCCAGCGCGGCGACGACACGGCTCTCGGCGCGTTGCTCCGCAACGAGGGCGCGCGCTTTTCCCGCAAAGGCATCGAGACGGCGGTCGAACGCGCCCGTGACGTGAAGAGCCTCCACGAGGTGGTGGTGCATCGCCACGATCTCCCGATCGACCTCCTCAATGAAATGTACTTCGTGGTCGAGACGCGCCTGCGCGAACAGATCCTCAAGCGCAACGCCGGCGTCGATCCCGCCACCCTCGATGATGCGCTCGCCAAGGCCCGCGCGCGCCTGAGCAAGCGCGAGGGCGAACTCAGCGACGAATTGAAGAAGGCTTTTGTATTCGTGCGGCTGAAGCGCAGCGAAGGGGCGCTCGACGGTCGCTTGCTGATCCAATTGTTGCGCGAGAGCCAGCATGCGCGCTTCCTCTGCGCGCTCGCCGAGATCGTCGGGGTCGAGGTGGAGACCGTGCGCCAGGTGGTCGCCCACAAGGACCTCGACGCGATCGCCATGCTCTGCCGCGCCGCCGATGTCGAGCGCGCCGTGTTTGTCTCGATGGCCGTCCTGCTCTGCACCAACGAACAGGAAAATGCGATGGTGCGCGGCGAAGCCTTCGGCCAGATGTACAATTCCGTGCCGGTCGAAGCCGCCAAGCGCGCGGTGCGCTTTTTCAAGGTCCGCGCCGCCGCCGAGAACGCAGCCGCGACCTAGGCCGCCCGCTCTTTCACGGCGGTGAACCGGATCGCCGGGTTCTTTTCCTGCACATAGCCGATCTCCCAGGCGCTCTTGCCGAGGAATACTGGCGCGCCGTCGATATCCTCGGCGATCTGCGAGCCGTATTTCGCGATAAACGCATCGACTTCGCTCTTCGCGTCGGCCGAGATCCAGCGCGCGGCCTGGTAGGGAGACGGCTCGAACACGACGTCGAGCCCGTACTCGGTCGCGACCCGCTCCTCAAGCACGTCGAATTGCAGCGCGCCGACCGCCCCGATGATCATGTCGGCGCCGATGGTCGGACGGAAAGTCTGTGTGACGCCCTCTTCGGCCAAGGCCTCGAGCGCGCGGCGCAGGTGTTTTTGCTTCAGCGGATCCTTCACGCGGCAGCGCTTCAGGATTTCCGGCGCAAAATTCGGAATGCCCTGGAACGATATTTTTCCCGATTCCGAGAGCGAATCCCCCACCCGCAGCACGCCATGATTGGGCGCCCCGATCACGTCGCCTGGAAACGCTTCGTCGGTGATCTCCCGGTCCTGCGCCAGGAACATCAGCGGGTTGTGTATATTCATCGCTTTCCCGGCCGCCGTCTTCAGCGTCATCCCGCGCACGAACCGTCCAGAACACAGGCGCAGGAACGCCACCCGGTCGCGATGTTTTGGATCCATGTTCGCCTGGACCTTGAACACGAAGCCCGACACCTCCTCGCGGCCGGCGTCGACAGCGACATCCGCTCCGTCGATCCGCGCATTCTGCGGCCGCGGGCTCGGCGACTCCGCTGCAATCACCGAGAGCAGTTCCGCCACGCCGAACCGCCGCAGCGCCGCGCCGAACACCACTGGCGTCAAATGCCCAGCGCGAAACGCCTCGCCGTCGAACGGGGAGAGGACGCCGCGCGCGAGGTCGGCCCCCTCATTCAGTTCGGCAAGCAGCTCTTCGCTCAGCGCCTCGCTGACCGAGTTGCCGCCCATCGGAAGGCGCTCCGCACGCGCCAAGACCGGTTCATCCGCGCTCGGACGGGAGAAACGTAGAAATTCCCGCCTGTTGAGGTCGAGCATCCCCGCGAAACGCTGTCCCGATCCCGCCGGCCAGTAGAGCGGCGCGGGATCGAGCGCCAATTTGTCGTGGATCTCGTCCAGAAGCGCGAACGGATCCTGCGCCTCGCGGTCCATCTTGTTGATGAAGGTGACGATTGGGATGTCGCGCAACCGGCAAACCTCGAACAGCTTCAGCGGCCGCGGTTCGATCCCCTTTGCGGCGTCGAGCACCATGACTGCTGAATCCGCCGCCGTCAGCGTGCGATAGGTGTCCTCGGAAAAGTCTTCGTGGCCGGGCGTGTCCAGCAGATTGAAGACCTTCCCATCGCTCTCGAACGTCATCACCGACGCTGACACCGAGATGCCCCGCTCGCGCTCGATCTTCATCCAGTCCGAGCGCGTCCGCCTGGCCTGGCCCCGTGCACGGACCTCGCCGGCCAAATGTATCGCGCCGCCCGCCAGCAGCAGCGCTTCCGTCAGCGTCGTCTTTCCGGCGTCGGGGTGGGAAATGATGGCGAACGTCCGCCTCCGGGCGGCTTCCGCGGCGGGGCGGGCGGTTGCGGGCATGGAACCGTGTGTAGGGCAAAACGGGGAACGGGGCGCTTTACTGGTCGGTTCTCCCAAGAGCAAGCGCCTCGCGTTCGCGTCGTCGCCTGCGCGGGCGTGCATGGGCGCTCTGCCGGTTCGCGGCGGCTCGGGCGCCCGGCGGGGCTGCTCAGCGCCGCCAAGGGAGGCTAAGAGGGTCGGCGGAGGGAGTTCATGGTCGACGTCAGCATCGTCTGCGCCAGCGCCGATCGGGCGCGCGCCGTCGCCCTCGCCGACGCCCTCCGGGCGCGCGGGATCGAGGCCGCGCCCGGCGTCTCCAACGGCGAGCGCGCCACGCTGGTGCTGTGGTCGGCCTCCGCCCTGGGAGACGCCGACGTCCAAGGCGCCGCAGACCGCGCCGCCGCCCGTGGCGGATTGATCAGCGCACGGATCGATTCCGCCGCCCCCCCGGCGTCGGCCGGGACCGCGATCGACCTGCAGGCTTGGCCGGCCCCCGAGGCCGCGCCCGCCTTTGAGAAGCTCGTGCAATCCATTGCGACCCGCCGCGGCCGCCCCGCCCAGGCGGCGACGACGCGCGCCAGCGGCGCGCCGCTGATCCGGCGCGTCCTTCTGGGCGTCGCGGTCGCAGCGCTGATCGGCTTGGCCGCCGCGATCATGACGCTGCGTCTTGACTCGGACGAACCGGCCCCGCTGCCCGGGCCGCGGCCTGACTTTGAGAAACAGGCGGAGGAATTTACCGACACCCCCGGCGCCGCCGATCTCTACGGTCTTGAGGATGAAGAACTCAAAACGCTGCCGCCGCGCGAGATCATCATCTTGGCGCTGGAGCGCACTGCGATCGAGACGATCGAAGCGGAAGCGGCGCGCGGCGACACGCTTGGACGCACGCTGCATTGTCTGGCGTTGATGTATGGCGAGGGCCTGCCGGAAGATCGCGACGCCGCCCGCGCGAGCTGCGCCGCCGCCAGCGCGTCCGGCGATGCGCTCGCAACCTATCTCCTCAGCGTCCTCGCGCGCAGCGGCCAGCCTGGCTATGACGCGACCCCCGCAGATGCCGAGCGCGCCGACGGCTTGCTCGCCGAAGCCGCCGAAGCCGGGGACGTGCGCGCCCTTGTCGATCGCGCGGAGGCCGCGCTCGCTGCCGAAGAGCCGGAAACCGCGTTCGCCTTCGCAGAGCGCGCCGCGCGGGAGGGCTACGGTCCCTCGTTCGTCTTGATCGGCGCGATGTACGAGCGCGGTCTCGGCGTCCCGCAGGATGTGGCGCAGGCCATTCAATGGTATGCGCGCGGCGAGCAGGCGGGCGCCGCCGCCGCCATGCGCGCGATGGGCGTGCTCTACGAAGAAGGCAACGGCGTCGCGCAGGACTACGCGCAGGCGCGTCGTCGATACGAAGCCGCCTCCGCGCGCGGCGATGGCGAAGCATCGCGCCGTTTCGCGAGCCTGCTCGAACGCGGCCTCGGCGGGCAAACCGATATCGCGCGCGCGCGAGAATATTATCAGCGCGCCGTGCAGCAGGGGCATGCGGACGCACAGGCCGATCTCACACGGATCGGTCCCGGCTGAGCCTCAGGACGGCGCGGTGTCATGGACGGGCTCGGTCAAGAAGTGCCGTCCGGCCCGATCCTCCACCTCGACGATCCAAAGATCGGGATCCTTGTCCGCACGCGCGCGTGCATAGGCGTCGATCGCGGCCTCCTCGAGGCCGAGCGACCCGGTGGAGAGATTAAGCCATATCCGCTCGCCCGCCCCGTCGCGCGCCGGCGCATAAAGGCGCGCGCGTCCGTCGAGCGTGGCCACCTTCACCAGCACTGCGCCGGCGTCGGCGTCGCCGCGTCGCACGATACCGGCGAACGCGCCGCCCACCTCCGCACGGCGGATGAGGGCCTGCGCCCAGATTTCAGTTCGAAGCTCCGCCGGCGGCGCCATGCATTCACCTTACCTCAAGATCGCCGCTCTAGCGTAACGCGATGCGCCTTTTGATAATCGCGTTCGTCGCAATCGTCGCCGCGCCCTTGGCTGGCGCCGATTCGCTGGACGCACGCGCGCAATTCGCCGAGCGCCGCGGCCTGATCGAGGCGGACGATCGCTGCGCCCTGTTCACCCCCGACGTCCGCAACGCGTTGGTCAGCGGCGCAGCGCAGGCGCGCGGCGCATTGCTGCGTGGCGGCTGGACGGAGGAGCGCGTTCAGGAGCTTGAGCACGCCGCCCGCAACGCCGCCGCCGCGCGCGCTTGCGATGACGCCCGCACGCTGGAGGCCGCAGCCCGCGCACGCGACAGCTATCGCGCCTGGGCCCGCACGCCGTCGCTGACGCTGCCCGGCCTGCTGCGCGCATGGCGCGCGCAGCGCCGCCCCGACGCCGCCGGCTGGCTATTGGTTCAAGACATTCCAGCCCCGCGCCGTGCGCAATTCGGCGTGCGTCCCGATGCCGTCGCGCTCGTGGCGCCGATCGCGGCGTCCGAGCGCCCGCCCGCGAGCGCCAGCCTGGTGATCCGCGACGTCGCGCGCGCATCGGCGCCCACGCTCAGCGCGCCGGCGCGCCGCGCTCGCGGTCTGGAAGCAGGCGCACCGCTGCGCGCCGCCGCGACGCGCATCCACGCCCGCGAACGACGCATCGCAACGGTTGACGGCGTGCGCAGCGTCATTTTCGAGTTTCCCCCCGACGTGCTGCCGCAACTGGCCGCCCTCGATCCACGCGAAAGCGCGATCCTTGAAGTCGGCGGACAACGGCTGCTGATCGAGATCGGCGACTTCGCCGCGGCCCGCACCTTTCTCGCGCTGGCTCAGCCGCGCTGACGGGGTCCGTCTCGGGGCAGGCGCACCATCGCGTTGAGGCCGCCGCCGTCAGCGTCTGCGAGTTCCAGCGATCCGCCATGCTGGCGCGCCAGATCCTGCGTCAGCGCAAGCCCTAGTCCTGCGCCCGCCTCCATTGAATCACCGCGCGTGAACGGACGCAGCATGCGCGCGCGCTGCGACGCCGGAATGCCCGGACCGGAATCCGAAACGCTGATCTCAACCGCGCGGTCGCCGTTCTGCGCGGCCACATGAATGCGGCCGTGCTCTGGCGTGTATTTTACCGCGTTGCCGACGAGGTTCGTAAGCATCCGCCGCACCGCCACCGGATCGGCGCGCGCCGCGAGCGGCCCCGGCGCCGCCAGCGACAGCGTGATCGACTTCGCGCCGGCGTCGCTCTCCGCAAGGCGAACCACGTCGCCGATGATCGGCGCGATGTCGATCTCCTCCAACGCAAGCGCGTCGGCGCGCAATCCCGCGCGCAACAGGTCGAGACGCCGCGTGATCTGCTCCACCAGCCCTGCGCTCGTCTCGCGGATGATGCCGGCGTATTCCACATAACGCGCCGGCGCCGGCCCAAAAACCTCGCTCTCGATCGCGTCGGCGAACCCGGCGATCTGCCCGAGCGGCGTGCGCAATTCATGCGCGGCTTCCGCGAGCGCGCGATCGAGCCGCGCGCGCACCGCCGCCGCCTCCGCCGCGCGCATCCAGAGCAGCGTCAGTCCCGTGAAGAAGAGCCCGGTCGCCGCCAGCAATTCCGGCGCGGGTCCAAGCGGTGCGGCGTCCGCGGCGACGCCAAGCCACGCCGACGCCACATAGCCCCCCGCGGCGCCGACCGTCGCACCCACGACAAGCCAGCCGCCGCCGACCAGCGAAGCCATCAGCGGCGCGAGCAGGAACAGCGCGCCGAGCGGCGATTGCGCGCCCCCGTCCATCGCTGTGAGGAACGTCGCCGCCAACGTCCACGCGAAGACGAAATAGCCGCGCACGACGGCGCGGCGAAAGCGCGCAAGCAGGATGAGACCCACCAGCGGCGGCATCAGCGCGACGACGGCGGCGTCGGCGGCGCTGCGCCAATTTGCGCCGAAAGCTCCGGCGGTTGCGCACATGAGCACGCACGCGCCCATCCACGCCCACAACAGCCCCGCCAGCCCTGCGCGTCGCTCTCGCGACCAAAGCCCGCCGGGGATTACGGAAATTACTGAAATCTGTGTTGGCGCCAAAACCGGCCTCGCGAGTAAAAGCGTCCTTAACGCCTCAAGGACGATCGTGCTCTCGCTGAGTCGCGGGAGAAAGCACGCACACCCGCAAGGCCGTGGGAAACGGGGGGCCAGCAGGGAATGAGGGACAGGAGCAGGGATGCGTAGCTTAGCGATCCTCACCACGACCGCGGCGATCGCGCTGTTTGGCGTGGCCAACGCGCAAAACAGCGGCGCGCCCGATGCGGCGCCGCAACCGACCAACCCGGACGCCGCGAGCGCCAGCGGCGCGCCGCTTCAAGATGCGGTTCAGGCGTACGCCGCGTATCAGGCCGATATCGGCGCGCTGCGCAGCATCTCGGTGAACAACGCCGACCAATTGGAGAGCGCCTTAGACACCTCGACGCGCCACAACCGCGACGCGATCAGCCGCGGCTGGATCGCCTACGGCGCAATGACCGCCGCGCAGTCGCCGGCGTTCAACGAGGGCGTGCGCGAAGCCGCCGCCTATTATGGCCGCGACGCCGTGATCCGCGGCATGCTCATCGACACCGGCTGGGCGCGCATGCTGCGCGGCGGCGATGACGCAACCAAGCTGGTCCTTGAATCCTCCACCGCCGACGCCGCCCGCATCGGCGTCGTCGCCAACCGCTTCCAGGAACTCGCCTACAGCCTCCAGCGTCAACGCTGGGCCAACGCCGTGGCCCCGCGCCAGGCGGAACGCATTCAGCGCATGCGCGCCAATGGCGTGGGGCGGCCGCACCCCGCCGGCGCCGACGCCGGCCGGCTCGTCGCCAGGCCGATGCAACATACGCCCTGGACCGACCCGACCGCGTATGGCGGGCGCCGGTTCTGGGATTCCGTCGGCGGCGCGGGCGGCGCCGTGGAAGTGAGCGCGCCTGTGTCCTACACTTGGCGGATCAAGCCGGAGCGGGGCGAAGCCGTGAACCGGATGACCACGATCGCGGCCCTGCAGGCCCTGAACGCCGCCGAAGATCGCCCAAGCGACGTAGATCGGCTTCTCAACGAGCAGCGCACCCGCGACTGCGTGGAGATGGCGCAGCTTCAGCTCTACCAATGCATGTCGGCCGCGCGGTTCCGGTATGAGAACGCCTTCTGTCTGGGCTCCCATGCAATCGCGCAAGTCGGACAGTGCATCAACGACGTCGCGACTCCCGGCCCGGCGCAAGGCGCCCAGCCGCTCTCCGACGCTGCGGGGGCGCCGCGACCCGGCACCGCGGAAGCCGCCCTCGCCGCGATCCAGCGCTGACGCCTCAGCCCTTGCGTGACAGCGCCTGGGGCGGCATCTGCGCTCTATGCCCGGCATCGACGCCGACATCGACGCGCTCGCCGCGGACTTCGCGCTGCTTTCCGACTGGGAGGAGCGGTACGGCTACGTGATTGACCTTGGCCGCTCCCTGGCGCCGCTTGCGCCGGAGGAGCGGACGGAGGCCACGAAAGTGCGCGGCTGCGCCAGCCAGGTCTGGCTGGTCTCGGCGCGAAACCCCGAGGATCGTGAGCGTCTCGTTTTTCGCGGCGATTCCGACGCGCACATCGTCCGCGGCTTGATCGCGATCCTCTTGCGCCTTTTCTCCAACCGCACGCCGCGGGACATCCTCTCCGTCGAGCCGGACGCGGCCTTCAAGCGCCTTGGTTTGGCCGATGCGCTGACGCCGCAGCGCTCCAACGGCATGATCGCGATGATCGAGCGCATGCGCCGTGACGCGCGCGATGCGCTTGAGCCGTCAGCGCGGGGTTGACGCCAGCTGCGCCAACGCCAGCTTGAGCGCCACTTTTGCCGAACGCGGCGGCCACCCCTCGCGGCGCTCGACTTGCTCAAGTCCGCATTCTTCTAGGCAAATCGCCGTCACCGCCCGGCGCAAGGGGGCAGCGAGCGCGCCAAGCGCCGTCTCCACGCGCGCCCGCGCATCAAGACCGCGCGCCAACGCCGCTTGGCGCCCATCACCGGGACCGCGCGCGCCGCCCGATGTCGGCGGCGCGCTCCAGTCCGTCATCGGCGTAAGGCCGATCTGGCCTTGATCCCAATCCGCCCGCAGGCGCGACGCAGCCGCCATTTCGGTGGCGCTCAGCCACGGCCGGCCATCGCCGTCGCGCAGATGCGCCAGGCGGCGCACAGCGCCCATCGGATCAAGGCCCCGCCCCATGCGGACGTCGCCATCGGCGTCGATCACGCCCCGCGCCACGATCGGCGCATGCTGCGCGTGAAACGTCTCCCCCGGCGTCGCAAGCGCCCGCTGCGCCCGCGCTCTGCCGGCAGGCGTGAGCGCGAAGCCGTTTGGCGCGGCGGCGATGGCGCCGTCCGCGAGCAGCGTTTGTGTCTGCGCGTGTGACAGGAGGAGCACCGGGCGCCGCCTGCGGTCCGCGCCGCGATAGACCCCGTACCCACGGCCGTCCGGCGTCATCGCCAGGAGCGCGCCTGGCGCTGCAAGACGGACAAGCACCCGCACGATGGTGCGCGCCGGGTCGGCGGCGCGATTGGCGCTCATCGTCCGGCGACCCGGCGCCGATCGGGCGCCGGCGCCTCCCGCAGCGCCGTCTCCAGCGCATCGGCCCAGGCGTCGAACCCTGGATCCTCGCGGCGGTCCTCGATCATGTGGCAGGCATGGGCCGCGGTCGATCGATCACGGGCGAAGGCGTACGCGACCCGGCTCAAACTCATCTCAAACGCCACGTGGCAGAGGTACATCGCCAATTGCCGGCCGAAGGCCGCCTCCACGCAGCCGCGCTGCGTCGTGGCGATGGCCTCGACTGGAACGCCGACGGCGTAGCCGGCCAGCCCCATGGCGAGACGCGCCCGCGCGTCATCCGCCTCTCGTACGTCCGTCTGGTTCGCCATCGCCTACCTCCGATCCGCGTGCATCCCCAGCATCGCCGCGCACGCCATCGGTAGGATTAAATTCCTAGTATCCACGCATCAATCGGCTTCGCCCGGTGCGCAAGCAGCCAGGCGCTCAGCGTACGAACTGATTGAAAAATCAGGAGCTGGAGCGGCGCGAGGTGCCCAGCCCCATGCGTTTGGCAAGGTCGGACCTGGCCTTTGCGTAGTTCGGCGCGACCATGGGATAGTCATGCGACAATCCCCATTTCGCCCGATACTCCTCCGGCGTCATGCCGTAGCGCGTCCGCAGGTGCCGCTTCAGCGATTTGAACTTCTTGCCGTCTTCCAGGCAGACGATGAAATCGGGCATCACCGAGCGCTTGATCGGCACCGCAGGCTCCTGCGTCCGATCTTCCTCCGCCGTCGGGTGATCCCCGACGTCGCGCAGCGCCGCAAACACGGTGCGGATCAGAGCTGGGATCTCCGCTGCATCTATTTGGTTCCCGCTTACGTATGCGGAAACAATATCAGCCGTCATCTCCACTAGATCGGCGCGCTGATCCATTGCTTGAGAGACCTTCCAAACAAAGACGGCCTCAATCTAAAGATAGTCTCCTCCAAATCAAGTCCGAAGAAGGTTATCGGTTGTAGAAAACAATTAATCAAAGGTAATATTAATGAATCCAGCTGCAACGGGCTAAGTTGAAAAGAGGTAGAGGCCGACAACCAGGCAGAGAATGACCCCAAGACTCAGGCTTTGGAGAAATCCTGCGTCCCTGTGCGGTTGATCAAAACGGCGCGATCCTTTGTCGAGCGCTACGCCAACCCGCCCCAACGTGACGTCGAGACCAGCTCTTCCTGCTTCGTAGGTCCGCAGCAGCGCCCCCCCGGCCCGGCCCAGGAAACGGGCGGCCGGCCCCTCATAGAATGCGTCCACGTCGGCGAGATCGCGCGGCCGGCGATGGCTGGACAGCCCAAGGCTCGCGGCCAGGATGGCCCCGGAGGCGGCGGCGCCAAGGAATTCCAACCGCGCCGCCACCCGCGCAGGCGACAACGCGTCGAACGACAGCGGTCCCGATGGCGAAAGCCCGAGGATCCAGTCCGGCGCCAGCCCGACCGCGAGGCACAGAAACGCCGACAGCGCCATCGCCAGATAAAGCCGGAACGCCCCGGGCCGCGGCCCCTCGCTCGCGGCCGGTCGCCCGCCGAAGAGCGCCATCGGCATCCGCACGAGGCAGAACGCGATCGTGGCGGCCCCCGCGCCCAACAGCGCCAAAGACCGGACCGGCGGGCCCGCAGCCAGCGTTTCGCGCAGCAGGCTCTCGCTCACATAGCCCGCCAGCCCTGGCGCGCCAGCGGCGCTCAAGGCCCCGATCAGACCGAGCGCCGCGGCCGCCGGCGCAGACACGCCATCGCGCCGCACGCCCGACGCCCGCACCGCGCCCTCGCCGCGTTCGGTCGCGCCCAGCGCTGCGAACATCAGGAAGTACGCGATCCCCATGGTCAGCACGTGCAAGGCCGCCGGCGCGAACCCGGGCGCCGCGCCCTCGCCCGGCGCGCCGGCCCCAATCCCGGCGACGATCAGCCCCGCCTGGCTGATGGCGCTGTAGCCCAGCGCCCGGCGCATATTGTCCTCCGCCAGCGCATAGACCGCGCCGATGATCGCCGCGCCGAGCCCGAGCAGGCTCAGCGCCTCCTCCCCAGCATAGCCGCGCATCAGCGCGTAGAGCGCCAGGGGCGTGGAGTAGGCGGCGATGGCTGCAGCGCCGATCGGAGACGCCTGCGCCGCCGCCTCCTTGAACCACACATGCGCCAGCGGCCCCGCCGCCTTGATCGCCAGCCCCGTCAAAATGAAGCCGCCGCCGAGCGAGTCCGCCGGCAGGCGCGTGAAGGCGTTGTCGAACCCGTCGGCGAGGTGAAAGGCGACGCCGCACAGCATCAGCAATCCGCCGAGGCCCTGCCAGATCAGGAACCGCAATCCCGCTTCGAACGGCGCGCGCCCGCCTGCGGTGAGAATGATCCAAAATCCTGCGAGCGCGGAGAGCTCCGACGCCGCCACGAACGTGATGAGGTCGCCCGAGAACGCAGCGGTCCCCGCCGCGCCGCCCATCGCCAGCATGGCGGCGTCTTCGTTGCGATCGTTGCGCGCGCCGCTTGCGACGCCGATGAGGATCGCCGTGATCGCGAAATGCAATCCGAACACCAGCGACAGCTCATCGATCCGGAACCGGATGATCTCGAGTCCGATCTGGGAGAAGCCGCGATATTCGCCGAACGGGCGCCAGAGCACGAGCGCGAGCGTCGCCAGCGGCGCCAGCGTCATCACCAGCGCCCGCAGCGGCCGCGGCGCCGCGAACGCCACGATCGCGCCGATCAGCAGCGCAAAGCCGGGATTAATCGAGATCGATTGCAGCATCGGTCGGGGTCTCGCGGGGCGGACGGTTGAACGCCAAGCGCAACAGCCAGGCGAACCCAAACGCCGCGAAGGCGGCGACGAGGCCGAACAACCCGAGCACGCCGGGCGTGGCGTCCGGCGCGCCGGCGCGCGTAAGGGCTTGGAACGCGATCGCGCCCAACGTCATCAGCGCCATCAGGATGAACGCGAGCGCCCCTGCGAGCCGGTTCGACTCGGCCGGGCGCGTACCTGATCGCTCGTGGGGACTGTCGGTCACGATGCGGCGCCCCAGATCGGTGCGAGAAATTGATAGAGCGGATTGACGATGGCGATGAGCCCAAGAGCCGCCGCCGCCAGCGCCACGACTGGAACGATGAGCGTCAGCGCCGCACGGTCCGGGCGATGAAATGGGTTCGCCGGCGCCGTTCCAACCAGCGCGTTCGCCGCCAAAGGCGCGAGATACGCGAACGCCGCGATGACGGAGAGCGCGGCAAGTCCCCCTGCCCAGATCAGGCTCGGCTGCGTCGCCTCCGCAGACGCGGTCATGAGCCACAATTTCGGCCACGCGCCCGCGAGCGGCGGCAGGCCGACGAGGCTCGCAGCACCCACCGCGACCCCGGCGAACGTCCACGGCATCAGCCTGCCCAGCCCATGCATGTCAGCAACCGCGGTTCGCCCGGTCGCCGCATAGACGTTCGCAAACGCCATGATCATCGCCAGCGCCGCAACGCTGTGCGCGATCACTTGCAGGATCGCCGCGTAATAGCTCGCCGGCGCCGCGATCATCACCCCGGCCGTCACCGCGGCAAGCTGTGCGATGGCGGAATAGCAAAGCCGCTCGCGGATATCCCGCTTGCCGAGCGCCTGCACCGCCGAGACCACCATCGTCAGCGCCGCCAGGCCCAAGAGCACATGCGCCGCGAGCGCCGCCGTTTTCATCGCCGGACCAAACACGTAGAGCGCCGTCTTGATGAGCGCCGCCGCGCCCGCCGGCGCCAGCGCCAGCGCCTGCGCTGCGCCGATCGCGGGGAAGGGAGAGGCCGCCGTCGCCGCCAGCCAGCGATGCAGCGGCGGCAGCGCCAGCGTCGCGTAGCCGAACGTGAACAGCACAAGCAGAATATTGACCACGAGCGGC